>CAYYJX010000041.1:0-27474 GCA_964471545.1 uncultured Fimbriimonas sp. | reverse complement strand
ATCTGCACCGATCCCGATGGTGTCATCCGAGAGATCAACGAGATGGCTGAATCGCTGTTCGGAGTTCGAGACTTTCAAGTGGTAGGGACCGACCTTGGGTCAGTCGTGCCTTCGATCCTTCGCCCCCGCATCCAAGACGCGTGCAGAGCCGACTCGGGGGATCTTGCAGAAGAGCTACTGTCCGATCCAACATCCGTATCGCTTCCAATGGTGTGGCACGGATGTAAACGCCTTTTCAATAGTGAAAATGTTCTTACGGGCTTACTGCACTCATTCCGGCGAGAGTCCACAGAGCAAGCACCCGCGGCCTTTGATCTCAATCTCATTCGGCTAGCCCTCACCGACGAGTTGACGGGAATAGCCAACCGACGAGGCCTGGTAACCGAGCTGGAAAGAGAGTTCCGGTCGATCGATCGCGACCAGGTAAGCCTTTTGCTCCTAGACATCGATCACTTCAAGCAGATCAACGACACCTTTGGGCATATGGCAGGTGATCAGGTGCTTAAGAAGCTCGGTGAAATTCTACAAACCAATTGTCGCAGCGGGGATTTACCCGCGCGATTTGGTGGTGAAGAGTTCGCCGTCATTCTCCCCAGAACGGACGCGGATTCCGCGCGGTACATCGGAGAAAGGCTCCGGCGAACGATTGCAGAGTTCGCATGGGATCCCGCTCCGGTAACCGTAAGCATTGGCATCGCCACCACCTCTGCCATGGTCTCGACGCCGAATGGTTTGCTCTCCCTAGCCGATGTTCGCCTGTATGAGGCAAAACGCACGGGCCGAAACCGAACCGTAGCAGCCTAGCAGAAGGCTTGCTCCGGTAAAGTTTTGTCGTGACCAAGACGATCAAGTTTCAGCACGGCGAATCGATGTGGAAGACCTACATCCAAAATCTCGCCACAAAGGGTCTTCCCTCCCAATACCAGGAGATGGAATCCACTGGGCGACTGCAGAACTTTCGAAACGTCACCGCTGGGAACTTCAACACGTTTGACGGCTTTCGATTCAACGACTCCGACGTCTACAAATGGCTTGAAGCTGCGGCTTATGTCATGGAAGTCGAGCCGCAGGCTGATTTGCAGGGGATGGTCAACGAGTGCGTGAGTGTGATCGAAGCCGCCCAAGACAAAGATGGTTACGTTAACACCTTTTTCCAGCTGAATCCGAAGTCCAAGCGATTTTCCAATCTTGCGGTCGACCATGAGATGTACTGCGCCGGTCACCTCATAGAAGCGGGCGTCGCATGGTTTGAACGGCACGGGGAAAAGAGACTTCTAAACATCGGAATCAAGTTCGCCGACCTTCTGGTGAGCAAGTTCTTTACGGCCGAGCCGGCCAGATTTTGCGGTCATCCAGAAATCGAGTTCGCCCTGTTGAGGCTCTGGCGAGTCACTGGCAATCAAGACTACTTCGACTTCGCCAAGAGAATGATCGACCACCGCGGGGAGAGACCGTCTACGTTCGAGCAAGAGTTGCAGGACCCCGAAACCGGTGCCATCTTCCCGGGTGCCAAAGCTCTCCACTACAAGAACGGTATCTACGATGGCGCCTATGCTCAAGACCATGCTCCCATCCATGAGCATCGAACGATCGAAGGTCACTCGGTTCGGGCGGCTTACCTCTACGCGGCGGTGGCTTGGATCAACTCGGTCACTCCGAACCCATCGCAAATCGAAGCTCTTGATGCCGTATGGTCGAACCTGACTCTCAAACGAATGTATGTGACCGGGGGAATCGGATCGAGTGGAACGAACGAAGGCTTTACTCACGACTACGATCTACCGAACTTCAATGCCTACGCCGAGACGTGCGCAGGTATCGCGCTTGCCATGTGGGGTTCGCAGATGTTCGCACTCACCAAAGACTCTGCGTATATCGACGTTGTTGAGAGAACCCTTTTCAATGGCGTTCTCTCCGGCATTTCTTGGGATACGCGAGAGTACTTCTACGAGAACCCACTGGAGAGCAGATCGAACACCGAGCGACAAACCTACTTCCCTTGCGCCTGCTGTCCGGCGAACGTGGCACGAACCATTGGCTTAATCGACCGATATGCGCTCTCTGTCGATGGAAATCGCGTCTATCTACATTTTCCAATCAGCGGAGAGTGGACGATCCAACTGGCATCTGGGGAGCTTGTCCTAGCGGTTGAAACTTCCTATCCACAGAAAGGCAACTCAACCATCGTCATAAAGAAGGCACCGAAAACCCTTGAACTCGCTATCCGAATTCCGGATTGGGCTGAAGAGGTAACAACGGATCTTAAGGGCTCGGAAGATGGAGCCGAGTACGAGCAAGGTTATGCCTTGTTCACGCGCTCCTGGAAGAATGGCGATACCATCGACCTAGACTTTCATCTCGAACCCAAATGGATCGAGAGTCACCCTGCCATCTTGGACAATGCCGGAAGACTTGCCCTGGTCTACGGCCCGACCATTTACGCGGCCGAAGAAAAGGAACTGGCAAAGGCCCCGCAGCTGACGCAGCTTCTCGATATTGAGCAGATCGAACAAGTAGGAAAAGCCGCTGACGGTTCACCGCTCTATCGCGTTCCAGTGGTTCGCGAATCCTTGGACTTTACGGAGGAGCCGTACGCAGAACTGGAAACAACGGAACGAGAGGAAGCGTCGCTTACACTCAAGCCCTATCGCTTATGGGCGAATAGCGGTGCTTCGTATATGCAGGTCTGGTTGCGACATTCCTAAAGACCAGCGAGTAGGATAAGGATATGAGCCTGATTCGTCGACTTCTAGGTCAATCGACCTCGGTAGAGATTGAGAATCAGGCTCTTTTCGAAAGCGTTCAAGCGGAAATGGCGTCCGTGGAGAAGTACGCTAACTCTCACGGTGGAAGCATTGAGCTGGTCAACGTCTCGTCGGGCGGAGAAGTTCAATTGAGACTCCGAGGAGCCTGCCGCTCTTGCCCTATGTCCAGCCTCACCATCCGAAATGGGGTTGAAGAAGTTCTAAAGGCAAAGATCCCTGGCGTTCAGTCTGTCGTAACAGTCGACTAGCCTGGTTTCATAGTTTGCGGAGAGAACTCTCTGCTTGGACGATGAACGAAATCGGCAATTCTTGAAATCGCCATTCCCACTGCGTCTCCAAAAACTCCAATCGAAACCGTCTCGAGTTTGTCGGTGACGAGGGGGCCATACGGCGCTAATATCCCCTTCTTGATCAAATCGATCGCAACCGGACGATTCTTTACCGCGACGATCCGAGAATCCTCGAACTTGACTGGACGGGCCTTTCTGGTGAAGTAGGGTCGATAAGCCTTCTCCCAAGCAGCGAACTGTTCGATCACTTCTGACCGAGTTAGCTGGGCCTTATCGTTGGCCAAAGTGCACTTCCAGACCGGCTTCGGGAGCTTGGCCGCAGCCTGAAGAGCAGAATCCGCCCGTTGGAAAATTCGAATCGCCTGAGCGCGAGTCACGATCTGAGCATCGAGCTTCTTCTCCGCCTCAAGTTGCTTTTGGCGAGCCTCAATGCGCTTTTTGTAATCCGGCTTCTTGTCCTCCGTCCCTTGAGCACCACAAAGTGCGACCGAACAAACGATAAGGGAGCAGAGGAGGTTTTTCATATCGTGCTTACTGCGCCGCTCTTATAGATTGCGTCTAGATCTTCAAGAGCTTTTCCGGTTCCAATTGCGACACAGTCTAAAGCATTATCGGCAACCCTGACAGGAATATCAGTAACCGACTGGAGGAGTCGATCGAGACCCTTCAAGAGAGCGCCACCACCGGTTAGGGTGATTCCCCGCTCAATAACGTCACTGGCGAGTTCTGGCGGAGTCTCTTCCAAAACGTGGCAAACACGCTCGGCAATCGCACGAACCGGTTCGTTGAGGGCTTCTCGAATCTCGGTGCTCGTGATTTCGATCGTCTTGGGCAATCCGTAAATCAAGTCTCGGCCCCGTACCTCCATCGTGAGTTCTTGCTGGAGAGGAAACGCAGAACCAAGTCTGATTTTGATCTCCTCTGCCGTCGGCTCACCGATCATCAGAGAGTAAGCATTCCGGATGTGCTTAATGATTGCTTCATCCATCTTGTTTCCGCCAACGCGGATGCTGCTAGAGAGAACGATGCCCCCCAGGGAGATCACAGCGATATCGGTAGTACCACCACCGATATCCACGACCATGTTTCCACCCGGAGTATTGATTGGAAGTCCGGCACCGATCGCCGCCGCCATTGGTTCTTCAATCGTTTCCGCCTTACCGGCACCCGCCTCGAGAGCAGCCTGAACAACGGCTCGCCGCTCGACGTTCGTCACTCCAGACGGCACACAAATCAGCACGTGTGGCTTAATCGAAAAAGGGAGCTTGGTTCCACACGTTTTGCGGATGATGAACTCGAGCATCTTGAGCGTGGTCGAGTAATCCGCAATCACGCCGTCCTTCAACGGTCGAATCGCCTGGATGTTGCCTGGGGTTCGCCCGAGCATTTCCCGAGCTTCGTTTCCGACCGCCAGGACGACCCCGTTGGACGTGTTGATCGCCACAACCGTCGGCTCGGAAAGCACGATGCCCTTACCCCGTCTGTATACGAGTAAATTGGCCGTGCCAAGGTCAACGCCGATCCGCGGAACTAGCTTCAAGGGAGCCTTTAGCGTACCTTACGAGGCTCAACGGCAACGCGCTTCACTTTTCCGCCCAAAGCGCTCAAAGTGTGCTCGATCGCCTCATAACCACGATCGATATAGTGCACGTTTTCAACCGTCGTGACACCATCAGCAGCCAAACCGGCCAAGCAAAGAGCCGCTCCAGCTCTGAGGTCCGACGCGACGACGTTGGCACCGTGAAGACGCTTCACCCCATGGATGATTGAAGTGCGACCTTCAGATTGAATGTTCGCGCCCATTCGGACGAGTTCAGGGACATGACCTGATCGGCTCTCGTAAATCGTTTCTTCGATGACACTCGTGCCGTTCGCTAGCGTAAGAGTAGCCGCCATTGGCTGCTGGATATCGGTCGGAAAACCGGGGTGCGGCATCGTGCGAATACGAATGGCCTCTAATCGTTGATCCACACGCACCCGAACGGTCTCGCTGGTTTCTTCAACTTGGGCACCAGCCTCTCGAAGCTTGTTCACCACCGCCGTCTGATCTTCTGGCATGATGCCGACAACGGAAACGTCGCCATGGGTGATTGCACCTGCCAGCAGGAAGGTTCCCACTTGAATGCGGTCTGCAGGAACTCGGAAGGAGCACGCATGAAGTTGGGCTCCGCCAAAGATGGTGATTGTTGCGGTCCCAGCGCCCTCGATCTTGGCGCCCATTGCACGAAGGAAGTCTGCAAGTGCAACGACTTCAGGTTCCATCGCCGCGTTTTGAATGGTTGTGACTCCCTCGGCCAATACCGCGGTCGACATGAGGTGTTGTGTCGCACCTGCACTCGGGAAGTCCAGATAGATATCAGCACCTTTGATTTTTCCGGCTTTGGCGAAGTATCGACCACCCGATAGCTCGATCTCAGCGCCCATCAATTGGAGGCCTCGAACGTGGTAATCCACAGGCCGAGCGCCAATTTTGCAGCCGCCCGGTGCCGGAAGCTCAACCTCGCCCAGTCTTGCTAGGAGCGGCCCAAGCATGTAAAAGCTGGTTCGAATCGCCCGAACGGACTCTTCCGATGGGTAACCCATCTTGAGGCCGGAACAGTCCACGGTGAGGTTGTTACCGTCCCACTCGACCTTCGCCCCGAATTCTTCGAGGAGATGAGCCTTCATGTGAGTGTCGGAGATTCGCGGAACGTTCCGCAGCGTCACAGGCTCTTTGCAAAGAGCAACTGCCGACAAGAGCGCAAGAGCGATGTTCTTGCTGCCGGAAACTTCGATCTCACCCCGAAGTCGGAATCCACCTTCGATTTGTAGGACGTTCATAGCAACTGCTTCCCTCCATGGAAGCGACAAATTTCACTGTCGCAATAATACCGCCCGAGGCGCACCTTGAGTCTCACTGGGAATCCTTTCCCTAGACTCAACCTCGCGGAGCGGTATCGCCATTATATGACGATTCAAACGTCGAAAAGGGAGCTTCCTTTTCAAACTCCCTTTTCCCTAGTCATGTTGCCTGCCCGGAGGTTAGGCAACGTGATCGACGTAGTTACTCAATTCGGGAAAGAAAGGCAAGAAGTCTCGCCACTCTTCTCTGCCTTGAGCTCGCAGATACTGCGGCAAAGACAAGTACGGGATGAAGCTCGGGCGTTTCGGCTTGCGAGCAAGTTTCATATTGGCCTGCTGAGGAGTCTTGTCCGCCTTCTTCAAGTTGCACTTCCGACAACAGGCTACAAGGTTGTCCCAGGTATGAGGTCCACCTGCCCATCGCGGAATGACGTGATCGATGGTCATGTCCTTCCCTCGAGCCCCGCAGTACTGACACGTAAAATTGTCTCGTGCCAGAACGGCGTGCCTAGAGAGCCTTAACTGGGGCAGAGGTCGTTTCACCTGATACCGCATGCGCACGACCGCCGGAGAGTTGAGTTCTCCTTTGACCGTCTTGACTGAGACCGAATGTTCGACAATAACATCAGCCTTGCCGCGCATGAGCAAAGAAATTGCCCGCCGAACGTGACAGACGTTCAACGGCTCGTAGTTGCTGTTTAGGACCAATACGTCGTGTAGTGCCATCGCAGGTTTCTCCTTAGTGCCATCGACTAGCCGGGAGCCTGTCACGCTCGGCTAAGTTCTGAAGATTCGCATGGGCGCCTTGGAGACTTTGCCCCCTCTGAAACACAAAGGCCCGAACGCACGCACGTTCAGGCCCTTGGATATCGCGCAAGAAATCCGCGCGTATTATCGTGTCCCGCCACATCTGTGGCGGAACACGCTTCCCTATGGGTCTCTGGTTCCAATGGACCATGCTTGAGGATTTAGACGACGGCCGCAGGAAAAAGGGCGCGAAGGCGTTAAGACTTTTAACGATAAAATTTCAGGCGGTCACTTCAAAGATGTTTCTAGCGGTCTCATGAACCCGCACCCGATACAGTCGACCTGATCCGAAGTTCCCGGATTCCTGTTCGTGGTCAATGGTTTTCTTCAGGTCATCAAAGATTTGAAGGGCCACTACCTCGGAAGTCGTGTTTCGCCCCTCGTATTCGGGAAGATCTAGATTTAGATTGCGGTGATCGTATCGCTTAAGGATCGTTTGCTCAACGATCTCATCCAATTTGTCGAGCGGGCACATCATGCCCGAAACCGGATCGGGAGATCCCGAAACAGTGACCTCTAACGTGTAGTTGTGACCGTGGCCGTGGATGTGGTTGCATTTGCCAAACAACCGAATATTCTCTTCCGCACTTAAACCATCTGCATGGAGACGGTGCGAGGCGGCGAACTCATAAACGCGAGTGAGCTTGACAAGGGTGTCGGTCATGGTCTTTTCTCCAAAAAGCGTAGGCATTTCTTCCAGTCGAAGTTGAGTCAAGGAGACCTCGGCTGGGAGAAGTGGGTCGATCTCTTGCCAGAGCGAATCCAGCAGGTTCTCCAGCGAGGGAGCTCGGTCGGCGAACTCAGGCACTTCGTCGTTGATGCTTTTGTTGTGGTAGCGCTCAATTACCGACCGACGAACAATGTCGTCGATTACCTTGATGTTCACCACCATTCCGTTCGACTCATCGACTTGGCCCTCGACCTCTACGTCCAGAACGTAGTTATGCCCATGGTTGTAGGGAGAGGCTATCTGGCCGAAGAGTTTGACGTTGTCTTCCTTTGAAAGACCGCTTTGCCAATACCGGTGTCCAGCCGAAAAGGTGAGTCGACGAACCATGCGAACGGTTCTTCCCAACGATCCACGGCTAGGAACGGCTTGTGGGGAGTTCTCGATCGCAATCACCTCTCTGTATACGCTTTTCCAAGCGCTGCAGGTGCGCGAACACCCTTCCCAAGCACGATAAGGACAATCAAGGTGAGCACATACGGGAGTGCAAGCAGAACCTGAAGCGGAACCTTGATGCCCGACGCCTGAAGATCCAGTTGGAGTCGGTCGGCATATCCAATAAGCAGCGAACCCAACAGAATCCAGATAGGCTTCCAACGACCGAAGGTGACCATCGCAATCGCCACAAATCCACGCCCAGCGATGTAGCCCGGTGCAAACGAACCCGTGACACCGACGGCAAAGTAGGCACCCCCGATGCCCGCAATGAGCCCCATCAGCACTAGACCGATATAGCGAACTCTTTGAACAGAGAAGCCAGAAGCCACAACTGCGTTGGGATACTCACCCGCAGCACGCATTTTCAGCCCTAGGGCACTCTTATTCAGAAGCCAGATCGAAAACACAATTACACCGACCAACAAAGGAAGGGCGATATCGAGATTGCCGATCCATCCGCTCAACTTCCAGGTTGGGAGTTGGGCAAAGGTCAGAAGCTTTCCACTCTTGCCAAAAACGCGCTCGAAAACCGATCCGCAGACTCCAAGCGAAAGCAAGTTGATGCCGGTCCCAACAACAATCTGATCCTGGCCCAATGTGATTGCGAAGACGCCGAGCAAAAGGGCGATCAGCACTCCCACAACCGCACCGGCCAACAACCCTAGCCACGGATTGCCGGTGTTAATCGTTGTCATTGCTGCGGCGAACGCTGATCCCAGCATTAGCCCTTCAAGACCGACGTTGATGACCCCTGCCTTCTCCCCGAGCGACTCCCCTAGAGCAGGCAAAGCGATCGGAGTAGCATAACGAATGAGCGAAGCGAGATCGGTCATTCGGCGGCACTCCTAGAGAGCCTAATTCGCTCTCGATCATCAATGAACTTTTGGAACGCGAGTAGTCCGAAGACGCTTAACCCTTGAATCACGGGCACGAGAGTTGACCCGACTCCGGCGAAACGACTTAAGTTCGTCGTGCTAGCGAACAGGGCTCCGAAAAATAGAGAGGAACCCAACACGGCGGCTGGATTGAGCGCTCCGACCAGAGCCACGGGAATCGCTAGAAATCCGAATTGCTGGGAGAAGCTTGTGCCGAGTTGACCGGAAATCCCTAGGTATTGAATCGCCCCTGCTAGGCCGCAGAGGGCACCGGAGATCGCCATACCTCTCAGGCGGTATCGGTCCGGCTCAATACCATTTGCCCGGGCCGCATTAGGATTTTGTCCAACCGCCCGAAGCCTGAATCCATCGCGTGTATGGAAAAGCCAAACGTAGACAAGAATCCCCACAACAAAGGCTATGGGCACTCCCCAATGTGTGTCTAGCTTCCTATCGAACTTCGGGAGCATGAGCGAAGGGGGGAGCGAAACCGAAAGGGGCATCGCACTGTCTGTACGTTTGAGAGGCCCGCTGACGGCGAATCCAAGTGCTTGGATGGCAATAAAGTTCAGCAGAATCGTCGAGATCACTGGCTCGACCGACCGTTTCACCGCAAGCCAGCCCGCGAAAAGGGCGTAGAGTGCGCCACCCAGCGCGCCGACTAAAAGCAGCGGAAGAACCCAAAAACCCGCCGTGTTCGAGGCCGCAATGAGCTTCTGAGCGAGCGTTGCCGAGAAGAGTGCGCCAACAATCAGTTGTCCTTCCCCACCAATGTTGAACATTCCGGCTTTCCAGGCCACGCAAATACCAAGGGCGCATAAAAGGAGCGGTGTGGTAATCACCCAAGTCTGCGACCACGCATATCCATCCGAGAAGGCGCCCTCATAGAGCAACTTCATCCCCGGTCCAACCGGGATGCCAAAAACCAAGAGAGTGACGACCAGGGCTAACACCACGCCGCCGATGCGACCGAACGCTGAAAGGAACTTCACAGCGCACTTCCCCCGACAAGCGCAGAGGCCCCTTCGCCCGCCCTCACAGTGCCGTGACTCAAGAAAAGAACGGTATGAGCCAGAGCGAACAATTCGTCGAGATCCGTACTCACCAGCAGAACAGCCGTCCCCTGAGCCGCCGCCTCAAGAATCTCCCGATGCACAGCCGCAGTCGCGCGGACATCCAGCCCACGCGTGGGGTTTGCCACGACAAGCAAGTCTGGGCGGCGATACAAATTCCTGGCGACAATCGCTTTTTGCTGGTTGCCACCGGAGAGCGCCTTCACGGGAACGGCAGGATCCTCGGCCTTGATTCCAAAACGTTCAATTAGACCTTGGGACCACGTCTTGATCTTCTTTCGGCTCAAGAAAAACCCCGTCCCAACCTCCTCTTCCGAGACCGCTCCAAGGACGAGGTTGTCCGTGACCGAAAAGTCCATCACGAGACCATCTCGATGACGATCTTGCGGTACGTAGCTGACCCGAAGCGTATCGAGCTTGTGCACCTCACCCGCTTCGATCGGACGCAGGCCAAGAATTGCCTCAATCAGTTCTGTCTGACCGTTGCCATCCACTCCGCCAATCCCAAGGATTTCACCTGAGCGCACCTTCAGTGATGCCCCCGACACCTTCCGTTCGCCGCGATCACCCTGAACCACCAAGTCACGCACATCCAACGTTACGGGCCCGAATGCACCTTCTCCTTTGGATTGGACCGCGGGCATCTCGCCTACCATCCAGGCAGCGAGTTTTTCGGCATCCACCTCATCCCGCTGGGCGGTTGCTACAAGTTCTCCTTTGCGGAGAACCGTGAACCGATCGCCAATGGCCAGAACTTCCTGAAGCTTGTGAGCGATGAGAATCACGATCCTTCCCTCGTCTCTGAGGCTCCTCAGTAGCTCCAGAAGAGCTTCCACTTCCTTCGGATCAAGGACCGCGGTGGGCTCATCAAAGATGACGACACGCGCGTCGGTTAAGAGCGCCTTTAGGATTTCTAAACGTTGTTGAACGCCGACACTCAGTTGCTCGACAGGGGCATCGAGAGGGATCTCCCAACCGAACTTCAGAAGGAGCGACTGGGCGCGCTCGCGAAGGTCTCCCGCGTCCGAGCCAACGCTCAACTGCGAGAGTCTCAGGTTCTCTAACGCGGTGAAGGCGGGCACCAGCATAAAGTGCTGGTGAATCATCTCCACGCCAAGTTTTCGGATGGCCTGGGGATTACCAAGCGGAATAGGGAGATCACCAAGGGAGACGACTCCCGAGTCGGGAGCCACAAAGCCCCCTAGAACACCCATGAGAGTGGACTTCCCCGCCCCGTTCTCACCAAGAACCGCGTGAACTTCCCCGGCAAAGAACGTCGCGCTAACACTACGAAGCGCCTGGAGATTTCCAAAGCGCTTCGAAACATTCGACACCTCAAGAGGTGCCCCTAATGGCCGATCGGTCAACAGAAAGAGTCCTTAGAACTTGTCCTTTGCGACTACGATCTTGCCGGACTTCACGTCTTCTTGGAGCTTCTTGATGTACTCAAGAACTTCCTTAGGCACCTTGGCCTCTAAGGTTGGGTTCAGCACAAAGTCGATAGCCCCCGTATCCATGCCAAGCGTCACGACATCGCCATCGAACTTCTTTTCCTTGACACGCTTCGCAAGTTCCAAGAAAGCCGGCTTGGCTTGAATCAGGGCGCTTGCGAGAACGACTCCGCTTTCATTGTCGTTTTGGTTCAAGTTGGCGCCAATAGCATAAACACCCGCATCCTTGCAGGCATCAAAGACCCCCTGAGCCGCCGAATTGGCTTGGTGGATCAGCACGTCTGCTTTCTGGCCGATTTCGCTCTGAGCAGCCTGCTTGGCCTTTGCGATGTCATCGTTCTCACCCGTGAACACTTCGAGAACCTTTACACTGGGATTTGCGGCAAGGGCGCCCGCACGGAATGCCTTGAAGGTGGACTTGATGGAAGGGACTTCCGGGCCGCCGACCATACCAACGACACCCGTTTTCGACATCTTAGCTGCGAACGCACCTGCGATGTAGAAGCTCTGTTCGAGGTAGAAGCGGATCGCGCCCGCGTTCTTCGCAGTTTTGGATCCGGACGAGGAGACGAAGATCGTGTCCGGAAAGTCGGCAGCGACTTCAACGCCTGGCTCGTTGTACTCAAAGCCGTGTCCAAAGACGAGGTTATAGCCTTTCTGCGCGTAGGCCCTCATCGCTGACTTGATTTGGGAATCCTTAGCGACCTGATGATCAATTCGCGCGCCAAGGTCTGTTTCGATCGCCTTGAGACCGTCGTACGCCATAGCCGACCATCCGGCGTCGCTCACTTCGCTGGGAGTGAGCAGTGCGACTTTGAATTCTTGAGACTCTGAGGTCGTGGACCCGGACCCTTCGGTCGAGGTCGATGCAGTGCCGTTATTTCCACAACCCAAGAGGACCGCGGATGCCATCGCAGCGAGCGACAGCCACGCTAGTGCCTTACGCATGGTTGAATACTACGCCTTTCGGGCCCGGTGATTCGCCCGTCAAGGGTCGTTCGCAAAAGAAAAACGACCCACCGAGTCGGTGAGCCGTTCTTTCATTATCGTTCCTTGAAGAACTTACCGATCGGAGATCGGTTCGAGAAGCATTTCCTTGGTGTAGATAAAGTCTTCCCGCTTATAGTTGGCAAGCTCAAAGTCGTCTCGAAGGACAATCGCCCCGGTTGGGCAGGCTTCTTGGCAGTAACCGCAGAAGATACAACGGATCATGTTGATCTCATATCGAACTGCGTATCGCTCGCCCGGAGAGTATCGCTCTTGGTCCGTGTTCTCGGCCGCTTGAACGTAAATGCACCGTGCCGGACAAGCACCCGCACACAGAGAACAGCCAATGCATCGCTCAAGTCCGCTTTCGTACCGCGTCAAAACGTGGCGCCACCGAGTTCGCGGATACATCGCACGCTTTTCTTCTGGGTAGTTGAGGGTGACCTTCTTATGGGCCAATCGCTTGGCGGTGATGGTCATTCCACCCGTCAGCGGCTTAACAACCTTATCGAGCAATCCCATTACGCCGTCACCTCTTGAGTGGTTCGCGGAGTAAGTTCCACGAGCCGTAGGTCGGTCATGGACTTCGCTCGGCCTCGCTTTATCTTCTCCTGCAATTTGAGAATTCCGTAGATGAGAGCGTCGGGAGACGGCGGGCATCCAGGAACGTAAACGTCGACAGGCACGACCTGATCGGCACCTTGAACAATGGCGTAGTTGTTGTACACGCCACCGGAGGAAGCGCATGCGCCCATGGAGATCACCCATTTGGGTTCGGGCATTTGATCGTAGATCTGGCGAAGGACCGGGGCCATCTTTTTGCTGAGCCGACCCGCAATGATCATCACGTCGGCTTGGCGAGGAGTCGCTCGGAAAGCTTCTGATCCGAAACGAGCGATGTCGAATCGGCTACCCGCAGTGCTCATCATTTCGATGGCGCAACATGCAAGACCGAAGGTGACCGGCCAAAGGGAGTTTGCCCGAGCTTGTCCGATAAGGGTCTCTACGGTTGTTACAACGACACTCCCACCTTTCTGGGTATCTCCCAAAACGGGGGTTGAGCTGTCGTGAAGCACTACGGTTTCAACTCTTTTAGGCATCTTAAACTTGAACCTTCTTTGGCATTCCGGCAATAAATCGCCTCACCTTCGAAATACCATCGGCATTTTACCGACGGATTGCACCGGCGAATCGCTTCGATCCCCATATTCTACGATTCGAGCGTTGCGTCGTTTTAGGCTGAGAGCTAACCAAGAGGTTCCGGTAGAATCCGATCAATGCGTTTGGCCGAATGGTCTCGCCACCTTCGCGACCTCCCCACGCTTTCTGAAGTTTTCGAGACCCTTGAGTCTTCAGGAGCCGTTTACAGCGCCCCAGTCGAAGCTCGGGCGGTGATGGTTGCGTCTGCCTATCTGGCAAAACCAAGGAAAACGCTGATCATCACGGGGAGCTATGACCGTGCGCTGGCATGGCAAGCGAAGCTCGAGCTCTGCGGAGTCGCCCATAGCGAGATTTGTCAGCTACCCAGCGGAAACTCGGCCCTGTTTGAGGACGCTTCACCGGAAATCATTGCTCTCTCCGACCGGTTGGGTGCGCTTCGTTCGCTCGCCGAACCAGGAGCGCGAATCGTCATCGCATCCCCACAAGCCGCCCTTGAACGCACGCTCCCGAAAGATCTTCTGCTCGACTCGTTCATCACCGTCAAGCCAGGTGACGATCTCGAGCCTGTCCAATTTCTAAAGAGGCTCGTTGCCCTTGGGTACGAACAACAGGAGCCTGTCCGTCTTCCGGGCGGATTTTCTCGACGGGGTGGAATCATCGATATCTTCCCTTCCGGATACGAACAGCCAATTCGAATCGAGTTGTTCGATACGGAGGTTGAATCGCTCCGGACCTTCGATCCGAATACCCAGCGATCAACGGGCAATGTCCCTGGTCTCAGCCTGAGCCCATCCAGAGAAGTTCTGTTCACAGGGAGTGAAGAAGAACTGAAGGAAACGCTCCTCGCTGCCGCCGAGCGAGAGGGATCGATTTTGGAGGAAGAAGCTTCGGAGAGACTCATGGAGATTATCTCCGAGGACGCCGACGCCCTCGTTCAGCGGTCCTACTTCGACCGGATGGAGCTGTATCGCCCCTTCCTCCATCCGGATTCGGGATGTGCCATCGATTTGCTCACCGAAGACGACTGTGTGGTTTTGGATGAACCGCTCGAGTTGGAATCGATCTCGTTGAGATCGGAAGAAGAGCTCGGTCAAGCGCTCGAGGCGCGAGCGCGGCGCGGCGAGATTCTCCACAGTTCTGCCTTCGACTTCATCGTCTCGGCGGAACACCTCGGCTCGCATCCCAATACGGTCGTTGTCTCTTCCATGAACGCGATCCCCGATTGGATGACGCTACCAAAAGCGGTCGACCTTAATGCGGCAAGCCTGGAGCCTTATCGCGGACGAGCTGATGCTTTGAGCTCAACCATGAAGGCTTGGGACGAGCAGGGCTTTACCCTGGTCTTCTGCACCGACCAGCCGAATCGGGCTAAAAGCGTCCTCAGCCAAATTGGCGTTCACCCTTACGAGCTTCTCCAAGACCAAGAGGGTGCGGACTACCTGTGTCAAGGCAACCTCGGCGGCGGTTTTGTCCTTCCTGAACAGAAGATCGCCTTCATCACAGATGCCGAAGTCTTTGGAGTCGCTCGCCTGAAGCTGCCTCAGCGGCGGTTTATGGAGGGGGCTCCTGTCGCGACGGTTCTCGATCTCAAACCTGGAGACTTCGTCGTCCACATCAACTTTGGGGTCGGCGTCTTCAGGGGATTGGTCAAGCGAACTGTTGAGGGTGTTGAGAAAGAATTCCTCTTCGTCGAGTATCAGAATCCGGACAAGCTGTTCGTTCCCACCGATCAGTTGGATCGGATTCAGAAATACTTAAATCCAGGAGACGCAAATCCGAAGCTCAACCGGCTGACAGGAGGTGAGTGGCAGCGGACCGTGGGAAAAGCGAAGGAGGAGGCGCGAGCCTTCGCCCGCGACCTAGTGAAACTGTACGCCGTCCGCAAGCAAGTCACGCGTCCTACCTATCCCCCGGACACGCCCTTCCAAGCGGAGATGGAGGGAACGTTCCCCTGGGTGGAAACCCCGAGCCAGTTGACGGCGATCCGGGAAGTCAAGAGGGATCTTGAGTCGCCTTACCCAATGGACCGCCTGGTCTGCGGAGACGTTGGCTTCGGCAAGACCGAGGTGGCGATCCGCGCGGCGTTTAAAGCCGTACAGGATGGGCGCCAAGTTGCAATTCTCTGCCCCACGACGATTCTTGCAGAGCAGCACTACCGAAACTTCCTAGAACGACTCGGATCTTTCGGGACCGAGATGGGTCTTATCAACCGGTACACCCACACGTCCGACCGCAAATTCATCATGGAGGGTCTGAAGAAGGGCTCAATTGAAGTTGTCGTGGGAACCCACGCCCTTCTTGGGGTCGGCATTCAGTTTAAGAACCTGGGCCTCGTCATCATCGATGAAGAGCACAAGTTCGGTGTCAAGCAGAAAGAGATGCTCAAGGAACTTCGATCGGAAGTCGATGTCCTCAGCATGTCTGCAACGCCCATTCCGAGAACACTGAGCATGGCCTTGATGGAGATCAGACCCATGTCGCTGATCAACGATCCACCCCCCGGTCGTCTTCCGGTGCGCTCTTTTGTTCGCCCGTACTCTGCCGAAGTGGTTCGGGAAGCCATTCTGCGCGAACTGGCGCGTGGCGGTCAGATCTTTTACGTTTACAACCGAGTCGATTCTATCTTGCACGTCGCAGAGAAGCTCAAAAAGCTCGTTCCTACGGCGCGAATCGGGGTTGGTCACGGACAAATGTCGGAGAAGGAACTTGAACCCATCATGGTCGGGTTCATCAAGGGTGAGATCGATATTCTCCTTTCCACCACGATCATCGAGAACGGAATCGACATTTCCAATGCGAACACTTTGATCATTGAGAATGCCGACCGACTTGGACTTTCTCAGTTGTATCAGCTGCGGGGACGTGTCGGCCGATCCGACCGTCAGGCGTACGCACTCTTCCTGTACAACAGGCATCTCGAGGACACCACGCTATCGGTGAACGACGCCCAGATGGAAGCCTACGGCATTAAGAAGAAGCGTAAGCCAACCATGTCCGAGAACGCGATGGCGAGATTGCGGGCGCTTCAGGAATTCAGTTCACTCGGGTCGGGCTACTCCCTCGCTTTTCGCGACCTTCAAATTCGAGGCGCTGGCGATCTCCTGGGTGCCAAACAGAGCGGCACGATGGTTCAAATCGGCTACGAACTGTACACCCAGATGATCAATGAGGCGGTTGCCGCCCTTAAGAACAGCGTTGACGGAGAGCCGATCACCGATTCGGTTGATGAAGCCTTGGCATCGGCAGAGCCGCTTCCGACCTTTGAGATTCCGGTCGTTGCCATGCTTCCCGAGGGATACATTCCTGAGCAGGCCCAACGCCTGTACTACTACCAATCCATGATGTCTTGCCGAACTCTCGAGAAGCTTGGCGAGGTGCAGCGAGAGATCGAGGATCGGTACGGTCGGTCCCCGCTGGAAGTCTCACAAGCGTTTGCCATCATGGAACACCGCATCCGTTCGGCTAAGTTCGGCGTGGACAAGGTGGATGGACGCAACGGGCGTTTGGCGATCACGTTCAAGTCGGATGCTGGTCATAGTCCGCGTGTCTTTACTCTATTGAGCAAGAAGAACCGAGAGGCGTATCTCACACGAGAAGCGTTCATCTGGCCTTATCACACGGGGGCGATTCCGGCAGTGGAGTCGTTCCTGAACGCCATCGAGAGTGTTCTAGCCGAAATTGACGAACAGCGGGCGCAACTCGGAACCATTCGATAGTTCCCACAATCGTGTGGTTCATATGTTCGACTAGCCCTCCGCCATTGATGAGCGTATAAGGAGCCTAGGCGAATTCTATGGCGAATGACGTTGGCGCAAAGTGGCGGGAAGAGTTTTTGAACCGAGGGTATCTACAACCTTCGGAGACCGGGAGCTACGATGTGGGTGGTCAAGGAGACGCCCGACACGTAACCGTGTCTTTCGACAAGCAAGAGCACAAGCTGACCGAGCTCAGCGGAGCTACGGAGGAGTTTGTCGACTTTCGACACGGGCACATTATCTCGACCTACCATTGGTCGCAGATTCTGGGTGTGCATGTCTTCCGAGCTTAAGAAACCACTCTGAACACCCAGATCTGTAGCGATTGACAGGGCATTGTGCGATACTAGCGTGCGATGAGCGAGAGACCCGAGAACGAAATTCTCGACTGGAATGCCCCACAAGCGGCTCAGCCCCAGCAAGCCGTTTACACCGGGGAGCGCGTGGACGTCATTCTTCCCGCGGGCGGAACGCTAGACGATCATTTCGCTCGGGTAGCTCTCACTCCCTACAAGGCCTTGATGAAAGCAGGCGGACCTCCGCTGATCCTTCAGGCGATGATCGCCCTGCAGGAGTCTGGTCGCGTAGGCAAGATCGTCCTCGTCGCTCCAGAAGAAGTTGCCCTGGCTGCAGGGGAGCGCGTCGATATCGTCGTCAAGGACACCGGTAGCCTCGCTACGAACGTCAAGTTCGGACTTCAGGAGTTGGTCAACGATGGACTGAGTTCGAGCCGAGTTTTGATCCTCACGACCGATCTTCCCTATATCACAGGCAAGATGATCAACGATTTTCTCGATCTCTGCCCGAAAACGGTGGATTTCTGCGTCCCAGTCATCTCCGACGAAGAGTATCTCGATCGCTTCCCAGGTTCTTCTTCAACCTTTGCAAAGCTAGCCGATGGCAACTATACGATCGGCTGCGCCTACTATGTGGAGCCTCATGCCTTCTTGAAGGCAATGCCTAAGATCGAACAAGTGATTGCCAACCGAAAGAGCGTGCCCAATTTGGCAAAGCTCATCGGTTTCAAGTTCCTTTGGGACTACCTGTTCAAGAAGGTGACGGTAGCAGACGTGGTGGCCAAGATCCAGGAGATCACGGGCTGCACGGGCCTTGCTGTTCGCAAAGCTCCGCCAGAGTTGGCGTTTGACGTTGACGATATCCCAGATTACGAGTACGCGCTAAGGAACAAATGAGCGATCACAGCTCGGACGTTTCCTCCCCTAGCCCAGCATCAACGCCCAAGCGGTTGTCGAACTGGCAACACCTTGCTTACGCGTCTTACTGGTTCGCAACCAACTTTCACTGGGGCGCACTGCTCTTTCTGGTGATCCCCGACGATGTCGAGCGAATCTCCCCTCTCGATCGTGCTCAGGTGTTAGGGTTGGTAACAGGACTCGGTTCGCTAGCGGCTCTCTTAGTGCCCCTCATCTCCGGTGCCCTCAGCGACCGTTGCTCCCATCCGTGGGGTCGGAGAAGACCTTTCATCGCCGTCGGCGTCCTGATCAACCTCATCGCCCTGGCGGCCATGGGCGCGATTGTCGAAATGTCTTTGCCTAGGGTCACGACCCTGGTTCTTTACACCATCGTGTTCCTGTTTGTCCAAACAGGCAATAACATTGCGTCCGGCGCATACATGGGCGTGATCCCCGACATGGTTCCGATTACCGAGCGTGGGAAAGCGTCTGGGTTTATGGCCCTGTTGAGCCAGCTGGGGACCATTAGCGGAATCGTGATCTGTGGAGCTGTACTCGACGGGCAACCCAACTTCCTCAAGTATCTCACCGTGCTGGGTGTGCTGCTCGTGGTGTCGATCATCACCCTTGTTTTCGTCAAGGAAACGCCCATTCCGAAGCAAGCAGAAAGGTTTAACTGGCGTACGTATCTGAAGTCACTTTGGATCGATCCGAAGAAGTATCCGGACTTTGCTTGGGTGTGGGTGACCCGCTTCCTGGTGATGATGGGCTTCTACGCCATCATGCCCTTCATCAAGTACTACTTGGTGGATGTCGTCAAGGTCCCAAGAGACGAAGTGAACAAGGTCGCGCCTATTCTCATCTTCGTCATTCTGCTAGTCGCGGCCATCAGTGGAGTGCTGGGCGGAAGCCTGTCCGACAAGATTGGACGGAAGAAGGTGGTGTACCTTTCGAACTCGCTCATCGCGGTGATCTCTCTCGGCTTTGTGATGGCCACTTCGGTTCCTCAGGCACTGATCGTGGGAGCAATCTTTGGCTTCGGATACGGCGCGTACATCAGTGTGGACTACGCCCTTGGAACCGATGTCCTTCCGAGTCAGGAAGAAGTTGGCAAGGATATGGCCGTGTGGCACATTGCCATGACCCTTCCCCAGTCGTTTATGGGGCCGATTGCGGGATACCTCATCGCTCTTCCCGGCTCGACTAAGCTCCCGCCATCGAAAGCATTTCCGGACGGCAACATCATGTACACCCAGGCCGGATACGTCATGGTCTTCGTGATGTGTTCGATATGCTTTGCCCTTGGCGCGGTTCTTCTTCGTAACGTAAAAGGCGTGAAGTAACACTCGTGCCTCGTTCTGCAGGCACCAAAACGTTGCAGTTGGCTACCTCGGTGTGTATCCTCTTGCCGGGGATTAAGGGATGGGGAAACTACCCGTTTATTTACTAGGGGCGGCGATTCTCGCGGGCATCATGGCATTTTGGGTTCAGGGGGCTCTTGATCCCGATTCGTTCTATCACGTTGGCCACGGCATGCTCTACCACGAGCGCGGAGTGCTCTCGACCAAGTTCCCCTGGGCAAGCGCGTCCGTCCTAAGCCTCTACAACGCCGACCTTTGGTGGGGGTTCCATTCCCTTCTCGCTCCACTTGGCTTGGTCAAGGATCCCATCGTGCGGTTGCAGTTGGGCGGCTTCTTGGTCCTCTTCCTCCATCTGGTCATCTTGGGCTACGCCTACATGCGGATGAAGCTCAGCCCATGGTGGGCACTTGCGTCGCTGACCGCTAGCGCAGGCGAGATGCTCAGAACGCAAGCCATCCGCCCCCAGGGTCTGTCTTCCGCTCTCTTGGTCCTAGCTTTCGTCGCGATGTATCAGAGTGCTTGGCCTCTATGTATCGGCGTGGGGCTTCTTGTTGGGATGATTCACCCCACCTCCGCCTTCATGTTGATTCCCGTGGCGGCCTGCAGCCTTGCCGCTAAGCTCATCAACGAACGGGGCAGGCAGGGCTTTCCCGAACTTGTCACATTGCTCACCGCCCTCGTTGGTTCCCTGTTAAGGCCAGGGGCTCCAGATGGCATCCAACTCATGAAGATTCAGTTGGTCGACCTGTTTTTGGTACGCAAGCAGGGTCTTCTTGCGGACTTCGGGGTGGAACTGAACCCAGCGAGCGCAAACTACATGCTCAACAACGTCTTAGGCATCGTTGCCATCGCCGTTGTTGGTGTCTACTTCTGGTCTCAGAAGCGGAAGGAAGTAGATGGGCACCTTTGGGGGAGTCTGGCGATTGTTGCTATGGGTCTGGTGATGATGGGCTTCATCACGGTTCGCGGGCTCGACATAACCGTACCTTTCGCAGTCTTCGCCCTCGCCTCGGCGTTGGCTAACTACGGGACCCTCCCCATCCCAATCCTACTAGCCGTCCTGGTGAACTCTGGATACGCCACCGGTTCGTACATTCGGTCGATCGTTCACTTCAAACGAGCCATTGGCACCGAAGTACAAGGCGTCTCGACCTACCTGATGCAGAATGCCGACCGGGAAGAAGTTGTTTTTCACCCAACCTGGTCCCAATTTGGAGAACTTTTCTATTGGAATCGGCGCCAGTTCTATCTTGGCGGGATGGATCCGATCTTCCAGTATCGTCGTAACCCCCGGATGTACTGGAAACTAACCGCTTATGCCAGCGGTCGAAAACCTGGCTTCACAGGGCCGACCAATCCGAAGGAGTCGACCGCCGAAGAAGAGCCGCTCTGGAAGGTTGTACCAAGAGACTTTAACTCACGATGGATCGTGATTTCAGTCCAGAAGTCAACCAACCCGCTCGATAAAGCCCTCAAGAAGGACACGGCGCACTACATCGAGCGGTACCGAGACAAACACTCTGCCCTGTATGAGATTCGGGGAGCACAAACAAAGAAGCCGGAGTAAACGACTCCGGCTTGAATGGTGGGACCCTGCCTGATACACGACCTGGTCTTAGAAGAGGTGGATCGGGAACCGCTTGGTGAGACTGACCACGTCTTCTCGGACGGCCGCCAGATTTGCAGCGTCCTCAGGTGCTCGAAGCGCCCGGGCGATGAACTGAGCGATCTCTTTCATCTCAGCTTCCTTCATGCCTCGAGTGGTTACCGCCGGGGTTCCCAACCGAATACCGCTCGTGACGAACGGCTTCTCTGGGTCGAACGGGATGGAGTTCTTGTTCGTGGTAATCGCCGCAACGTCTAACGCATGCTGAGCAACCTTGCCGTTAACGTTAAAGGGTCTTAGATCGACAAGCATGAGGTGCGAATCGGTTCCACCCGAAACGATGCGGAACCCTTGCTCGATCAGCGCCTCGGCAAGAGCCTGCGCATTCTTTCGAATCTGAGCCTGGTACGACTTGAATTCGGGCTTGAGAGCCTCTCCAAAGGCAACTGCCTTTGCAGCGATGACATGCATAAGCGGACCGCCCTGAATACCGGGGAATACCTGCTTGTCGATCTCCTTTGCGTACTTCTCTTTGCAGAGGATCATGCCTCCACGCGGACCCCGAATGGATTTGTGCGTCGTCGAGGTTACGAAATCGCAGTAAGGAACCGGTGACGGATACTCGCCCGCCGCGATGAGACCCGAATAGTGCGACATGTCGCACATGTGCAGAGCTCCAACCTCTTCAGCAATCTCCTGAATCTTCGCAAAGTCGAATCGTCGTGGATATGCCGTCGCTCCGGATACGATCATCTTGGGCTTGTGCTCAAGGGCAGTCGCCCGGAAGAGATCGTAGTCGATGACTTCAGAACCCTCGGAAACTCCGTACGGAACGATCTTGTAGTATCGGCCACTGAAGTTGACATGGGAGCCGTGAGTAAGGTGACCGCCATGGGCAAGGTTCATCGCCATGAGAGTGTCGCCCGGTTCTAGGAACGCGAAGTAGACAGCCATGTTTGCCTGCGCACCACTATGAGGTTGAACGTTCGCGTGCTCAGCCCCGTAAAGCTCCTTTACGCGATCGATGGCAAGTTGCTCGATCTTATCGACCACTTCACAACCACCGTAATAGCGCTTGCCGGGATATCCCTCGGCGTATTTGTCAGTGAGGACGCTGCCCATCGCCTGACGAACCGCTAAGGAAGCGATGTTCTCACTGGCGATGAGCTCTAAATTGTGCTCTTGGCGCTCCGTCTCTTCAGCAATCAGTTGCGCAATGACTGGATCAGCCTCGTTTAATTCAACGCGGTGTGGATGGACGGATGCCTGAACTCCCATAGGTTCATTATGGGCAAGCAACCGCAGCGAAAGGCCAAAAGTTAACGGGATTCTCGCGAGATGTGCGGTGCCAGAGGGTTGCTCACCACTCGCACGTTCTGGGGAAGCTCTTGCATCATTTCTCGGCAAAGCTTGATCTGATAGCCCTGTGCGTGGATCTCGTCGATCATGTCTCCGAGAGCCGCCGTCGTGATCGGATTATCGTGCAAGAGAATGATTGCGCCAGGCTTTAATTGCTTCTTCACCCGCTCAACAAGGTCCGCCGGAGACGGAACCGGCTCTTTTCGCATATCTGGAGTAAGTTCCCACTCCGGAGCAGTGCCAATGAAGTCTCTCGCTCCGATCGTCCAATAAATGAGCAACTGGTCTTTTTCACGCAAAACGTCGATGACGTCTCGGTTGAATCGCATTCCAGGTGGTCTGAACAACGTTGTCGTTCGACCGCAAGCCTTAATAATCGCTTCATCACACCGATCGAGTTGCTCACGGATCTTGGCTTTCGTCATATCCGGAGAGACGAGTCGGAAGTGGTCGTAGGTGTGATTGCCGACCTCGTGACCTTCGTCGATCATGCGGGCGACGAGTTCAGGATATTTATCGACCTGCTTCCCGACGACGAAGAAGGTCGCGTGGACTCCCTTCTCCTTCAGCGTGTCGAGCAAAGCCACACAACTGTCGTCGTGGGGTCCGTCATCAAAGGTGAGCGAAACTTCCCTTCGTTCTTTGACGCCCTTGTACCAAATACGGTCGTTTGCGTTGAAAAACTCTTTGCCGAACTCCCTATTCACCCAATAGATCGGGGCAGCAATCTGACCCTTCGGATTCACTTTGGCGGTTTCCGAGGCTAAGACAAAGCCTGAAGCCGCTAACGCGCCTGCAACTGCAAACATCGGCAGCAGGGAGTTTCGAAAGGGATCGAGTCGCAATCGCATCGCTGTCCTCTAAAGTTACTACAAGAAGATCATCGGCACATTTACCAGGATAACGTTCACGATAAATGAAAAAAGCCCAGCTCGCGACTGCGAACTGGGCTTTCCGGACAATCCTTACTTCTTGGCTTGGTTGCCGTATCGTCGCATGAACTTCTCAACGCGACCTGCGGTGTCCACGAGTCGCTTTTGACCCGTGTAGAAAGGATGGCTGAATGCGCTGATTTCAACGTTGATGACGAAGTGGTCCACTCCGTTCACGTTGCGAACCTGATTGCTCTTAGCCGTCGACATGCCAATCCACTCATGCTCGCCATCAACATAGAGCACGGGGTGAAGCGCCGGGTGAATTCCTTCCTTCATAGCCTTTCTCGAATCTGGAAGTATGACACAACCTTTCTACGCTTTTCAACTACGACAAACCTGATGACTGCCAATAGCCCTCAAAAACACCGGCAACTGTGGAATAAGCCCACCGGTGATGTTGCGCCTACGAGGTAGGTGGCAACTGATCGCCTTGAGGTTTTGGGGGATTCATGAGTTTAGTCGTCGATATGGGGACCTTGTCTCCGTTGCCGCCAACAGCGGCAACTCTTTTAAGAGCGAATACAGGAGATGGACGCAATGCGCTGACTGTAATAGCGTCCGACATGATGGTTTCGAAGGCGGTTTGCGAGATCGCCGACTTTTTAGGATTTGAACCAAACATTCCCCATTTGATTCAAACATGCGGACCTCAATCGGTTTCTCAACTAGCGATTGTTTTAGACCTCTGGATTTCCGGTTCTCGCACGCACAGCAAAGTTGTTTCAAGCACTCAATTATCTTTAGGCAGTCTTGTGGTGGGATGTTTGGCTCCAATGGCCATTGAGCAGTCCATTTACGATATCCGTCCAGAACTTCAGCTACGATGCGCGGCTCTCGGAATCTGTTCGACGATGGTTTATTCGTTGATCGCCCGTCAGTGGCCGGAAGACTTTGATCGCGCGGCTTCGATTGCCCAGTTCCGGAAAGTGCCTATCGCCGACGCTTATCGACACGTATGCGGAGAATCCATTCGAGCAACGGGCGCCAAGCTTTCCGAGGCCTGGAATATGCCCCGCGAGCTTCGGCTCGCCATGGCGGGTCCGGCAGGGCTAATGCTGAGTCCAGACGAGAAAACGATCGTCGCCTCGATCGATATCGCGACACAGGCCGCTCAGAGCGCTGGAGTGTGCGTGGAACCGTGGCCGCACACGGTGAATGTCACCAGCATCGAACAGATGGCTCTCATTCAAGCGATGGCGATGCGCGCCAGGCGCGTTGCTGCCTCTTTGGAGAAAAAACTGGACCGTCTTCGATCCGCGTAACCTCCTAACATACGCTTAACGGATAAAAACTGCTCCTCTGGCGGAAGGTATTCTGAGCAAATTGACGGCTATGCGCCAACGTTGCCGCGTGGTTGCCAGATCTTTCAGACAGAGCAGCAGTCTATGAGCAATAAGCGAGTCTACATTTTCGGCGAAGGCGACGCCTCGATGCGCGACCTTCTCGGCGGGAAAGGCGCAAACCTTTCCGAAATGACCAATATCGGTCTTCCCGTCCCCCCCGGATTTACGGTCACCACCGAAGTCTGCACCGAGTACTACAACAGCGGCAAGCAACTTCCTAACGGCCTGGTTGATGACATGAAGGCCGCCATGGCCGCCGTTGAGAAGAAGATGGATCGAGTGTTCGGTGGCAGCGAAAAGCCCCTGCTCGTCTCCGTTCGATCCGGTTCCAAGTTCTCCATGCCGGGCATGATGGACACCGTTTTGAACCTTGGTTTGAACGCAACGACCATCAAGGCTCTCATCGCCGAAACGGGCAACCCCCGATTCGTTTATGACAGCTATCGCCGCTTCATCATGATGCTTGCAGACGTCGCTTTCGGCCTGAGCAAGCACCACTTCGACAACCACATCTTCGCTGAATACAAGAAGAAGGTTGGAGCGGCTCAAGACCTTGACCTGAATGCAGAGCACCTTGAAGAGGTTTCCAACCTGTTCCTGTCGTTCTTCAAGGAAAAGACCGGTCGAGACTTCCCTTCCGATCCGTGGGAGCAACTTGAACTCTCCGTCGAAGCCGTCTTCCGAAGCTGGAACAACGATCGAGCGATCGTTTACCGCCGAATGGAGAAGATTCCGGACGAGATCGGCACTGCTGTAAACATCCAGTCGATGGTCTACGGCAACATGGGCGATGAGTCTGGTACGGGCGTTGCGTTCACTCGCGACCCATCCACCGGTGAGAAGATTCTCTTCGGCGAGTACCTGATGAACGCGCAAGGCGAGGACGTTGTTGCAGGTGTTCGAACTCCGGTACCGATCAGCGAGCTTGAGAAGCAAAACAAGGCTGTTTACGACGAGTTCGTCGCCGTCTGCGACAAGCTCGAGGCTCACTACAAGGAGATGCAAGACCTTGAGTTCACCATCCAGAATGGTCGACTCTTTATGCTCCAATGCCGAACCGGTAAGCGAACGGGTCCGGCGGCCGTCAACATCGCGGTCGATATGGTCCACGAGGGTCTCATTTCTCGAGAAGAAGCCGTTAACCGAGTTTCTGGCGCACACGTCGACCAGTTGCTCCACCCGCGCATCGATCCGGCGAGCCTTGAGACTGCCAAGGTCATCGCAACGGGTCTTCCGGCTTCGCCCGGCGCTGCCGTTGGAAAGGCTGTCTTCGACGCTAAGACCGCAACTGCAGAGGGTCGGAATGGCGGCCACGGCGAGCGCGTCATCCTTATTCGCGAAGAAACCAACCCGGACGACGTGAGCGGAATGCTCGCGGCTCAAGGTGTTCTCACCGCTCGCGGCGGTAAGACCTCGCACGCTGCCGTTGTTGCTCGTGGCTTTGGTATCCCATGCGTTGCAGGTGCAGAGTCCCTGCACGTCGATGTGCACGCCAAGGTTCTGAAGGTCGACGATGTCGTTCTGCACGAGGGCGACATGCTCACGATCGACGGTTCTTCCGGAAAGATCTATGTCGGCGAGCTGAAGCTGATCGCACCGGAAGTCACCGGTAAGTTCGGCGAGCTCATGACTTGGGCCGACGAGTTCCGAACGATGAAGGTTCGAGCCAACGCCGACAACCCGCGAGACGCGAAGCAAGCCATCGAGTTTGGTGCCGAGGGTATTGGTCTGTGCCGAACCGAGCACATGTTCTTCGAGACCGATCGACTTCCGATCGTTCAAGAGATGATCCTCACCAAGGATGCGAAGGTTCGACAAGAGTGCCTGAACAAGCTTGAAGTGGTTCAGCAGCACGACTTCGAGGGGATCTTCGAAGCAATGGCAGGCAAGCCTGTCACGATTCGATTGATCGACCCGCCTCTTCACGAGTTCCTTCCCTCGCACGAGACCCTTGTACGAGAGACCACCGAACTGAAGACGCGACTTCAACTTCAACCCGCCAACGACGCCGACAAGGCGAAGTACGAAGAGAAGATGAAGATGCTCGCCGAGGTGGAAGCGATGAAGGAAGCCAACCCGATGCTCGGTCTTCGGGGCGTGCGACTCTCCATCATTCTCCCCGGCATCGTCGTGATGCAAACGCGCGCGATCCTCAAGGCCGCCGCTAAGCTCACCAAGGCCGGTGTCAGCGTTCTTCCGGAGATCATGATCCCGCTCGTTTCCACCGTGAACGAGCTAAAGGTTGTTCAAAGCCAACTCGAAGAAGCTGCGAAGAACGTCATTGCTGAAGAGGGCGTGGACATTCCTTACCAATTCGGCACGATGATCGAGCTGCCGCGAGCCGCTCTGACCGCTGGCGAACTGGCTGAATACGCTGAGTTCTTCTCCTTCGGAACGAACGACCTTACGCAAACCACGTTTGGTTATTCACGAGACGACGCTGAGGGCAAGTTCTTAACCCAATATGTCGATCAGAAGATCCTTACGCGAAACCCGTTCGAGACGCT
>CAYYJX010000040.1:0-27875 GCA_964471545.1 uncultured Fimbriimonas sp. | reverse complement strand
GCAGGAGTTCGGCATAGCACAGCTTCAGAAATGTGGTCTTTCCCGCCCCCGATGCCACCCGGCTCGCCACACAGCGCCGCAATGGGCATTCCATGAATGTTGCCCGTCTCTGAGATCCCCGGCGTGTTGATATCGGCGTGCGCATCGATCCATAGAACGCCGAGATCGTCGCCGTAATGCTCGAGCGCGGCGCTGACCGAAGCCACGGCAAGGGTGTGCTCGCCGCCCAGAATGAGAGGAAGGTGCGACCGCTTGAGGGCAGTAAGAGTTGCCTCTCTTAGGTCTTTGACCGCCTTGAGAAGGGGCTCGAAGTTTCGAAGCCCATCTCCCGTTGCGGGCCGGAGATCGACGGTAATGTCACCCGCATCCCACACTTCATGATCGATTTTCTGGAGCTCTTCCAATAACCCGGCAAGCCGAATCGCGGCTGGACCAAGGCGACTGCCAAGCCTCATACCGCATAAATCGAAGGGGGCGCCGATGACCTCAATCATGTTCGCAAGGATACCGGTTAGGGGCGGAATGCGCCGAAGCGTTCAGGGGTCCACCCGGTACCATATCTGTTGTGAACGTTGGTGTAGTAGCGATTCAGGGCGACTTCGAGAAGCATCTCGATTCGCTGCGTGCCACGGGGCGCGAAGGGCTTAATCTGTCTGAGGTCCGGACCCCCGAAGAGCTTGCCAAAGTTGAGCGGGTCATTCTTCCCGGCGGAGAATCGACCACGGTGGGACTGCTGATGCAGCGGTTCGGTCTTGGCGACGCGTTGCGCAGGGCCGCCTCGGAAGGGATGCCTGTCTGGGGCACTTGCATGGGCATGATCCTAATGGCAAAGGAAATCGAAGGGCGACCGGAGCAATATTCGCTGGGAATTCTAGACGTCACCGTTCGACGAAACGCCTTTGGCGCTCAGGTGCATTCGTTTGAGGACGAGGTTTCGGTTCAGGCGCTGAAGAGCGGATCGGAGGATTTCGCCTCTATGGGCGTCTTTATTCGAGCCCCCATCGTGACCCGGCTTGGGGACGGCGTTCAAGCGATCTCCGAATACGAAGGCAAGGTGGTCGCCGTTCGGCAAGGTCGGCTGCTGGGCACGTCTTTCCACCCAGAACTCACCGAAGACACCCGTTTCCACGAAGCGTTCCTTGACCTCTAACTCGCAAAAATAGGACTTTCAAAAAGTTAAGGGCCCCGGCCTTGGGGAAAGGCGCGGGGCTTGGGGGAGGGAGGAGGAAAGAAAGCTAAATCTTTTCAGCGGTGCTTTGTTGTTTTTGACTCGACAATGTTTGTTCCGGTTCCAAAAAAGCTGATAACGTTTGTTAGTTTTGCTACCCGCTATTTCTTTGCGTTTGCAGCTTGATACCGATCCAGATGTCCTCGCCAACCGTTGATACGGTCCGCACCTCATGGGTCATCACCTGATCCATTGTGGGTGGGGATAAATGCTTACCGATCTCGAACCAAGTCTTTCCGCATCCGAAAAGTTTGGGCGCGACGAACAGCTCTAGTCGGTCAATGCCATTCTGACGGATCGCCGAGGAAAGCGTTACGCTCCCTCCCTCAATCAGGCATGCGGTTATCCCCTTCTGAAACAGAATTGCCTTAAATGCGTCCCAGTCGACTTCTCCATCTGCATTTAACGGCAGTGAGGGAAGGATGTCACCTTGCTCGTTAATGGACTCGAAACCGGTTTCTTCCTTTGCGGTCCAGTGAATCCACTTCCCTTCTTTGGCAAAGGCGGGGCGGCTATCGCCCCTGATGGCGGCGGAGAGTTTGCCGTTAGGGTCCAGAATCATCTTGATCGGCTGATTCACCACCGAAAAGTCTCGAACATTGAGTCGAGGGTCGTCTGAAATTGCCGTCCCCACTCCCACTAAGACCGCACCACATTCCGCGCGCAGCCGTTGACCCTGAGACCTTGCGGAAGGTCCCGTGATCCATTTGCTAGTGCCATCGGGCAAGGCGACTTTGCCGTCTAAGGTCATGGCCGCCTTCCCGACGAGATAGCATCTTTCCGAGCGGACCGCCGTCAACCAACTCTCATTGCCACGCTCGGCTTGCTCCGTCAGCAGTCCAGTCTGGACCGACACGCCCGCAGCGCGAAGACGATCGAGACCTCCCGCCATTTTTGGGTTAGGGTCTCGAACGGCAACCACCACCCGTGCAACCTTTGCGGCAAGGAGAGCGTCGACACACGGTGGGGTTCTCCCATGAGCATTGCACGGTTCAAGAGTGACGTAAGCGGTTCCTCCTGCCGCACGATCGCCGGCGATGCGTAACGCATTGACCTCGGCGTGAGGTCCACCCGCAAATTCGTGATGTCCTTCCCCGACAATCTCGCCTTTAGCGGTGGCGATGACGCAACCCACGTGAGGATTTGGCGCCGGGAACCCGCTTGACGCGATTTCGATGGCGCGACGCATACACGCTTCGTCGAACTCAGAGAAGCTCATGAAGGCTCCTGTGATCCCTGTTCCTCGGTCACGTTTTCCTTCGGTTTTGCTTTCGCCACGCCCAACACCAACTGTTCCAGGTTCTGAGACGCCGCCTTTCGATACTCTTCCCGCGATCGACGCACTTCGAGGAGTGAGGTGATGCCGGATCCAAGAATGCCCATGACAATGAGACCGATGAACGTGCTTGATCGGGAAACGTAAGCTTTGAGCTGCTCTTTAGGCGCGTTCTTGGGCGGAGCTTTTCCGACCCACTGTGCACCCACCGCAAACGTAAGCAAGGTGAACACTACCAAGCCGATGGTGAGTATTCGCAGCTTCATGAGTGCCTAGACGGGTGTGGCCGCTGGAAAAGCCGACAGGATTTTCTGAACGCCCTGTTCGAGCGTTGGCTCTTTGAGCAGGTAGCTGCCGACAACAAAGACGTTGGCCCCCGCAGAGATCACGCTCCCGATCGTGGTGGGATCCACTCCGCCATCGACCTCGATATCGATGTGAGGATGCTTATCTCGAATCGCTTTGATCTTATCGAGCGTGGAAGAGATGAACTTCTGGCCCCCCCAGCCTGGGTTAACCGTCATCACCAGCGCAAGATCGCAATCTGCAAGAACAGGCTCGATGACGGAAACGGAGGTTCCGGGATTGATCGCGATGCCCGCCTGGAGTCCCATCCCTTTCAGCTGCTGGATCAGTCGATGAGAGTGATGAGTGGCCTCTGCATGAAAGATGATTCGCTCAACGCCGGCATCGGCGAACGCTTTGAATTGGGCGTCCGGGTTCATCGTCATCAGGTGCGCCTCCATGGGCGCCTGGGTGTGAAGCCGCAAGGACTTAGCGATGGCGTCGCCGAAAGTGATAGGCGGGACGAACTGTCCATCCATCACATCGAGGTGGACCCAGCCTGCGCCCGCAGCGATCATTTGGGGCACGGTGGTAGAAAGCGAAGTGAGGTCGAAGCTGAGGATCGACGGAGCTAGCGAGTACGTCATTGTGCTTGGTAGTTCGGCTCGATCTCCTTCTCGAACACGAATTCCTCGTCGTAGTAGACCCGACAGGTTACCTTTTCGCCGTAGGCGACGAATCGGAGAGGGATCTTCTCGCCCGGACCGCGGCGCTCGTCGAAAACCGTTCGGGGGTCTTTTTCATCGAGCACGATGATCTTGACTCGCACCGTTTGATCGGTCCCGTTCACCTGGAAGATGGGCGCATAAGCGAACGCCTTTGGACCATCGGTGCTCTCTCCTGGCAGCAACTCGGTGCCGGCATCGGGAGGCGCGGCGATCCAGAGGCGAACTTGAACGGCTCGGTCGATTCGCTTTGTCGCCTCTGGCAACTGCTTCACGATGGTGCCCGGCGGATTGACATTGTCGATGGCGCGAACTGGACTGTCCGAGAGAGTGATGTTCAGGCGCCCAAGAATGATGCGCGCCTGATCCATGGTGAGCCCCTTAAGATTGGGCATGGTGACAATTCTTGGTCCGGTGCTTAAGACCAGGCCGACGTTGCCGCCCTCTCGCACTTCCTCGCCTGCATCGGGCATGGATCGAACAATCTTTTCAATCTCGACTTTGTCGTTAGGCTCCTTGCTGAGGATGCGCACCTGAAAGCCGAGTTTTTTGGCCGTTACCTTGGCCTCTTCAAAAGACTGGTTGGTGAAGGAAGGAACCTCGACCAATCGAGGCTTTTGGATGGTGTAGAGCCACCACGCCATGACTGCGCCCACTCCGGCAACGACCATGAACAGTGCAAAGCCTAAGAACCAAACCGGAACGTCTCTTTCTTTGGTCCGACGCTTTCGATCTTCTTTGGCGTCACGAATGGCCGACATTTTTGGCGCGACGTCTTTAGGCGCTTGATCTTGGGACTTGAATCGCTTCGAAACCGGTTTGGGCTCGGGAGCGGGAGGGGCCGGGGTGCCTTTCGGAATATCGTTCTTGGTGGGGATGGATCGCCCGAATCGCAGGGCGTCCTCCATCTTCCGAAGTTCGGCAAGGCAGTCTTCTGCCGTAACGGGTCTTTCCGCCGGATTCTTTGCCAGAAGCGTTTGAATGAGCTTATCCACGCCTGCAGGCACCGAGGGATTGAGTCCGCGTGCGCTAGGGACGGGGGAATGGGTGTGCTTCTGAATGGTTGCGATAGGCGTTTCGCCTTGATACGGCAGCCTTCCGGTGAGCAATTGGAAAAGAATGACGCCTAGGCTGTAGAGGTCGGACTGGACCGAGGGCGCCGCGCCTGCACCGACTTCTGGTGCGAGATAGGGAGCCATCTGCGGAAGAACCGCTAATCCGGCGCGATCGCTGGTGGCGTACGTTCGCCAGACGCCCGCGAGTTGAAGTTTGGCTCCCCCTTCGTGGGTCGCAACCACGTTATGAGCCCCGACGTCTCCGTGAACTATTCCACTGCGATGAAGATGGACCAGGCCTTCACAAATGGCTACGACCGTAGAAAGAGCGACCGCCACCGAAAACGGCGCGAACCGCTTGATTCGTTCTTGGAGAAGCGAGCCTTTTGGAAGTTCGCCAATGAGGGCGTGCGTCCCGTCCGATTCGATGAGTTCATCGATCCGCTCGACATGCGGGCTGTTTTCCGCTAACGGGGCAATTTGTTTGGCGAGGGCCGAAATGAACGGGCCTTGGCTATTGAACGGCTCTTTGATGAGGCGGATGCCATACACGCGTCCTGTGAGACGATCTTTCGCCGCGAAGAAATCGAAGATGGGGCCATCTGCGATGGAAGCGGTGAGTTCGTATCGGACGGCGATGGTTCTTCCGACCAAACTATTCCTCCTCGATAGGCACTTCTACAACCGCGCGATATTGAGTCGAACTCGATTGGGCGGGACTGGGTTGGATAGGGATTGATAAGTCCTCAAGGGTCGGTTCTTCGGTGGCTTCCGCCGCTTTGGCATCGGGCAGCACGGCAAGGATCACTAGACCCAAGAGTAGAGCCAAAAACAGCATGGTGGTGGCCGGCGTGACAATGCCCTGATAGTAAGCGGGGCCCTTCCCTTGCAGCGTTAGGTAGGCACACCCCACGAAACCGAGCGTGAGAACGGTAGAGACTATTACGGCGAATAGCGTTCGGATTCGTTCCACAGTTGCGTTAATACCTCTTTTATGAGCGATTCAGATACGGAGTGGACAAGACCGCTTTGACCTGGTGCAAATACCAGCGCCATGTGGATACCCGCATTATCCGCTTTTTTGTCGAGCCGCATGGCGGCGATCAACGATTCTTCCGAGATTGATGCCTTGAGAGCAGTGGGGAGAGCCACAGGCAGACCTTGCGTTTGAAGGCTAAGTCGAACGCGATCGGCAAGACCAACGGGGGCAACGCCCAGCTTCTCCGCAATAAGGGTTTCTGCGACCATGCCGATTGCGATCGCCTCTCCGTGCGTGTAGACCTGGTACTTCGTAACTTGCTCGATTGCGTGCCCGACCGTATGGCCAAAGTTCAGCTTCGCCCGGATTCCCAACGTCTCGAATTCATCTTCTTCGACCACTTGTCGCTTGAGATCGACGCACCGTTCCACGACCTGCCTGAGCGAGGGGTGTTGAGCGTTGACTGAAGTTTGTTCTAGGGTTTCGAGCAGGTCCGCATCAAGAATCCAACCGTACTTGATCACCTCGGCCATCCCGGATCGAAATTCCCGCTCTGGCAACGTAGTTAAGACTGACGTATCGATCCAAACCTCGCTCGGGGGATAGAAAGCGCCCACAAGGTTCTTGCCTTCCGGAAGATCGATTGCGACTTTGCCGCCAACACTGCTATCCACCTGGGCCAGCAATGTTGTTGGAACTTGGATGAACGGAACGCCACGGAGGTAGCTTGCCGCCGCGTAACCGACAAGATCCCCCACGACGCCTCCACCAACGGCGACGATCTTGGTTTTGCGGTTGACTCTCCGGTGCGCAAGTTGCGACCACACCTGCGAAAGCTCGGTGAGGTTCTTGGAAGCCTCGCCGGGGGTGATGGTGATCCAATCGCTTGTGTCAAAACCTCGGTCTTGGAAGACCCTCGCCACGTTGGAATCTGAAACAACCACATGGCTTTGCTCCGGAGGGCAGAATGATTCGAAATGGATGCTGTAGGAACCGTTTTGGTGCTTAACGATCACGGTTGAGACTCCTTGCTGAGCAGCGCGAGTAGATACGCAGCCGCATCGTCTACTTCCATGGTGTCCACATCAACCGTGTGGTCGGCGAGGGAATAAAGAGGTTCTCGGGTGACGAGGATGTTGTCAAAGGTCTCTTCCCAGTCTTCCCTGTCCAACAAAGGCCGCTTCTTCTTGCTTGCCTGCAATCTCGCCTTGATGTTAGCCGCGGAAGACTTTAGGTAAACGGTGGTTCCGAGAGCCTTGAGCAGATCACGATTCTCCTCTCTGAGAATGACGCCCCCTCCGGTTGACACGACGTTCGGTCCCTTGACGAGTGACCGGATAACGGCCGTCTCATGGTCGCGAAACGCTGCCTCACCGTAGAGGGAGAAGATCTGCGGAATGGGTCGTCCGAGGCGGGTTTGAATCAGTCGGTCTGTATCCAGAAACTCTCGGTTGGATAGTTCGGCAAGGCGCCGCCCAACGGACGTTTTGCCCGCCCCCATCATTCCAACCAAGATCCACGACTCTGACATATAAAAAAGCGACCAGTGTCATTGTGACACCGGTCGCCTGATTTGAACCTGGAGAGGTTACTTAGATCGGTCCGAGTCCGCCTTGGCTGTCATCCTCGATGATCTTCGGGGTGACGAATACGAGGAGTTCGCTGTTGCTCTTCGTCGTAAGTCGTCGTTGGAAGAACTGACCGATGATAGGCAGATCGGCGAGGATCGGCACCTTCTCAACGTTGAAGCTTTGGTTCTCCGTGTTGAGACCGCCAAGAACGATCGTCTCGCCATCCTTCACTCGAGCCGTTACCGACAGGAACTGTTGCTGAATGATCGGCAACTGTCCAAGGTTCGGGATCGACTGCTGACCGGTGATACCACCCACCGTCGGAGCAAGCGCCATCACGACGTCGCCGTCGTTGTTGATTCGAGGCGTGACCGCAAGCGAGGTACCCGCTTGGATCGGCTGCGGTTGAATCTGCGAGATGACGTTTCCACCCGGTTGAAGGGTTTGGAAGGTCGACAGGATGTACGTGGTGGTGAACGCCGACACGAATGCCGGGGTGTTGTTCAACGTTCGGATGATCGGAGCCGTGACGAGCTTGCCGTTGCCTTCCGAAAGTCGGGTTCGGAGTCGCATGACCGCGTTGCCCGAGGCGTAGGTCAAGAACACCGGATCCGGAACTCGAAGGAAGTCTGCCGGGTTTTGGCCGAGCAGGACCGATCCGCGCTGGAACTGGAACGCAAAGCCAATCGACTTGTCGAGGGTCTCACTCGTGGTGATGAACTCAACCTTGATCGAAACCTGCTTTGCCTTGACGTCCAGCGAGTTGATGTAGTTGATCAGCTCGTTGATGTCGTCTTCGTTGGTTCCAACGATGATGAGGCTGTTGTCGGTCGGATCGTAGGAGATGAACTCGATCGAGGAAGGTACGAGACCCTGACCCGACGTGAGCTGTCCGCCACCGCCAAACTGACCGCCGCCGAGACCGCCGCCGCCGAGGCCACCGCCACCGAGACCGCCGCCGCCGAGGCCGCCGCCGCCCATACCCATGCCACCGCCGCCGGGACCGCCCATCATGCCGCCTTGATTAGCGGCTTCGCCAGGGAGTCGGACCGTGTTCGACGCTGCTTGCGTCGAAGGAGGCATGTTCATCGCGTTGTTGGTCGCGTTATCCCAGAAGCTGTTGCCGGCTCGAAGGTTGGGCGAAACCACTTGCTGAAGACGTCGAAGGTCGGCCATCTTTGCCGTCGGATCTTCGATCCGAGCGAACATCATTTGGTCGTAGATTGCCTTCGGGTCTTGGTGCATCAACAGAACCTTCCGGAACTGCTTCTTTGCTTTCTTCGCTTCCGTGGCCTTGGGGGCTGCTTCTGCGAAGGGCTCAGAGGAGATGACGTAGACACCGGACTCTTCTCGCTTGAAGTAAGCCTTGGCCGCGACGCACATGTACTTGATGGCATCTTCCGGCGTTGCTTGCTTCAGTGCGAGGGTAACTCGGTCGAAACCCTTTGCACTCGGTTGAACGACGAACTGAATGCCCGTCAACCGGTGAAGGGTTTCAGTGGCCTTCACCAAATCGGCGTCGTCCAGCTTGATGTCGATGTTCCGTGGGGTGTCGATGGCGAAGGCTGCAGTCGCCAAGCCTGCAGCAAACGCCATTGACGTAATTGATTTCTTGAGGTTGAAACGCATTAGTTCTCCAGATTCAAAACCGTGTGGCAATTAGAAGCCGCCCATGCCCATGCCGCCGCCGCCCATGCCGCCCATGCCCATGCCGCCCATGCCCATGCCGCCGCCCATCATGCCGCCGCCCATGCCGCCGCCCATCATGCCGCCGCCCATCATGCCGCCGCCCATGCCGCCCATGCCCATGCCACCCATGCCCATGCCGCCCATGCCGCCGCCCATCATGCCGCCGCCCATGCCGCCCATGCCCATGCCGCCCATGCCCATGCCGCCACCCATGTTAATGATGGAGGGGTAAGGGTTGCCGAACCATTGTTGGCTGCCGTTGTTGGTGCCGATGAGCATCGCGATTAGCATAGGATCTGCGGATCGGATGCGGTGTCGTCGGAAAATCTTCTTAGCCGTCGGTGCTGCGGTGTCGCCATCTCGCGAACCGGCGTCCGGAGGAAGCGGAGCCTCTCTCTTGACGATGACGAAAACGCCTGCCTCATATCGGTAGGTTGCGTCGACTTGGTTCAGCAGGTTCGTAAGAGCGATTTCAAAGCTCACGTCCTTCAGCGTTACCGTGACGTAACCAACGATATCCGGCGCGAGTGAGTAGCTGGCATCGACCTGCTTGAACAACGCCTTCAGCGCCTCTCGCACATCTGCTTGCTGATACTCAAGCGATGGGATCTTTTTGGTTAGGATGTCTTCCTGAGCGAATGCCATGGAGGGCACGCTCATGGCACCCGCCACAATAGCGAGCCCAGCGACTAACTTTCTCATTCGATGGTTCATGTTGTTCAACCTCGTCTTCTTGACGTGCCGGCTACGATTACGTTACCGGCATCGTCTCTGATTCGCAATACCTGTCTTCTTAGATTTGTTCCGCAATAGCGTCCGCAACTGCGGCAGATTACTTCTGACCTTCCATTCCGCCACCACCGGCAGCTGCTCCGCCGGCGCTGGGACCAGCGCCTGGGCCGAAGCCACCTGGACCAGGGGCGCCTGCTCCTGCTGCTCCAGCACCAAAACCGGGCCGGGGCTGCTCTAGACGGACCACAACTTCCTTCGGTCGTTGATTGGTCGTTCTGCGGAGGACTGCCTTCTCTTCATCGATGGAAACCACCACCCAATCCGTATCCGGGATTCGCATACCGGGTCGGATCAAGAGAGGCGCTTGGCCATCCGTCTCGAGAATGGCGACGATCGCGTCACCGATGACGACACCCATGAGGCGCCGGTACGGTTGCGGCTCTTCAGGAAGAAGCTCGGGCTCTCGGAACTCGGGCTCCTTATAGTTCAGGCTAAAGCTTCCCTCTTGAAGGAAGAGCCGTTCGGCCGCTTGCGATTGGTCAAATTTAATCTCGTTCGACTGGAGGAGGAACGGATTGGATCGAGATCCGAAGCGCGCAGTCGAAGCGATGAGAGGCTTCAGTTGGCCCGTATCTGGAGCTTGCGCTACAGGAACGCCAGCCTTCGCTTTCGGCGCGTAGGCCTCAGGCATTTTGGGCACGGTCGGAACCGTTGTATCTCCGATCTCTGGAGCTCCACAACCCGCGACTGCACCCACAGCAGCGAGAAGGACAAAGTGATAAACGATTTGCTTTTTCATTGTCGACTCCAATTACCTTCCAGCACTCGATCCTTGGATAGAGGGACCACCGCCACCAGGTCCAAACGGCGCTCCACCAGGCCCACCAGGACCACCGAACGCAGCAGCTCCAGGACCTCGAGGTCCGCCGAACGCGGCTCCACCAGGTCCACCAAAGGCAGCCGCGCCACCACCGGCGGGGGCCGCCGCGCCTGCACCAAACGGAACCGGCGGGTAGATGCCCGAATCGCGGATGAAACCAACGAGAGTGAGATTGTAAGTACCCGTCAGGATCGGAGCCGTTCCGCTAAGCCGAAGGCCATCTGCAACAGCAAGATAGCGAGGCATTTTCGACCAGGCTCGGACGTGCGTCAGGATCTGATCATACGTTCCTTGAACGGTGACTTGACCGAGATCGTAGATCACCACCGGGAAAGCGATCGCCGGGTAGTTGTAGTACGAGGCCAAAATCGAGTTGGGATCGTCATTGTCACCGATACCAGGGATGTACGGACCAATAACTTTGACGCCGCCTGCGAGAAGCTGCTTGTTAACTGCTCGCTGAACGTTGTTGCGGAATCGCTTCGTGTCGATCATCAACTGGAACGCGTTGACGTTCAGATTGATGCCGCCGCGGCTTACGTCTGCCTCAGGGGTCTTCTCGGCGAGAATGGCGTTCCATTTCGCTTCAACAGCCCGAATTTGCGCGTTCGCCTTTTCGATCTTCCGCTTTGCCTGAGGGTGCTTTGCAGCCTGCTCTCGCAGTTGCTTAGCGTTCTCCTCTCGCAGCTCAGCTTCCTTCGATTTCGGCATCCACTCGAAGAAAAGCGCGTAGGATAGGACCACCACGCTAAACGAGATAGCGATCAACCAGATTGTTCGTGGAATCAGAAACTTCATTACGCTTCTCCTTTAGCGGCCCTCATCCGATCCGAGGTCGGGCGAACCACCTGGTGCTCCTGGAGCACTTGCCGGAACTCCGGCTGCTGGAACTCCACCTGCCGCGGGCGCTCCTGCTGCAGGAGCCGCACCGATCGAAGCAAGGGTTGCTCGCGGGTTCGGAGTGGTGAGATTCTCGGTGATGATAACCGTGACGTTGATCTCGGAAGATCCAAGCGGAGCTCCCTTAGCCGTGTTCGGATCTTCGATGCCGAAACCGTTCATTTGCAGATACCCGGACGGCTCTTGTCGTTGCTCGAAGTAGGCAAGGCGATCGAGCGCATCGTCAGGAATCGGACCTTCGCTCAACTTTCGCGGTCGTCCGTTTTGATCGACCGATGTGAGTGCAGGCACGACTGCATCTTCTTGATTCCATCCTGCTCGGCTAACTCGTTGCGCGCCGGGCATTCGGAGCAAGGCAAGCATCAGGTCGGCATATTCCTGATACGTCTTGACGTATCCGGTCATGCTAAGCGTACAAGTCGTTCCATCGTTCGGCGTCGCCGAAAGGTTCGTGATTCGGAACCACTTTGGAATGTACGGGATGACCTTGTTGTAGAAGTTCGGATAGACAGCGTTGTGCTTCAGCATCGCTTCTGCGAGCGAGGTGCTGATGGCCATGGTCTTCACTCCGGGCTGCGCCATTGCTTCGTCGCCGATCTTGCCGGCGGCAATGACTCGATCCGAAGCTGGCTTCGCCTCTTCGATAAGCTTCTCGGCTCGCTCGAGTCGAGCACGCGACGTGGAAACAAGCACCACCGAAGCAGCGGTTACCCCTGCAAACAGGAGAAACCCTAGAATCGCCGCGTTACGGGACCGGAATTCCGTCCCGACTGTTTTTGGTAGGAGATTTAGCTTCATAGGTAGCGATTAGTCGAACAGGATATGAAGACCGTTTCCGATCGCAACTGCGAACTCTGGATGAGCATCGCCCGCAGAGTTTTTCGCGCTCACAGAGATGTTCTTAGTGGAGTCGAGCACTTCGGTCGGGATGGAGACGGATCGAGAAACGTATCCTGCCAAACCGTTGATGCGAGCGCTTCCACCGCAGAGCAGAATTCGGTTTACGGTACCACCCTGGCTGGAGTAGTAGTCGATCGAACGTCGAATCTCCGACACCAACTCTTCAAGAATTGGCGAAACCGCATTGAGAAGTTGCGTCGATCGCGGATCTTGCACCTGCGGCAGCGAAGTCTCCACGGGCGCGGGTTCCGGCGCGGCAGCGAAGTCCGGCTCGGCCGGGGCGGTGAAGCCGGCATCGGCAGGATCCGCAAAAGGATTCGCCGGTGCGACCTCTTCAGGCAATCCGGTCACCGGATTGATCTCATACCCGGCAGGCTGGAAGGCCTGGGTCGGGGACGGATCCATGAAGGGGTTCGCCATGCCTGCATCGAAAGAAGTGGTTTGCGCGGCACCGAAGTCCATTCCAAACCCACCCATAGACGCTTGAGCCGTGGAAGGAATGTTCAGTTCTTGCATCTTCACACGCTCGCCCTCGTCGCTTGCAAGACCAAGGGAGTCGCAAACCGCTCGGGTGATCATTTCTCCACCGAGGGGCACGGGTCGCGGAAGCATGAGGTTCGAACCTCGGTAAATGTTGATGTTCGTGCTGACGTGGCCAAAGTCGACGACACAGATGGACTCTCCGCCGTACATGTCCTCGTAGTTCTCGCTGAGCGTTCGAGCGATTCCAAGAGGCTGGACATCGATTGCGGCCGGCTTTCGACCTGCCTTCTTAATGCAGTCCACCAGGGTATCCACGGCGGTTTGCGTAGCCATTGCCATCACAACCTCCATGTTCGGGCTGTTGGGATCCTCATCCGGAAGAACCTTGTAATCGCTCTGGATCGTCGTCTCTGCAAACGGGATGCTTCGGTTGATCTCCCATTCCATGTGCGACTTGAGCTCTTGATTGGGATCCATTCGCGGAACGTCGAGCTTGCGCACCAGCACCGATTGGAGACCTGCGACCGACACAACGATGCTTGGAGATTTTGCACCGCTTTGTTGAATCGCCTGCTTGATCGCCGCACCTACGGCCTCGGGGTTATACACACCCGTGTGATCAACAGCCCCTTCGGGTGTGGGCGCGGTACCAAGGGCGGTAACAACCGCTTTCTTGCCTTGCGCTTTAACTTCACATACTTTGATGCTATGGCTGCCGATATCGACACCCAGAACACTGCTCAACTTCTTGGCCATGAGTGAGTAACCTACCCGTACGAGGCGACTCATCTTATCATCCGCCCCGGTGGACTGTCAACCAAGAAACCGCCTTCTTGACGATGTTCCGACGGTAATTCTTCACCGGGCAACACTTCCACCCATTCCGCGAAAACAAACGGGGTCCAACTCTGTCTAGAGTTGGACCCCTATTCCGTTTTTCAGCCTTCCTTACGGGTTTGGAATGATCGGTCGCAGCTTAGGCGAGATCGTCTGCATGTAGATGTCAGGCGATCCGTTTCGCGTTGAAGACCAGAGCATCCAGATCATCGATCGGCGTCCGGCGTAGGCAAGGTCTTGGACGGTTGGGTCGAAGAACATGCTGATGTCCGATTCGTTGATCGCTCTTTCTAGGACGACGGGTTCTTCGGATCGTTCGCCCACCAGCGTCGGTCGAGCGACGATCACCACGTTGGTGCCCGCGCTGACTCGGTTGATGGTGATGCGAACCGGCGTGTTCTCATCGGCGAGCGTGAAGTAGATTCGGCCTGCAGCCGGATCGACTTGGTAGGCGCCGTTGATTGTGCCACCGGTTTGCGTGGTGACGGTCACGGAATCCAGCAGAGCGCCATCCGAGTTGGTAGCAAGCGGGAATCCGAGTCGGACACCGTATCGGAGAGTCATGAAGAACGGTCGAGTCGTGGTTCCACCACCCAGACCGGATCGAACTCCGCCGACGATGTACCGAGAGGCGACTTCCTGGGTTCCCGGAGCCAGGATCAGGTTTTGGTTGCTGAACCAGTAGGCGTCTGGGAAGGTTGCCGAACCGTTCGAGAAGTTTGCCCGAGCCAGGCGGTTGTCGAACATCAGGTTGGTAGACGAGTAGCCCGCAACTTCGCTATCGGTTACCCGAATGAAGTTTGCACTGTACAGAACTCGGAGATCGGTTGCGCTCGGGACGTTGCCTCCGACGATGCGGAACGATCCTGCAGAAGGATCAAGGATGATCCGTCCGCCGAGCGTTGTCGGCACGGTAACCAGGCCGGTGTCTCGCTCGACTCGAGCCTGACTGAGGTCGGCAATCGTCGTGCTTACTCCACCTACCACTCGCTCGATTCGGAATCGGGTCGGGTCGGTTACACCCACCAGGCCCGCGCCGCGCAACGAGTAAGAACCGTTTTGGGCACTGAAGACAGGTCGCTCGTAGATGTCTGCGAACGGAGTCCAAGGCCAGGTCTTCGGTCGGGTTGCCGGAACGAACGGATCGCCTGCCGGAGTTGCTTCGATTCGTCCGAAGTACAGTCCACCTGCACGTCGGTCTCGAAGTTGACCGGAGAACATCACGTCGTACACCAGGGTGTTTGCACCTTGAGCGAACGGACCGTTTGGTGCGGTTCGGGCGACGATGCTCGGCGAAGTGACCGATGCGAATCCGCTACCAAAGGTAAGCGGCACAGGCTCGGCAAACTCACCCGTCGTCGCATCGAATCGTGCGAGGTACGTGGTCTGTTGGTTATTCAACAGACCGGTGTAGGTGACCACTGCTCCGTTCGGGATCAGCGTCACGGTCGGCTTGGACTTGATCGAGAACGTGTCGTAATCCAGCGAGACCATTCGCGTCGGAGCAGCGGTAAGCGCTCCTCCGGCAACGTTGAACTCGGCGAGGAAGATTCGGCTGTCAACCGTCTGTGCTCCGCCATCGTTTCGGAATGCCGATCCGACGTACGCGAGATACGTTCGGTTGGTCGCAACCGGTCCGCCGTTAACCAGACCCGTTTCGGATCCGCGGTTCGGGAAGGCCGGGTAGCCGTATCGAACGGTGAACGGATCAACGATTCCAGTTCGCTGACCAATGGTTTGGCCATTGACCCGAAGAACGTTGCCGAACATCGTTGCGACAGGCAGGTTGGTTACCTGAAGCGGCTCAGTCGACCAATGGTTGTTATCGTTCCATCGGAATCGAATGAGGTCGCTGGTGGTGTCGCCGGCGGTTCGCGGAGAACCTGCTGCCAATCGTGACAGCCAGATGTTGTGTGCGAATCGGGTCCCCGGTACTCGCAGGGTCGAGGCGCGCGCCTCTTGACGGTCGCTCGACCAAGCCATCCAGAGATCGCCGTTTGGCAGGTGCATACCCGTGGGTTGCAGGTTGTTGAAGCCTGTCTGAGCACCGGTTCCGGCGAGGAACGGAAGGTTGTCGACGAAGTTCTCGGCTTGGAGACCTGGGTTTGCCGCCGATGCTCTCGGAGCCGTGCCCGTGATCTTCGTTTCCTTGACCGTGAAGTCGAGGCGGAAGCCAGGATCGGAGTAAGCCTCCAAACCATCCAACGAACCGTTTGCATTCTGAGCAAGGCTCAAAAGTTGGTCGCCCGCAGGATTGCCCGTGAGGTTGATCGAGTCTTCAATAACGCGCAGAGTTTGGCTGTACTTTCCAACCGGGGTGCCAAGCGGAATCGAAACGCCGACTCGCGGGTCGCGCTCGAATTCCGAAGTGAGGAAGCCGGTAGCGGTGTTCCAGTTGTTGCTCGCCCAGAGAGGACTGATCGCCGACGGAGCAATGTTCGGGTTGACACGCGGTCGGGGCTTGACCCGAAGCTGTCGACCTTGGACGTCTCCGACTCGCGGCTTTTGGATGACCACCGGAACGGGCTGCCCGCTCAGTCTCGGCGCGAACACGTCATCGATGTCGCTCCACAGGTCGGTGAGGCCGCTCACATAGCCGGTGTCTTCGTTCGTCGGGCTGAAGAACTGCCATGGGAAGATGGTGCCGGTAGCGTCTGCCGTACCCTTAGCCAAGCGCACATTGAGCAAGTTGACGTTGCCTTCGTTGAGCACTTGGAACGTTCGGAAGCCGCCGGTGGCATAGCCGCCATACGGGTTGAACGTAGAGGTCGGGGCTAGATTTCGTTGGTAAGAAACACCCGGGTTGCTTACGATTCCCGGTCCATAGCCAAAGCCCATCGGAAGGGATCCTAGGTCAAGAGTCGGGGTGGTTACCACCAACCGTTGATCGGGCCCAAGCGAAGAACCAAGGTTGAACTCTCGGAATGCGGGAGAGTTGACACCCGCTCGCTGCCGAACGTTACCGTCTTGCTCCACGAGCACGGTGAATCGACCCTCGTAGCCGGGGTTGAACAGCGGGTTCGCGCCACCTGAGTCGGTTCGCGCCACACCCGTGTTGAACGGTTGGTAGCGAGGAACATCGACTTGGAGTTGGAACGGCGTGCCCCGAAGAATTCGGTCGGCTGCGTTTGCGGCGGTCACCGGAGTGTTGCCCGGTCCTCGCGGAGGCGTAAGATCGACACGAGTTAGGATCGGGTCTTGAGCATTTCCGTTCGGATCCTTGCGGACGCGCACTTGCTCTCGCCGAATGTCCGGGTAGTCCAGAGAGTTGTTCGGGAAGTTCGTCGGAGCATCTTCAAATCCGTTGAACAGGGCACCCAGTGCGCTGAACGGTCGGAAGATGGTGGACGTTCCACCGAGCCATTGCAGGTCTCGTCGAGCGACGCGAACGTTCTCCAGACCTCGGTTTTCACCGCGCAGGAGGGTCATGAGCGATCGGTCGAAGACATCAATGCCCGTTCGTCCGCTTTGTCCGTGACCTAATCGCAAGGTATCGGTTCGAATGTTCTCGCCTACCTTGGCCCCAACGGTGTAGTTACCGTTTTGGGTTTCAGGATCGGTTGCGACGTTGGTGACGCCAAACTGATCGGCCGTGGTCGGCTCGAACCTTGCGGTGGTCGGGTTGTAGCGATACATTCGCACACCCAGCGGGTTGGCCACTCGGTAAGGAATGCGCGCCAGGTTCGGATCCAGCGTTATGGTTTGGTTGCGTAGCGTGTTGGTGAGCGCTGCGGAATCCAGTTGAGCCGTAAGGAACCCATCTCCCGGAGGCACCGAGGTGGCACCCGAGGACGTGAGCGGAATTGCTACGACAACATAGCCGGAGTCGGCGTCGCCCGGGGCTCGGTCTGCCCAGCACTTTGCTTGGCCGCTCGAGGCAACAGTGGTTCGACCCGCGGTGGCGTGTTGAACACGGGCACGAGGAGGAACAACCTGTCGGCCGCTTGGATTCTGGTCCAGATACGGGAAGTTGTAGATGAGGACATAGATCGTCTCACCCCACTCGTAAGCCGGAGTGACATTGTCCGGTCGTCCCGATCGGTAGGTGCCTAGAATTCGACCGTTGGGTCGAGTGTAGGTCCCGGAAAGGTCGACTACATCACCGATGTTGACGATGCCTCGGATACCGTCTGTTCCCTGCCGTCGAAGGTTCTCGAAACCGACTCGGCTAATGAGTGCCATTTCCGCGTTTCGGAAGATGTCGCCAGCCGTGTCGTTCTCAACAACGGTTTCGTCGTTGGGCGGGAAAAATCCTGGGGGCGCAAAGCCGCCGCCGTTGGCGATATCCGACCATGCATACAGGAAGCCGCTCTCCGATGCGCCATAGAGCCATCGGTTTGAAATGGTCATCGAAGCGGTGTTAGCGGCTGGAATACCCGTGCCGTCTTCCCATCCTCGCTTGCCACCCGCGCGGTTGACATCCCATGTTCGGGCGAATAGACCGACAAATCGGCCCGACGCGGTGGGCGCCATGACCATTGGGTAGTTAGTGAGACCGCCCGTGTTGTTTTGCGCGATCACTCGACCGTAGATGAGCGAGGCCGCGGTACCCGACTGAAGTTCATCGGTTTGCCACAGAAGGGTGCCGGTAGCGGCATCCATCGCATACACGAAGTGGTTCGAGTTGTGGACGTACACCGTATTCGGCATCGTTCCCGGCTGAATACCGAAATCTGCCGAGTTCAGTTCCGTCGCGGGCACGTAAGCCGGACCACCTGCGAAGGCAAAGACATTGAACGAGGACTTGTTCACTGCCGGAGGAGTGGGTTCGTCTACGGTCGGTGTCCATCCCGTTGGGGCCGGCGGGAATCGCCAAACGTATTCGCCGGTGGTGGCGTCCACGCAGTGGAACTCACCCGTTCGGTTGCCGTCGTCAAGCGTTCCGAAGAAGAATCGGTTGCCCGTTTGGTCGAGCGTCGGCGCGGCGATGATCGGCGGAAGGTTCGGCCTGTTCACGGGCGGATAAGCCCATCGAACGTTGGTGATCAGCTCGGGCGCTCCGGTGTACGTGAAGTTGCCCTTCGCATCCAGACAATACACCCGACCCTGCTCGGTTGCCGCGTAGATAACGTCTACCGGGTTGCCCGCAACGGTGATGGTGCCTTGGGTGACACTTGCGATCGCTCCGAGGTTCGTCGCCTCATCGGTTCGCGTGGTCGAACTCAGGTCCGGTCGGTAGTACGTTGCCGGATAGGTCCAGCGTCGGAAGGTCGTTCCGGGAGTTCGGTTGACATCATCGAAGTCGCCTCGCCCCGTCATGTCGATGGCGTAGATACGACCGTTTCGAGCTCCTACGTAGAGAACATCTCGTTGAATCGGCGTGCCGACGGCGTCGACTTCATCGATGCGCTTGACGACGGCCGTGCTGAGATCGAACTCAAGCGGGAGTTCCGCACCGAGCGCACCGTCTTGACCATCGAAAACCTGACCCGCGGGGTCCGTGGGATCAAGACCAACGTTCAGGTTGGGGTCCGTTGCCGTGGTTCGAATGCTCGGATAGGTCCAATAAACGCGCGTGGTGCCGTCCGTTCGACCTTGAGCGTCGACGCAGTGAATTCGTCCGCGCTCATCCAAGATGAGGACAACGTTGGTATCCACCGGAGCTGCGCCCGACGTTTGTCGGATGAGGGCGGTTACGTGAACCGGAGTCGAGTTAACGGCATTGCCCGCGCTTTCATCAAAGCGGAATGCGTCGGCGCGAACCACTCGACCCACGTCGGCAACCACCGAACTGGAGTTGAGCACCACGACTCGCAAGCGGTTGCCTGAACCAGGAATACTCGGATCTTCTCGTTCGTGGACGAACCGTCGCGTTCCGAGTCGGACCCATCCGCGTGCGGTGGCCTGGTTGACCCGAACCGTTTCTGCAAGGGTTGCACCCTCGTAGATTTGGTACGTCACTTCAGTGGCGTGGTTGACACCTGCTTCATCTCCAGAGAGGAACGTGTAGACCTCGTAAGAGCCGTTCGCCAACGCATCGTCTGGGTTGACCGTTACTTGGCCTGTAGACGTTGCGCCGGTCACGGTGGATTGAAGATAGTCCGCCCCGATCCGAGTGGGGATCGTGGTTTCTACCGTGAAGTTCGCACTGGTGACTGCGGTGCTTGTGTTGTCGAACTGTCGCGACTCGCCACCCGACGCATTCGGTCGGTAGGTCCAGTTGCTCGTTCCAAAGTTGTAGGTAAGGCTTGCGACTTCACCCACCTCGAACGTTCCAGGTGCCCGGAAATCGTTGGTTGCGACGGTCGGGTCGATTTGTGTGAAGTTGGTGGACGCGGTCACCCGAATGTTCGGACCGCCGAAGCCTGCAGAAGTCGGGGTGGCGACTTGAGAACCGATGGTCGACTTGTCGTCGAATCGAACGGCGTCCGCAACCACCGCAAATCCAGTGGAAGTCTCTCCATCGCGCAGCGGCTCTCGGAACGTCCCATCCGCATTGCGCGGCATGGTGTTCAGCAAACGAACCGAAAGCGGATACGGATTGCCAACGCCGTCGAGCCCCGCGTACGGGAAGACTTGGTTGGTAGGCGCGCCGCCATTCCCAAGGCGAACCCAGCCGCTACCGGTTGCCCAAGTATCGACCACATCCACGAACCGTCGACCCGTTCCGTAGGTGATTTCGTAAACGTGATAGCGCTGTCGGAATACCGTTTGGCCGCTTGGGTTCACCATCGGGCCTTCCGGAATGTAGACACTGATCGCGTAGTTCTTGATCGTCGGGTCTGGGGTGACGACCCATTCACCCGCTAAGGTGTCGAACGTGGATTGTCGTGGCGAGAAGGTCCACGTGTAGGCTCGGAAGTTTGCGGCAAGCGCAGAATCCGGCGTTCGAGGATCGGTTGTGGACGAAGATTGCGGGACCGTATAAGCCCAGTGGTGCGACGGGTGCCTATCAGAAAAATTGACCGCGTCGAAGGGCGCCGTATTGTTGGGGTTGTTGTTCCAGCGGACGGGCAACCGGAACGGGTTGAAAGCCTCTTGAGTCTCGTTTGGCGTGAACCAAGCACCCGTTTGGGCTGCAAAACCGTTCGGCAGCGGCTCGAACGGACCCACGTTGTTTCCGGAAGCATCCAAGTTCGCCGCCAAACCCAGATCCGTGTCGTCGATCGTGGTGGTGTAAGGGCTCACCTGGTTGAGCTCTAGCTGAGTCTCCCTTGCAAAGTTAATGAACGGGTACCACCATCGTAGCGCCGAGGGTCGGTCCACTCCGGCGACTCTCGCCGAAGTAGACAGGTAACCCGGCGTGGAGGTTGCCGAGTTACCGTTCACACCGGTTCGGGCGTTGTTCGCCTTGAGGTTCGCATGGTCGTTCACGGACTGACCTACCGCCAACGCACCTGTCAAAAGGGCGAGGGCGGCAACTGCGAAACGCTTTTTCAACGTCATGTTTTGCTTCAAAGCGGAAACTCCTAACTTCTATCGGCGAAGACGGGGAGAATAAGTTCCCTTCCACCTTCGATGGGGCCAAGGCGAAGACGAATGCTTCGCGCGTTAAATCCAAGGTTGTCGGCCTTGATGTGGAACCCGTTCGGGTCCACGAGTCGCGGCACGGTGGTTGTTTGGTCGAGTGCGGAAATTCGACCATCGATTTGGACGATCTCGCCGTTGAACCGTTGCGGGATCGAAGTGTAAGTTCGGGTTCCCGTGTTGTCGACCGTGAACACGCCGCGTGTCCAGCCGACATAGCCGTTCACGATGAGGACGTTGTCGTCGTCAATGCGTCGAGCATAGGTTGCGAACAGCTGATCGGCATTCTCGGTGCTCGGGGTTTGGCCGAGAGCACGTCGCATGTTGCGATATGCGTCCGAGGTGATCATCCATCGTGCCGTGAGCGCTTGTCCACCCAAATTCGCCGGGGCCTGCGTAGGATCCCAAGCGACTTCGTAGACGCCGCTGGCATCGGCGACCATGATGAGAATGCGTGCAGCGGTTCCTCCGCCTGCAATCGGAAGGCGTCGCAGGGTTGCCGTTACCGACTGAACTCCCACGAAGGGCTTGTTCGGCTGGGCCGGAATGTTTGTTCCTCTCGCGATGAGCGAAACCTGGTTGGCTTCCGCATCACCCGAATCGGTCCAGTTGCCCGTTCGATCGTTCCATCGGTTAATGGCGTCGACGCCGGGAACGGCGATGCCGTTATAGACGAGGTATCCGTTCGGGGCTGCCGGATCGATGATGACGATGCCGCCATTCGATTGCCGGTTATTGGGATCGTTCGAAGCCGGTGCGCCGGGGATCAGTTCTCCAGCCTTGTTTCGACCAGGCAGGTTCGAACCGATGCCCGCAACCACGACTCCTCGAGTCGGGGTCAGCTGGAAGCGGTTGACGCTGACGTAGCTGAAATCGCCGCCCGAGATCGGAGCCGGGGAAACCCAAGCGAGGGTCCCAAGCGGACCTGCTTGAGCGATAGCGTTGCCACCCGAATCGATCTCAATTCGGTCGACGACGTCCACCAATCGGCGGTTGCCCGCATCGGCGATGAGATAGTGCGTCCATTGCTCGAGCGGCCTAGGATTCGAGAATCGGTTCTGAGCCGCAGTGACGTAGGTTTGGTAGACCACCACGTCTCGGGGGTTGTTGAGGATCACCGGATCGCCGCTTCGGAAGTTCACCGGAAGGGATGCCGGGTCGATGTTCAGTTCAGAGATGCTGCGCCGAACAAAGCCCGTAGGTTGCATACGCAGAACACGGTTGGCACCGGATTCGACCACAAGAACCTCTTGAGAACCAGGCACTTGCTTGATTCGGGTGGGTCGAGAAAGCTTTCCGGAGTTTCCTGCCGAGCTGAGAACACCTTCTCCGAACCGAATGCTCGCAGTGCTATCGAACAAGGTGTTGCCGGAGCTGTCCACCTTGGTGATTCGACCTTCGTCCGCGACCCACAGATCGATCTTGCGGAAACCCGTGAGGCCCGACGCGTTCCACGCCACGAGTGTGCCCGCGCCGGGAACCGCGCCTAGAGCGGTGGTTGCACCCGGAACGATCGCTTGAGCGATTCGCAGCTTGAAGTCGTCAAAGGAGATTCGACCACGCTCTGCACTGTTTTGCGGTGCTTGCGGCCAAACGTAATTGGGGTTGGGCACGATGGCAGACAGGCTGAGCTGCCGAGTTTGCCACGGCACTCCTGCCACAGCCGATCCGTCTCGCGGGAAGTCCATGGAGATGACTTGTCGCAAGTAGGGTCGAAGTCCATCCGCCACCACCGTTCGCGCCTCAAACGCGGTCGGCGTGTAAGCGGCGAGGTTCGGGTAGAAGCGAGCGGCATCATTGTCCGTCACTCGAACTGCGGAAGAGATATCGATATCCGCCCGAAGCGCAGTGACGTAACCAAACGGTCTGGGAGGAGCACCGATGGAAGCGTTTCCATCGAGCACATCCGGAACGTAAGAAGTTCCTGCCACGAAGACGGTGTTGCCGGTGACTACGGGCGCACCTGCCGGAATGACTCCGTGCATGATGGTGTACCAGCGCAGCGGGCTCCATCGATCTCGGCTCATACTCGGATCGATAAAGAGATCCGGCTGGCCCTGCCGTTGGATGTTTACCGGAAGACTCAGGTTGATGGAGTCCGTGATGGCTCCGCGAGTCGCCGTCATCAGGTTATCCAACCGGATGAGGGAACCTGCTCCATTGGCGCCGCGCTCGACCGTCACGAAGTTGCTCGTGAGTCGCGAGGGGACCTCTGGGCTGAGAGCGTTCGTGCTCCGTGCGGGGTCTGGTTGGGCGATGGTGAAGTTCGATCCAACATCGACCGGAAGAGCGATTTCAGGAGTCGGCGGGTTCTCGTTGAACGCCATGAGGACGCCCACGTTGAGGAACGGAATGGGACCCTTTTGGGCGATGCCCGTCACATAAACCGTTCCGTTGCGGATGCTCGGCGGGCTGACGAAGCAGACGCGCCGGAGCGGACCACCCAGGATCGAGCCGATTGAGAATCCACCCAGGTCGAGATACTGCAGCGGATCGTGGTCGGGAAGAAGATCGTTTACCCGAGCCGAGCCACCGTTGTATCGCCAGTTCAGTCCACTGGCGTGGAGGTCCCAGCGGAGAACAAGTTTGAAGTTTCCGCGACCTTCCTCTCGAACACCGAAGAGCGATCCGCCTGCCTCGTTCGTGTTGGGCTGGGTGATCGGCACTCCGTTCGGACCGAATCCGATGGGTCGACCCACCGTGCAGAAAAGATTGCCGTTCGGGCTGAGAGCCACGCCGCCAAGAACCTGTCGAGCTCCGGCGACGTCCGGGAAGTTCACTCGACCGCGCTCAATAGCTCCCTTCTGACCAGAGTTCACCGCTGCCCAGTCGATGGTGTAGTCGATTCTAATTCGACCGTTCCAATCGTCGGTGGTCAGCGCTTGACCCGCAGGGGTGAGTCCCAATCTCAGCTGGCCAGGAGAAGATTGAGCTCGCGCTCCAGTAAACAGGTTCGACAGCTGAGCGCCGGTGAGGGCACGGCCGTTATCGTCCAATGAGGAGATCTTGATGCCAAGCGGGTGCTGATCGTCACTCAGGAAGATCGGAAGACCAGCCTGGTTGGCGCGAGTGGTGACAACTAAGTCACCGCCATCTCGCTCTACTCGGAACGGTCGCTCGCCTTTTGCGGCGAACCAGTAGCTCACGACACCCGTGTTCTGTTGAACCGGAGTGGACGAGGACTGGAATGGAGCGTAGACGACTTTATCGTAGCCTCCCGACGAGTCTGCGACCGGAATCTCGCCCACGGCACCAAAGCCACACCATCGCGGAACGTTGTACTGCGCGGTGAGTCCTACTTCAAAGCTTTGCCCCGGTGCGTTAAGCGGAGATTGAAGAACGGTGAGCGTGCGCAGGTCCGCGACCCAAATGCGTCCTCCGTTGGTTCCCGAGACGGGCGGAGCGGAATCGAACACAAAGGCGAGACCATCTACGATGGACGGCGCGATCGGGGTTCCGGTCGCGACGGCTGCACCTGCGCCCGGAGTGATTGGTCCGGTAACGGTCGGCACGTTGTCCGCTGCAGGGCCAACCCGCAGGGTTCTTCCATTGGGGGTGCTGAAAATTTGGTAGACGTGAAGTCGACCCTGTCCGTCCGTGACCGCCACGATATTAGTGGGCGCGCCACCTTGAGCGTCAGGAACTTCGGCACAGACCGGAGCAGAGATGCCACCTGCAAGCGGCGCGGTTCGGAAAAGAATGTCCCGATCTTCGCCATCGCTCAGGTCTTGGAACCCATCGTCCGGATTACCGTCTTGATCGATATCCGAGGCGGGCTCGGCATCGTAAGCGATGACTTGGTTTGCCGTGCTGACGAAAACCATGCCCTTGAAAACGACGGGCGGGTTATAGTCGACCGTGCTGAAGCTCGGCTTCGGAGTCGGGAATGGATCGGCGAACGATCGAAGAAGCGGCGCTCCTAAATCGGCTGCGTTGGAGAAGTTCTTTCGACTTCCCGCACCTGTTTGCGCGGACTCCGCCGAAAGGTACGCCAGGTTCATTCCGAACTTGGCGGCGGCCACGCCCTCTGCAGAGAGTTGTGCGGGTCGCGCGTTGAAGAAGACGTTGCTAACGTAGCTCGGATCGTTCTGGGTGCGGTTGACCTTCTGCGCAATGATTCGCGAGGTTACAACCACGAAGCCGTCGCCGATTTTTGCGGTTGCAATGGTTGGCCGGTTTGCCGCAAACGATACACCCGTGAGCTTGGCGAATTCCGAGACCATGCTGTTTTGCAGCAGGTCCAGACCGGGTGCCCAGGTGCCGGGAACGGCAGGCGAGATACCGAAGTTGGTTGCGTTTTGCAGCCATCCGATATCGCGAAGACTCATCTCGTTCGGGCGCTGCATCAGCGGGTGCGTTAGGTCCGCAACCCAATTGGTGCCCGCATTGACGGTGTCGAAAGTGTACGGGTAGCCGTTGGTCGGATCAACGGGATTTTGAAGCGTCCCAGAACCTGCGTCGGCGGTGATCGCCTCGATCCAGAGCGTGCCTCCCTTATCGACAAACTTTCGAAGCTTCTCTCGGTCTTCAGGGTTCAGTTGAATGGGTGCCGGTGAAGCCGGTGCAAGCAGCAAGATGTCGTACTCGGACAAGTCTGCATCGGTGACTTCGTCCAACTTGACTTCCCAGTAGGCAGCGTGGCTTTTCTGGAGTCTCAGACCCGCATTCACACGCGAGGCGAATCCTGCCGTGTTGATGGTTGGGTCGAAGGCGCTCCAGCGTGCGTAATCGTCGGAGCTTAAGAATCCTGCTCCAAGCGGGTTGATGAAGTTCCACCCGGCGGGCTTGATCGAGTTGACCGAGTCCAGATTGTAGAAGGCGTGCGGAGCAGCCGAAGGAACGTATCGGTTCGCAGCCGTAATGCCAACCCCTCGGCGCAAAGGAAGAATGACACCCGCACGGACATCCGTTTTTCGGGTGCTAAACGTCTGCTGCGCCGACGCCACTGAGGCGACGGCGACGAGCGAGGCGACTAGACCGAGTCGGTAGATCATTTCAATTCTCCAAAGTAAGCAAGGGTCGGACTAACCGGAAGTCGAGGCATTGGCGGCAAGGTCACCACTTCCCCATCGGCTCCGACTTCAAATCGGACGGCGGGATTGAAGTTATCTAGCGGCAATCGATCGGACGAGAAGCGTCCTCGCGCCCGACCTGTGGCCAGGACAGGATCGTACTGAATCTCAAGGTTCGGATAGTAGAGCGCGTCGCCAACAATCGGGATGCCGTTGTTGAAGTCGATCGCGTTCAGGCGGTGGATCAAGGGAAGGTTTGAGGCGTTCGAACCCGTCAATTGGCTCGTGGCACCGGACGTTCCCGGAATCCAACCCCACTTGCGAAGCCATTCGGCTTGCTGCGACATGGGCGGAGGCATGTTTTCAGAAACGGAGCCGATGACGCGGATCTTGATGTCGAGCGGCTCACCGTAGAACGGCGTGAGTGGCGTGGTGCCGAAGTTCTTCAAGCGCTCTTCGTTCGCCAGTCGATACGCGATGGCTCGGTCGCCACCAACCGCAGGCTGGGCAAGGAATGCGTTGAGATTTGCAATAAAGGCTTCTCGTGTATCCGCGGAATTAGGGTTGAACCATTCTCCCGGAATGACGAAGAAGGAACCTTCCTCAGCAAAGATGGACGCCTCGATCCTGACATCGGCAGGCACAATGGCGGCTCGCGCGAGCAAGATGTTGCCCGTCGGAACATTGCCAAACGCCGTTGTGTCCATCTCGATCCGGTTCGTTCCGTGGATGCGATAGTTCTGATTGCCGTGGACGGTGTTGAAGCCGACGGTATCACCTGCGATGGCAGGCGCAGCGGCCGTCGGGACTAACTCGTGGGCAACCGATTCGAACTTCGGTGAGCGTTGCCAATCATTGGCACCCAGTCCGTAAATCTGGTCGTACGCCGGTGCTGCTCCATTCAGCGCCAACCAGTGAGGAATGGCTCCATTGGTCGCCGACCCGGCTGTCTCGAAATCGTAGATGGTCGATCCCAGGATCGAGTTGATGTTCAGCGTATAGAACGCGCTCGTCGGTCCTGGGTTGGAATATTCGAGAGCTTGCGTCATCAGGAGCGACGTTGGATTGGTACCTGGCGTCGAATAGAGCAGCAAGTTGGGCTGTCCAGAGACTTCGTCGTAGGCCAACTCGAAGTCTAGTGACAGACCTCCATCCGGAGCCAGCAGCCGAAGTGCGTTGAATCCGCCGTTACCCTGACCACCGGTTACTGTTTGAGTGTTTCGTTCCGCGGACGGGCCAACGAACATCGTCGGATTGAGCGTCACGTAGTCCTTCGCCATCAACATGAGAGTTGATCGACTGAACCGGGACGCCGGCGTAAACGGGGTGCCGTAAGCGACCGGAGCAACCGTGCCCGCTTCCGTCACGTCGTTTCCGACGAGGCCTTTCAGAAGGCTTCCTTCGATGTAAACGGTTCGATTGGAAACGACCGTCATTTGCACATCGGTCGGGATGACTCCTCGGACGCGAACGTTGCCTTCGAAATAAAGGACTCCGTTGAACACCGGGCCGTTGTCAAAATCTGCCGGCGTCAGACCCGGGGCTTCGATGCTTGCGCTGAGGCCCGGGGTGAGCGAGTTGATCAATCGAACTTGACCATCGCTGCCTCGACCGACGCGGTATCGCAGAGTGGCTTGGCCAGAATCTGCTCCGTTTGGTCCCTTCCAAGTTCGCTCGTTAGGATCTTGGTCGGGGAAGGCGTTGCGGGTGACGTAGAAACCGTCGAAAGTGAGGCGGAGCGATGCGCCGACCGGGATGTAGAACGGTCCCTTCCATCCGGATCGGAAGGCGGTGCCTTGTCCGTACGGGTTGAGCCAGTCTTGGACTTGCGAGACGTTTCCACCCGCCAGCTGTCG
>CAYYJX010000039.1:0-28279 GCA_964471545.1 uncultured Fimbriimonas sp. | reverse complement strand
GCATCGCATCCACGCCGGAATGAAGCTGCTTCGCCAAAGGATGTTGCTGGGGGACGTTCCCACGGGGGAGATCAACTATGAAAAATAACCAACGCACCCGGACCGAGGTTGCCGTTGCCTGCGGCGACCCTTTGACCGCCCATCAGCGAGAGTTTTTAGACCAGGATGCAAATACCGCAGCGACGGCGCAGGATTTTGAAATTTTGAACTTGCGCCTGGGACAACTCGGCTCGCAAGAGGGGGTTGTTCCCGAGAACGTGCGGATGCAAGTCGCGGAGATTCCGCAGGTGGTATCACCTCGGCGCGTGCCCAGTCGGAAACTCGGTTACGCCCTTGCCACCGTTCTTGCCGTCGCCATTGTTTCAGGCCCGTTTGTGAGCGTGATCCAGTCGCGCGTTGCTCAGAAGCAGTCTGGCAAGTCTATTTGGGATACAAGCCTAAAGGGTAAGGCCATTGATGCCCGGATTATTGGTGCTCGCGAGAACTTTCGTCTGAGAATGACCCTTTCAAAAGCACTTTCTCAAAAGTCGCTGAACGAGTCTGAAATCGGTCGCATTAAGATTGAGAAGAACCCAACGAGCCAGAGCAAGTCTGCAAGGATCTACGTTGTCTCGACTTCTTATGCCGACCCAAAAACTACTTCGGAAACGGGGTCGAACTTTATCCCCTTCGTCACGCTCGAAGGATGTCGAAAAGGATACGGTAGTGGTGGGAGAGAGCTTTCAGAAACTCGAAGGGAGGCAACTTTCGAGTATTCCGAATACTCCTTCGAACGACCGGATAGAAATCAGTTAGTGCGGGTCGTCGTACATCCTGCCATGCCGATCGTGAATAGCCTCAGGTTCCTCCGAAGAAAAGATGTAGCTTCACCTTACGTGGAAGAAGAAGCAATCTTTTTAACCGTTCGTGGTGAAAAAGAAGCAGACTGAGACGGTCAAACATAACGAGGAGGATCTGATACACGCCGGATTCTCCTCGATGGTCAAGGCCCCGCTTGGATTCGGGATCAAACCTTCACTTTTGACAAGGGCAGATCGTCGTTCACAAATCCGGAGCCCTTCGTCTCGACGCCGTAAATGATCTCTCCGGTTCGATTCTCCTTGTTCACGTACGCCGGGTAGATCGTCGCCGTTTTGGCGTCTTTCTGGATTACCACCGCCACGACAAGATAGGACTTGTCCGTATGCTGCCAAGTGGAAGTGGCGCTATTCCAACGGGAGTTGCGATTCATCTTCCAGGCCGCGTTCGGGAAGACAACCTTCAGAACCTTATCGGTCGGGTGGGCTTTCTTCCATGCCGATAGGATCGCCTTGCGATGGGTCTCGCGATCCCCGCCCGTGTACTTATCCACCGGGTCCACGATCACCCGAGCCGTTGCTTTGATGAGGGCTGCCTCTTTCTTCTTGTACTCCGCCTGAAGACCATCGATCTCCTTTGAGCATTTCACCGCTGTTTCGTCCTTGTCACCGTTGAACGCCACTAAGATGGTCACCATCCACTCGCACCGCTCTAGTTGGTGGAACGAGACTCGATAGAAGCCGGGAGTCTTGTTTCGTTCCGCGTCAGCGGCGGCATCCTTAGCGTTCTTGAGGTGCAGATCGTAGTCCTCATTGAACTTCTCTGCAAAGTTCTGAGCTTGCGCCATGAAGTTGTTGAAGCCGGTCGCCGCGTATTTGGCAGCCGATTGGATTTGCTGTCCCTTCTCGTTCTTCGCCTCGATATCGGACTTGTACTTGGTGTAAGTCGACTTCATCCACTCGACTCGCTTTGGGTACTCGCGAACCAAAAGGACAAAGTCGTCCGGCTGCTGATCGGCTAGATCCCATCCGGTGATGTAGGTCTTGCCGTAGCTACGAAGTTCGGCGACCTCTTCCTCGAAGGTCATCTCCTTCTTGGTGTCCTGAAGCCCCCCGGAAAGAAGCAAGTTCTTGCTTAAGACGGGTGCCGATTCGGCAGGCACGCCCGTGAAAGCGATAGCGACGGAAGCAATGAAAGCGGTAACCATGATCCCTTTACCCAAACCATTGATTCCACAAACTTGCGAAATGATCCCTATCGCGTTTGGATAGGGCACTAGGGCCCAAGGAGAGATCAGAACTGATCCGTTAAGAACATCTGCGGCTGACCGGGGACGTTGTATCCCATGAGGATCATCTCTTCGGTCACGTTTCTCAGCGGGATGTTCAACTGATCCGTCATGTAGCTAAGGCCCATCCACTGAGACCCTTCCGGAACGGGCCAGTTTTCCGCCTTCCCGGCATACAGCGCCTCTCTAAGCATTCCGTTCTCAAAGCACAGGTAACCGTCTCGGTACTGGGCGCACTGGCGGAAGTGCCACTTCCAATACTTCCAACGTTGCTCGTCGCGGCGCAATCGATCGCGGTGACCAAAAGACCATCGGTCGTAGAGATCTTCAAGCTGTTCGATCGGGATCCCCTCGTTCGGACCTGCATCCGGTTCCACGTAGACCTCGCCGCGGACCACTCGATCCAGACCCTCGAACCCAACGTTTTCGTAAAGTTTGGTCTCTTTGGCAAAGAGCAAAGCGGCTTCCTCGCCTCGCTTTTTGTGTTCGCTCAGCACCTTGAGCAAGAGTCGCTTGGCATACCCCTCGTTCCGATACTTTTCTTTGGTGGCAACGCCCGCAATGCCCACAGCGTCTCCCCATCCGAACTTGAGCGGAGTGGTGGTGAGCACCGAAACCATCTCGGAACCTTCAAAAATGGCCCACTTGCGATTAACGTCGAAGTACGGCTCTTGGAAGAAGAGGTCGTAAGCTCGGTTGAAGTCGAGACCAAAGACGTCGCAAAGCGTTTGGAGAAAGGCTTCAGCTTCCTCTGGACGAATGGTGCGAATAGCGGTCAAGGATTGCCACCCGAACCGTTTAAATCTTGAGGAACAACCGCTTTGACCTTCACCGTTACACGAACCTCGGGGGTGCCGATGACTCGAACTCCCTCCGGTACTTTCAACGTGCGCACAAACTGCTTCGTCTCGGTGATGCCTTCAATATCAATCGGTTGCGTGTTGATGTTCAGCAGTTTGGCAATGAGCATGCTGGAGCCTTTTGCCATCACTTGAGTCGGCTCAAATTGCACTTCGTCGATGAGGAAACCTCGTCCTGGCCTTCCGCGCACATCGGGCGAGACGACTACTTGGCGCGTCTCGGGGGCGGACCCCAGGGTCACGCTCACACGAGCGAAGAGTGGCTCGGTAGCAACGTTGGGCAAGGGGCGGCGCTTCTCACCGAGCGCTTCCAGCGGAGCCAAGTAAGAACGTCCACCGCCAGACTGGACCGCGGTGAGGTCGAGGAGTCCGCGAACAAGGATGGCGTTCTCCACTTCCGAGCGGGGTCCCTTGACGGTGACGGTCGCAGGGTCGGCGACCATCCTCTCCAGTCCTAGCGTGAGGTCGCTCAGCTCGCCCTTCGTCTCAATGACCACGGGCACCTTTTTGGAGATCACCCGTTCAATATCGACTCGTGCAGAGAGAATTCCGTCGGTTAGGTACTCCCGAAAGTTCGTCGGAAACACTTGAACCGGATAGGCACGGCTTCCCTCGGCGGCTCGAGTGAGGTCGACCACGGCGTAGGGTTCGACGTTGCCGAGTTGCTTCAGTTGGGTTTCGGTCGCCTGCACAGACACGGTGATCGTTTCCGGCAACTTCGTTGGGACTAAATCAGAGGTCAAACCGCTCGCCTGCACCTTGAGCGAGTACACACGACCCACCTGGGGGCGCGTGTTCTGGCTGAAAACAATGCTCCAGATAACGATGGAGGTCAGCAAAGAGGCGACCGCGAGAGGCCAGTTGATCTTCTTCAAGGTCGCCCCTCCACGCCGGGCACCGCCACTTGGGGTTCCCCATCTTCTCGCTCCTTGCCTTTCCTAGATCGCGACTTACCGTTCGTCGGCTTTCCGTTTTTCTGGTTCTTTTTGTCTTTCGATTCTCGCTCGGAGTCCACAAGTTCTTGCAGCAGCACTTCGCGCAGTTCCACGGTGCTCGCCAATCGGGTGAGCTTCCCGGCACGCGCCACCGAAATCGTGCCCCGCTCTTCCGAGACAACGATGGCCAAAACGTCCAGCTCTTCGGAAACACCCACTGCGGCGCGGTGGCGCATGTGCAGTGTCTTGTCCAATCGAGACGATTCACTGAGAGGCAATCGACAAGCGGCGGCCAAAACAGTGTTTCCGCGCAGGATCACCGCACCGTCGTGCAAGGGGTTCTGACCATAGAAAATAGAGGAGAGCAGCGAGCTGGAAATCTTGGCATTGAGTTGAACGCCGTTGTTGGCGATCTCATCCAAATTCGCACCCGTTTCCAGCACGATGAGCGCTCCCACATGGTCTTGAGCCATTTCGCCAACTGCGGCGACGATCTCTTCGATGGTTCGTCGTTCAAGCGTCGCTTCGTGCCCGACTTCCACAAACGACTGCGGAATGAAGCCGAGCTTGGTCAGACCCTCGATCGCTTGCCTGAGTTCTGGCAGGAACAAGATGACCAAGGCAACCGGGCCCAGAAGGGTCGCCTTTTCAAGAATCCAATGCAGTGTGCCAAGGTTCATCACCTCGCTCAGTTGCAGAACGATGAGGAAAACGCCGACGCCGAGCAAAATTCGCCAGGCACGGGTTCCACGAACCAGAAGGAGCAGTCGGTAGATGATGAAGGCAACGATCAAGACGTCGACCGCATGGACGACTCGCTGACCTAGGGTCAGTGCGTTAAATTGATCGAAAAAATCGCGAAACAACCCTGCTCTCTAATGTGGGAGTTTATCCCGTTAGACCCTCAAACTCTGCCCGATTCTCGCTTTGAAAAGGCATAATCGGAGGGACCGTAAAGATTCCATCGGTAAACCGCGAAAAAGAGACAACGGCGCCTCTTCCCGAATCGCAGAATTGACCGATTTAGATCGGATACGGAACAAGTGCTCGTTGAGTTTTGCGCCATGTCTCAGTTCCCCAACGATTCCGAACCGGTACGCCCCTTAGACGAAATCCGAACCGATATCGACTCGATCGATTCTGAATTGGTTCGCCTTCTTTCTCGGCGGGCAGGACTTGCTCAAGAAGTGGGTCGAGTCAAAGGTCGCGACTCCAAGCCGTTCTTCACGCCGGAACGAGAACGCGCCATCTACGAAAAGCTGGACGCCACCAACCCGGGTCCGCTTCTTCCCAAGCAACTTCGCGCCGTCTTCCGCGAGATCATCAGCGCGGCTCGCGCATTGGAGAAGCCTCTCACCGTCTCCTTCTGGGGCCCGGCAGGGACCTACACCAACATGGCGGCACTCCAAACCTTTGGCAACAGCAGCGACTATCGCCCGCAAGATTCCATTCAAGACGTGTTCGAGGCGGTGGAACGAGGCGAGGTCGACTACGGCGTGGTGCCCGTGGAGAACAGCATTCACGGCGTGGTCCCGGAGACGCTGGACATGTTCCCGCAGACCAACGTAAAGATTTGTGCAGAAAACTACGTTCAGATCCACCACCACCTGGTTTCGGTGGCAACCTCCTTGGAGGAGATCGAGCGGGTTTACGCCGGACCTCAGCCGGCAGGTCAATGCAAGCGATGGTTGCGTATGAATCTTCCGCACGCGGAGATTGTGGAGACCGTTCCCACCGCTAAAGCCGCCGAGCGAGCGCTTGGCGATCCTAAAAGCGCCGCCATTGCCAATGCTCTGGGCGCGGAGACGGTCGGCATCCCGATCTTGGTAGAGCGCATCGAAGATCGGTCGGATAACCGAACCAGATTCTTGGTGATTGGCTTCAATGAACCCGCGCGAACCGGCCGAGACAAGACGAGCGTGATGTTCAACCTGCGCAACCGTCCCGGTGAGCTGTATCGAGCGCTCGAGGCGTTCTACGAACAGGGCGTCAACCTCATGATGATTGAATCGCGCCCGGCTCAACGCGCATCGTTTGAGTACCTGTTCTATGCCGACTGCGCCGGTCACCGTACGGATGAGCGACTGATCGCCGCCCTGCACCGACTGCGCGCGCAGGCTCTTGAAACCACCATTCTGGGGAGCTACCCAATGGTGGAGCAGCACTAACCTCTGCGCACGTAGTTGCTGATATGAACTGGCTCGCTCACTCGGTTTTCTCTCCGGGGATCGAGCCGGTTCGCTTAGGGAACGCCTTTGGCGACTTGATCCGCATGGATCAAGCCGAATCGCTCGGCGTTCAGTACGTTCAGGGGGTCCAACTCCATCGTTGGATCGACAAAACCACCGACAATCACCCTGCCTTTCACGAGGGAAAAGCCCTGCTCACCGGACGCATGAAGCGGTACGCCGGGGCGATTCTCGACATTTTCGCCGACCACTTCCTTACCGTTTACTGGGACGAGTTCGTGGATCAGCCTTATCACGGCTATCTGGAAGAGGTGTACGGGCTCTCGGCGGAGTTTGCGGACAAGGTCGATGAAACCCAATCGAAGATCATCGGGCGCATGATCTCGGACAACTGGCTAGGGAGCTACACCGATTTTGAGGGTTTGGAACTGACCTTCACACGCATGTCCAACCGCCTGCGGTATCGCACGGGTCGAGAGATCGACCTCACCCCCGCAGTGAACGACCTTCGAGAATCGTACGCCGGATTTGACCAGGCTTGTCTCTCTCTTCTGCGAGAAGTACAGCAAGGCTTTCCGGCTGCCTTCAGCCAGATCGAGAGCCGGGTTTAGATCGAACGGGTCAATCTTTGAAGCGTAGCCTCCATAATCGCCGAGGTTTGAGCAGACACCGTGAACACGAGTGCTTCTCGCCAGATGCGTTGCGCTCGGTGATTGATGGAGTTAGATGCTCCCGAAGAGGCGGTGATTGCGGCATGCGCGCACCTACCCATCAATTCAATCGCCCAGGCTCGCAAGCGTAGCCTCTCCGCGCTGGTTTGCTCATCCGAGGAGATGGGAGTCTCCGCCAACGCCGTATTCACTGCGTGCCACTCTCGCAACAGCGCTTCGCGAGCATCGTTCACGAACGGCTGGTTTCGCTCTTGGAACCTCTCTTCCAACACATCCAGCCCCGCTAGGGCGTTGCCCATTGCGAAGTGCGCTTGGAGGGAGATGTTTATGAGATCGTTGTTCTGAATCCAACCCGCCGGACGGATAAACGCCACCTGATCTTTCGGCAAGAAGAACTTGTCATAGTTGACCGTCACCGTCTGCGCGGTCTCCATGGCAGTCAGACGCATGGGCTCCGAAACGACTGCCCCTTCGCTTGGTTCTAGAGGAACGATCGCAAAGAGTGCCTCACCCGAAGGGAGCGTCGCACCCAGAAGAAAATGTCCGTAGTAGCCAAACCCGGTGACCCACGGGACGTGGCCGGATATTCGATATCCGTCGCCTTCGGCGGTCGCTTGGACCATCGGGGTTCCCGGCCTTCGCAGTTGGCTGAACCCAATCCCGAGATAGCGATCGCCGTTCCCCATTTTCGGGATCCAATCTTGCTTCAGGTCCGAGTTATCCGACTTGGCAAGCATGGAAACGGCAGACTGGTGCTGGGTCTGCAAAAAGGCAAACGTGCCGCTGGCACGAGCACATTCTTGCTGAAATCTCCGGAAGTCTGGTTCCGGCATGGCGGGACCGCCGTATTCGGTCGGACGCTTGAGCGCCATCCAATCGTGCCCCGCAAAGTCGTTGAGAGCCGTGCGGAGGGCATGGGTGTCCCGATCGATCACCTCGGCTCGAGGCTTAATCTCCGAGCGCAGAAAAGCAACGACGTCCTCGATCATCCCTCTTCCCTTCTACGCTCGGAGATGCCTTAGCCAACCAGTTTCGTGAAGTCGCCGGCGGCAAATAGTTGCAGCGCGGCTGCGTGGCAAAGCGTCAGGCGGCGGTAACGGACGGCTTCGTCTTCTGCCATGACCATGGTGTTATCGAAGAACCGATTGATGGGGTCGATGAGGTTTCGCACTAGAGACAGGACCTGATCGGCATTGTGCTCGCGAGCGGCCTTGAACATCGCCTCTTCTTGATTCTTGAGCACCATCAACAGTTGCGTGCCTTCTGCGGAATCGAGGTCTTGCCCGGAGAGTGCGCCGAGCGGATCTTCGAACGCATAGTCCAGCCCCTTCTTTTTGGCCGCGATCACGATGTTCATCGGTCGCGTAGCCGTTTGCACCACGTCGGGTTCAAGGAGTTGCGAAATGACTCCGAGGCGGAATCGAACGCCTTGCGGCATCGTGACCTCCCAAGGCAGGTCTCGGAGAATGGCGGCTTCCAAAAGGTCGTGCCGCGCATCGGGTAGCAGTGCCGTGTATCGCCCCAGGAAGATATCGTTCATTGCCGCATAAGCACCCTTTTCTTCCAGAACGATCCCTTGCTTCGCGTACTGGGCAAGCGCCGCTTCTAGCATTTGATCATAGGCAGGCAGAGCACCGTCCCACTTCCAAGCCGCTTCGATCAAGAAGGTGACGGCTCGTCGAAGACCAAACGGGTCGCTGGATCCCGTCGGCTCCATTCCCAAACCGAGATAGCCTGCTAGCTTATCCAGCTGATCTGCCATCAGAAGTCGGGTCGCACATCGACCCTCAGGAGTGGATGGATCGCACTTGTCGACATCGTACTGTGAGGCAATGGCGACGCATACCGGCTCGGGCTTGCCCTCTCGACGAGCGTATTCGCCACCGATCACACCCTGGAGACTGGACAGTTCGCTGACAAGCCCCGTGCTCAGGTCGGCTTTGGCGTAGAGTCCGGCGAGTCGAGCATTCTCGACCTCCGTCTCATCGCCGCCCGTCATTTTTGCGATCTCGGCCGCGAGTGCTGCCAATCGGTCGGCGCGCGAGCGGACCGTTCCGAGTTGCGCTTGAAAAACAATGTTTTCCGTAGCGGCAAGGAACCGATCCAGATTGCTCTTCTGGTCTTCGTCAAAGAAGAACTTAGCGTCGTTGAATCGCGCATTCAACACCCACTCGCAGCCCCGCCTTACCTCTGCATCTTGACCCGAGTTGCGAATGAAGACGAACCTCGGTAGGAGCTTTCCATTCGCGCCGCGAACGGGGAACATGCGCTCGTGCTTCGCCATCGCGGTCACCAGCACGGGCTCGGGGAGTTCCAGGTACGAGGTCGGGAACTCGCCGACGATGGCGGTCGGCCATTCGGTGAGATAAGTGTTCTCGTCCAAGAGTGCCGAAGGGGTCTCCGCCGATCCGCCTGCCACAGCGGCGGTTTGCTCCAGGATCATCCGCTTGCGAATATCGGCATCTGGCTCAACCTGTCTTGCTCGGAGTCCAGAAATCAGGTCGCCGAGCGTGAGCGCTTCAAAGGTTTCCGGCGCATAAAATCGGTGACCTCGACTCTGCGTTCCGCTGACCACTCCCTCAATTTCAAACTCGACTTTCTCCGCATTGAAGGCGGCTAGAATCCACCGAATCGGGCGAGCAAAGCGCATTCGGGAAGCGCCCCAGCGCATGGACTTTTCAAAGTTGAGACCCACGATCGCGGCTTTCAAAATCTCGGCGAGGCGATCTTTGGTCGGACTGCTCGGCGTGACCACCTCGGCGAAAACGTAATCACCTTCGGCGCGGACATTGGCAGGGTCGATCCCGTTCTTACGGCAGAATCCGAGAAGGGCCTGGGTGGGGTTGCCATCGGCATCGAAGCACACCTTTGCGCTCGGACCTCGAACGGTCTCCTTCTTTTCAGGAAGTTGCTCGGCAACGTCCGCGAACGCAACGATGAGGCGTCGGGGCGTGCCGTATACCTCGGCGGCAGAGTTCAGCACGCCCAACGGTTGAAGTCCGTCGGACACTGCCTTTGCCAGATCGTTGACCGCTTTTTCAACGAACGATGCGGGCAATTCCTCGCAACCAAGCTCAAGCAACAACTCTGCCATGAAGGCTCTAGTCTACCGGGCGAGGCCAACCCGAACAGACTCAGCCGCAACCGATCAGGCCTCGATTTCTAGAGGAAGTGGGGCGGGTACAGCGCAAGGCAGGCCGCGCCAATCATCCCCGCTTCTTCTCCATACGGCGATGGCGCCGCGCCGACCCGTTCCAACTCCGGTCTCATCCAATCCGAGAGCCCGACCGAACCTCCTACGACCACCACATCTGGGTAGTACAGTTCCACCGCCGTTCGATAGGCGAGTCGGAACGCTTCGATTGCGAGTTCTCTTGCCGCAGGGCGGGGAACCCTGTTGCCTTGTTCGTCCAGTTCCAAATCGTCCGCAAGCGAGGCTCCACCAAGGGCATCTTCGATCGTCCCTCCCCCAGCAAGGACCAAGTCGTTGAGACGCGGATACTCGCCCTTTCGACCGGCCACGATGCGCCCCTCGTGTACGTAACCCGCGCCCACCCCGGTGCCGAGGGCAAGGGTCAACACGCGCTTACCTGCGAAGTCGGGATGGCAGGCGTGCCCCCACGCCGTCGCAAGACCATCGTTGAGCGCCAAGCAAGGCACTCCGGTTGTGTCGGCATTAAAGATCGATCCTTGGTGACCCGGAATGATCGGTTTTGCTTCCCAAACTTCGCCCGTTTGCGGGTCGACCGTTCCACCCGTCCCCACCGCGATTCGGCTGACTCCGGAAGCCTGGACCCTCTCTCTGATCCACGCCATTCGAGCGTCTGCGGTTTGGGGAAGAGGCTCCTTCACCACATCGCGAAGTTCGACCCCATCCACTCCTTCGGACGCAACCGCAAACCGAATCCACGTACCGCCGATGTCCACCACTCCGACCGAACCCTGGCCAGACGACTTGGGCCACAAGGCTCTTGTTTGCTTCACCGGGTCGTTCAAGGCTCCGCCGACCACCACCGCTTTCGCTCCGATGCGCAATGCGGATTCCACTTCCCAAGGTTGAGCAAACCTGCCCTCGGCGATCACGATCGGCGCCAAAGAGACGGCTTCTCGAAGAAGATCGAAGTCTGGTCCTTGGGTAGCCCCTCGCGCTTCGGTGTATCCCGCAAGGGTGGTTCCCACCCAATCTGCACCACATTCCAGCGCGTATCGCACCGACTCAATGGAGTCGCAATCCGCCATGGCGATCCGGCCCGCCTCGTGGATGATTTCGATCAGGTCCTTCAACGACTCGCCTCCGGGTCGAGGACGAGGCGTCCCATCGAGGGCGATGACTTCGCACCCCAGCTCAATGAGGGCGTAAACCTCTAGCTCGGTGGGAGTGATGTAGATCGGCGAATCTGCGTAATCGACCTTCAGGAGGCCGATGGTCGCAACATCGGACCGACCTGCTTGACGCAAGCCTTCTCGAATCGCCCTGATGTTCGGGATGCCTTGAAGCCGCAAGAGGCGAAGGCCTTGACCGTTCACTTGAACGCTTAAAGACGCCTGCGCCAGTCGCCAAAGCGTTTCTGGGTCTTCCACCGCCGAGCCGGGGCTGCTCTGCACGCTGGCAATGAACGGAGTCGATAGGAGTTCGGCAGAGGCTGGCACGGCAACCAGATTATGAACCGGATTGGAGTCCGGCGAAGGTTCTGCACCCCTGGAACCGGTACCCTAGAACTTACATGTCTCGAGTACAGGTCATTCCGCTGGGCGGCGTAGGTGAAATCGGCAAAAACTGCTCCGTCGTTAGGCAGGGAGATGATCTTGTAGTCATCGACTGCGGCTTGGCGTTTCCAAACGAGGAGATGCTTGGCGTGGACATCATCGTCCCCGACTTCACCTATCTTGTTGAGAACAAGGACAAGATTCGAGGCATCTTCCTCACCCACGCTCACGAAGACCACGTTGGGGGACTTCCCTATTTGCTTCGGCAAATATCGGTGCCGATTTACTGCACCGAGTTCACCCAAATCTTGATCCGCCAGCGCTTGGAAGAGAAGCTTCCGGGCATGAAGATCGACTTTCGAATCTTCAAACCCGGCGACACGATCGATGCAGGCTCGATGTCGGTAGAAGCCGTACGAGTCACGCACTCGATTCCCGATACGTGCGCAATGGCGATTCGCACCGATCTAGGAATCATCCTCTTCACGGGTGACTTTAAGTTCGATTTCACCCCGATCGACAACAAACCCGCCAACATCACCCGCCTAGGAGAATTGGGACAAGAGGGCGTTCTGTGCCTTCTGTCCGATAGCACTAACGTTGAACGTCCAGGTTGGGGTCCCAGCGAGCGCAGCGTGATCGACGGTCTTCGAACCGTGTTTGCCGAAGCCCAAGGGCGCGTCCTTCTCACCACATTCGCCAGCAACATCCACCGAATGCAACAGGCTTACGAAGCAGCCGCAGAAACGGGTCGCCGGGTGGCGGTGGTCGGTCGACGAATGGAGACCAACATCGACATCTGCGAGCGCATGGGCTACATGAAAATCCCCAAGGGATCAAGAGTCTCGTTGGACGATGCCAAGATGTTCCGCGATGAAGACGTCGTGATCCTCACCACGGGTAGCCAGGGCGAGCCGATGAGCGCCTTGGTGCAGATGTCCAAGGGCAACTACGGCCGAATGCAGATCAAGAACGGCGATACGTTGGTCTACTCGGCACGGCCCATTCCAGGAAACGAAGGCGCCATTTGGCGAACCATCAACCGACTGTTCGTTCAAGGGTGCCGCGTCATTTACGATTCGCCAACCCCGATCCACGTGAGTGGCCACGCTTACCAGGAGGAGCTCAAGATGATGATCAACTTGACGCGTCCTTTCTATCTGGCACCCGTCCACGGCGAACCTCGGCACCAATACTTGTACGGACAAATAGGACAGTCGATGGGATATCCGGAGTCGCGGATTTTCACCCTCACTGACGGCGTCCCCCTAGAGTTCACCGACAAGCATGCCGGCTTTGGCGAGCCCGTCCCCGCGGGCCGAGTGTTGGTCGACAATTCCGGCACTCCGGGCGTGACTGAAGAGATCCTTCGAGACCGCTACAACGTTTCCAACGAGGGCCTGGTTACGATTACGGTTGCCGTCGATACGACTCACGGCGAGTTCGTCGGCGACCTGATGCTTCAATCCAAGGGCGTCCACGGTCCCGACGGTCTACTCGACCATGCCCAGAACTGGGTTTACGATGTATTGAGCGACCTAAACAAGGCGGAAATCTCCGACCTCGGCAAGGTGCGGCACCTGATCACCGACACCGCACGCCGAGCGATCTTGAAAAAGAGTGGATTAAGGCCGCTTATCGTGGTCTCGATCGTCGAAGTGTAGTTCCCAGCCGGGTTCTTTCGGGTTAGACTGAGCCATGTCCTCGACACCGCTCAGTCGACGCGAAGTTTTGGCTGCCGGCCTTGCCGGAGCCGCCTCGGTAATGATGCCCGGGTTCCCCAAGGTTTTGGCGCCTGCGAAGCCCTGGTTTGAGATCTCTCTCGCCGAGTGGTCTCTGCACAAGGCCCTCTTCGCAGGCAAAATTACGAACCTGGATTTCCCTAAGCTCGCTCGTCAGGAATTCGGCATTGGAGGCGTGGAATACGTCAACTCCTTCTTCAAGACCAAGGCTTGGGATCTTCCTTACCTCCGCGAACTGAACCGCATCGCAGCGGGCGAGGGCGTGAAGAACGTGTTGATCATGGTGGACGGCGAAGGTCAGATGGGTGACCCCGATGCCGCCGGTCGCGCTCGAGCCGTGGAGAACCACAAGCAGTGGGTGGAAGCGGCGAAGTTCCTGGGCTGCCACTCCATTCGCGTCAACGCCTACTCTCGCGGTAGCCGCGAGGAGCAAGCGAAGCTTTGTGCCGACGGTTTGGCGCAACTGGGTGCTTATGCAGCCAAAGCTCGGATCAACGTGATCGTGGAGAACCACGGTGGCCTGTCTAGCGACGGTCAATGGCTGAGCGATGTGATGAAGTCCGTTGGAATGAAGAATGTCGGCACCTTGCCCGATTTCGGCAACTTCTACGAATACGACCGGTATCAGGGCACGCAAGACATGATGCCGTTCGCCAAAGGCGTTTCCGCGAAGAGCCACGACTTCGGCGCAGACGGCGGAGAGACCACCAAGGACTATGCACGCCTTCTCAAGATCGTTAAAGAAGCGGGCTACCGAGGCTTCATCGGAATCGAATACGAAGGCTCCCGACTCGACGAGTACGAAGGCATCAAGGCAACCAAGGCGCTCCTCGAAAAGCTCCGCGATCAAGTGTGAGATGACTTCTCTCGCCGCTGCACTTGTTCTGAGTCAAGCTTCGGGGCTCGCAGCTCCCGGCACGGCTTGGACCATGGCGGCGGGTGGAGACGTGATGTTGTATCATGTCTCTCCCAAGCGACCTGCGTTTTCGCAGGTCGCTTCTTTGTTTCGAAAGGCCGACGTCGCCTATCTGAACCTAGAGATTCCGCTCACCAACGCCACTAGGCCGACCCCGTACAAGTCCGCCGCTGAAATCCGAGCCAAGCAACAGTTCGTCCTAAAGGCGGACCCTGTTCACATCAAGCAACTCAAGGCGCTTGGTATCGACTTGTTTTCTCTCGCGAACAACCACGCCATGGATTACGGCAAAGAGGGTTTGCAAGAGATGCTCGGCCTCCTCAACAAGGCAAAACTCGCCTATTCGGGAGCCGGAATGAACGTGGCTGAGGCGGAAGAGCCCGCAATCTACACCCTAAAGAACGGCCTCAAGGTGGCGATGGTCAGTTACCTAGCCTTTATGGGTTCTGGAGCGATGGCGAAGTGCGGTCCCGCTCGGGAGACAAACCCAGGAATCGCAACGCTGGAGTTTGACGGGGTCGTGGGTCCTAAGGCGAAGAAGCGGATGAAGCGATTGGTTGGGCTCGCGAAGAAGCGAGCAGACCTTGTGTTCGTCGCCCTTCACTGGGGCATCGAGCGTCAAAGTCGTCCCACACCTTATCAAATCTCACTTGGGCGCACGTTCATTGACTGCGGAGCAGACGGAATACTTGGCGCTCACCCGCATACCCTTCAGGGCAAAGAGGTGTACCGAGGGAAGCCGATCATCTATTCCATGGGGAACTTCATCTCCCCGTTGCCCGCTAAATCCGCCGTTTACACACTGAGGTACGACGGTAAGGACTTTAAAGGGTTCCGAGTAACACCCATGCGAAATATCGCGGGTAGATGCGAGCTGTATTCTCCCAAAGAAGCCCCCGCTCGCCTTCGAGAGATTGAGGCTCTGGACCGCCTCATTCCAAAGCCTGCACCAAAGAAGTCTTGAAACTAGGCTCTAGCAAACATCTGACGGTAAAGCTTGATAGCTCCATAAACAAGCGGTCCAGAGACAACCGCCCCCAACGTAAGCTTCTGAGCCTCCCAGCCTTCTTCTTGAATCGATAGCACGAAGAGGAGGATCACCATAGCGACGGGGGCCAGAAAAATTGCCCACAACACCGGCCATCCACCGGGAATCTTGAATGGGCGATGCAGATCGGGTTCCTTCTTGCGCAGGATCAGGAGCGTCGCCGATTCCAGGAAGAGCGCCGCACCGTACATCACCACGTTCAACTCGACCAGATCCTTAAACGACTTGGTGGCAAGCAAGGCGTAAACGGCTCCGCAAACCAGAATCGAGATCCAGGGCGTTCCAAATCGGGGGTGAATCTCTGCCATTTTCTTTGGCAAGAATCCATCTTCGGCAAGCACAAGGGGGACTCGAGAGGAGCCCAACAGAGAGCCCGTGAACAGCGCGATCGGCGACACCAAAGCGGCAACGTGCATCAGAGACGCCAGCCACGTGCCCGCGGAGGCTTGCGCAATGGCGGGCCAAGCTCCTTCTTCCCAGGCATCGATGTTCTTGTAGTGAGCCAGTCCGGCGAGGGTGGGTAGCAGATAGACCGCTGTCACCAGCGGAACACCGATGAAGATCGCCTTGGGATACGACTTCTGCGGTTGTTCGACTTCTTCGGCAATGGTCGAAAGAGCATCCCAGCCCAGGTAGTTCCACATCACGATGGAGAGCCCTGCCGAGAGTGCCCCGCCCACCGACTTTTCCGCCGGGGTGAATGACGTAATGATGGCGGTGGGGTTGGAGAACCACCTCGCGAGACCAACCACAGAAAGAAGCAGGAACGGACCGATGATGAGCCACGCCATCACCACGCTTGTTTTGCCTACCAAGCGAGTCCCACGCACGTTGAGGAAGGTGAAGGCGGCGATCATCGCCATTGCCACACCCCACCGAGCCACCGGCTGAGTTTCCAATACCGTGATGCCTACCGAGCTCTTGAGCAACGTCGCCAGATAAGTGGTGAATAGAACCGGATAGATGGCGGCATCCACCAGAGCGTAGATCCAGGTCCACCAAGCGTTCAAGAATCCCCAGAAGGGACCCATTGCTCGCTTCACCCACATCACGTATCCGCCTTCCATAGGTAGGGCGGGGGCAAGTTCCGCAGTGGTCAAAGCGTCTGGCAACGCCCAGAAGATTGGGAGAAGAGCGATGAGTAGCAGGGCCATTCCCGGACCTGCCTCTTTGACGGCCGATTCAAGTCCGAAGGGCCCGCCACTGACCTGACAAAAGACGGTCATGGCGAGCATGCCCGCCGTCATCGCACCCCTTTTTAGGTTTGCGTGAGGCTTAAAACGAACTTGGGCGTCACTCACGACGCCCAAGTTTGACAGATACCGTTCTTAAAGAAAAGAACCGGTCTCTACTGAAGGGATCGACCCTTCGACAGTCGATCGACCTCTGCCTTCACCATCATGTGGCAAAGCTCGTGAACCGTCGTTTTGGGATTCCAGCCAAGTTTGGCTTTCGCCTTCTCGGGCGTACCCTGAAGTTGATCCACCTCTGCCGGGCGATAGAACTTAGGATTGATCCGCACGACCACCTTGCCCGTCTTGACGTCCGTACCGACTTCATCGGTGTCCTTTCCGGACCATTCGATCTTCATGTCAAGAGCTTCGGCGCTCCACTCCACAAACTCGCGAACCGTGTGCATGACGCCCGTCGCCAGAACGTAGTCGTCGCCTTGCTCCTGCTGAAGCATCAAATACATGCCTTCCACATAGTCTCCGGCAAAGCCCCAGTCTCGCAAGGAGTCCATGTTTCCAAGCTCAAGGACGTCGGTGAGACCATGCTTCACCAGCGCCAGAGTCGAGGTGATCTTTCGCGTCACGAATTCGATTCCGCGCAGGGGCGATTCGTGATTGAACAGGATTCCCGACGAAGCGTGCATGTCGAAAGACTCCCGATAGTTGACCGTGATCCAGTGGCCGTAAAGCTTGGCGACGCCGTAAGGGCTTCGCGGATAGAACGGTGTCTTTTCCGACTGCGGCACCTCTTGCACCTTGCCGAACATCTCGGAAGTGCTCGCTTGATAGTAGCGAATCTTGGGGTTCACCATGCGGATCGCCTCCAGGATGCGGGTAACGGCGATCGCGTCTACATCGGCGGTGTAAAGCGGTTGTTCGAACGAGGCCGCCACAAAGCTTTGGGCAGCCAGGTTGTAGAACTCGTCCGGCTGAACCTTCTCGATGCTTCGCTGGATGTTGGCGTACTCGCCCAGGTCAAAAAGAACCAATTCTAGGTCTTTGGCAATCCCCAGCTCTTCCAGTCGCCAAAGGCTGCTACTTGCCGATCTTCGACGCGTTCCGACGACTTTGTAGCCCTTCTCCAATAGGAGCTTTGCCAGATAGGCTCCGTCCTGACCCGTAACTCCGGTGACTAATGCAGTTTTACTCACGATGCTTCCTTCCCTTTCTCGTCGCGACCAGTAAAGCGACTTTACAGCCCTATTGTGGACAACCGTACGGCATCGTTGCCGGATTCCCCATCGCCCAAATGGTTAGGCCCCAGTTAAGAGTCGGCTTCACCTGCCCAGGAACCTGACGGTAATCCTGTCAGGATTCGGCTCATTCCTTGGAGGACTCAGCCTCCATTTTAAAGATCCAAAACTTTGTCCCCTTTGCCACTTCGGATAGCCCCGCCGGAAGAGGACTGGGGAGGCCTTGAAGCGAGCTGACGAAGAGATACGCGCGATCCTTATACGACTCAGGCGTTCGGAACCGGCACACCATGACATCGTTGTGAAAGGCGTTGGAGGTCACCGATGGAGCGATCCCCAAGTAGTTCAGTTGGGTTCCAACCTCCGAATAGATGAGAGGCTGTTGCGTGGGATAGGAATAGAGGCCGCTGATCATCATCGGGCGCTGCCAGAGTGCGACGTGCGGGAGGTTCAAGATCGAAGGGTTGTACTCTTCCAACCGCCAATTCGTGTCTCGACCCAGCGGGATGTTGAATACGACGGCATCGGCAGGCAGCTTTAATAGCTCCGCCTGAGCCTGCGCGCCAACGGCTGCGGAATCGAGAGCATGCTTACCAAGCCACACCGTGCGCGCCCCGACCAAACCGAGAGCGATTACAGCCACCTTCACCGGACTTTTCGGGAAGACCGCAAAGGCAACCAGGAAAAGCGGCAGGAAGTATCCGAGCCGATGATCCAAGTTCGCGGCGACCGCGAGAGCGGTTGGCGTCGCAACGGCGATCGCGGTGATGAGACATGCAAGGATCACGCCTCGTCGATCCCACCGCGCCGATTTGCTCCCCCATGCCGCGAGCAGCAACAGGAGGATTAGACCGTAGAGTGCGAAGTCCCATTTCCAAGTCGGACCCTTGAGCGCGATGAGCGGAATGGCGAGTTTGTGCCTCAGGGTTCCGAATTCGATTCTTGAGAACTCCCCGCTCGAAGGACTGAGCTTGAGCAAAACACCCATCAAAAGAACGGGCGGCAGAGTCCACCCCGCCACGCTCCACCGCTTCTGATCTTGCTTTGCCTCCCAAAGGATGTTTACGGCAACCGCCACAAGAAGAGAGAGCATCGCCGAGAGCGCGTGCGACACAAAGCACGCAAGCGCAAGAGCCACGAACACGAGGTAATCGAAGGGCTTCCTATCTTCAAGCCATCGACGAAACCACCAGATGATCCACGGCATGATCGCCATGCCCAGTAGGAAGTTGAGAAACCCCGTGTAGACCGAGTACGAGATGGTGAAGAGTGGAATCGCAACCACGAGCGGCAGCGGTTGTCCGACCAGACGCAGCAAAAGCTTCGCCCAACCAAAAGACGCCGAAAACAAGCAGCCGGCAAGAATAAGCCGAGTCGCCAAGTCTGCCGGGAGAACCTTGCTCAGATTCACCGCCAAAAGATCGAAACCCAAGTTCGGAACGAAGATCGGGTTGACCGAATAGAACTCATTGAACGCGGGCGTGTCCTGATACTTACCGAGGAGTGCAAATCGTGCGACGTGGTTGGGATAGTCCAGGTAGGGCAGAAACGGAGTGACGAATAGAAAGGCAGACGACAGGATCGCGCCGATCAGCGCCAATCGCTCGATAACACGAATCTCTTTCTCCGCGCCCGTTGAAGCGTAGTTTTCCGGTTCGCCTCGTAAGCTCAACGCCTAGACACCATCTCTTTGCGCCAGTGGTACGCCATTACCAGTCCAAGACTACACGTGAGCGAAGCACCGAACAAGAGGCGAAGGCGAGGGTCTCCGCTGGGCATCACCGAACCGGTGACCCAAGCCGAGACGAGGGTGAACGGTAGGGAGACCGCATAAAACTTGGCAAAGTCCCCGATCTTCTCAACTCCCTTCGGTCGCTTCCGCTTCGGAATAAGGAGGCTTTGGAAGTAGTAGGCCAGAACCGTTGAGGGGATAGAGGCAAGCGGCACCAGCCACTGACCCGCAAAGTAGGTTCCTGTAACGGTGAATCCGACCTTGATGATCGACCACAGAACGAATGTTGAGATGAGCGAGTAGGTGAGGATTCCGAGCAAATCCAGCAAAACCTTGGTCGGAAGAAAGCGGCCGAACGACCGATCCCAAAGCTGAAGCCCGAAGTCGATGGCGGCAATGTGACTCAGCTTGCTCTCCCCGTGCTCGCGCACCCCAAAGACGATGGGGACTTCCACCACTTTAAGCGATCGAGGACTGACCAAGAGGATATCCAGCAGAAGCTTTTGGCCTCTTCCTCCCAACTGAGGCGCAGCGTTTTCAAACACGTCTCGGCGCAGCATGAAGAAATTGCCCATCGAGTCCGCAAGCTGGACATCGAACCACTTTTGAGCCATTTTGTTGCTCCAGAGACTCAGGTTTGTTCGGAATGAGGAGAAGTCCACCAGGTTCGCACCATCGGCAAACCGACTCCCCACCGCCACGTCTACACCCTGCTGCGAGATGAGTTGGAACATGTGAGCCAGCTTGGTTTCGTCGTGCTGACCGTCCACGTCCATGACGGCTATGACTTCCGAAGCCGCACTGAGCATGCCTTCGGTGGCTGCCGTGCTGATACCGGATCGCCCAATTCTTCTAAGGAAGCGGAAGTTGTCGTACTTGTTCGCCATCTCCATCAGGATCTCGGCGGAACCGTCTTTCGAGTTATCGTCGACGATGACCAATTCCCACTTCAACCCGTCCAGCGCGCGGGTGAGCGACGCGTAAAACTTCTCAAGGTTTTTGGACTCGTTCAGCGTTGGAGTCACGATCGTCAGCTCAAACTTCTGCTGGACGCGCGCGGTTTGGCCCGATTGGGTCGGATCGGAATGATGTTGAGAAGCAACCGTGTGCATGGTGAGCCTAATCCAATCTTTTAAGTTCACGCAGAGCGTGAAAATCAAGTTCGAAAGAATCGGCGCCGTTGCCGCAACTTATCTACTACAGCGAGTGCAGTGAATAGAGTTTACGGGAGATCATCACGAAGTACGCGAGTGAAAATGCTTGGATCACAATTCCGTAGAGCGATTTAAATAATTGAACAATTTTAATTTTATTGTCTAAAGGCTATAGAATCGCCTCGTCCATGCCGGAACACCCGTACCGGCGGGCTCGGCAATTGCTTCGATGGGCACCCTCGCACCGTGCAATCGGGGAGGATTCGGGTCGATCAACACAAGTTCGGTTGCCGAAGTGATATCTACAAGTCCAGCCGCCGGATACACGCTCAGACTCGTACCGATCACGACAAAGATGTCGGCCTCTTGCGCCGCCTCTTCTGCAATCTCCCACCCGTAGGGCGTCTCGTGAAAGAAGCAAATGTGGGGCCTCAGCTGTGCGCCATCTTCTGCCAGGTCGCCCATGTGAATGTCTCCACGCACTTCCTGAACGAGGTCGAACTCGTACTCACTCCGGGCGAGAAGGACTTCTCCATGAAGATGATGCACTCGCCGACTCCCGGCTCGTTCGTGGAGATCGTCCACGTTCTGGGTGATGATGGTGAGAGTGCCCTTTCCCGAAGCTGCTAGATGCGATTCCAACTGAGCCAGTGCGACATGAGCCGCATTCGGCTGCGCCGCTAGCACCTCTCTTCGACGCATGTTATAGAAATCCAGCACCGCCTCGGGTTGCTTACGCCACGCTTCCGGAGTGCATACATCCTCAATGCGATATCCCGCCCAAAGACCATCGGTATCGCGAAAGGTGAGCAATCCAGACTCTCGCGAGATGCCCGCTCCGGTTAGAGCGACAATGTTCATCGATCCCTCTTCGACAAAAACCAGCGCCCGACCATGTCTGCGACCTCAGTTGATCGCCGACCCAAAAGCGGGCCCACATGACTCATGTTTGCGTACACCATCGCATCCGCACCCCACTGCTTCGACCACTTTTCAGAGAGATCGGGCGGAATATCGAGATCCTTTCGACTGATCACGAACAGAAGCGGGCAACGAGGGCGCTCGTACGTTCGCCCACCTCGAACCGCCCGCATAACCGCTCCGGACTCGTCTCGCCAACGCTTCCAAGCGAACTTTCGAGTCGGCTCATCCGAATCCGGCATCGCATCGACGGTCTCTTTGTAGGGGCCGTTCGCCCACTTGAGCAGATCGGGAATGTCCTTCGACCAGTTGGGATCGGCAAGTCCTTTGGGCAGCACCGAGTTCACCAATACCACCCCATCCACCCGAACTCGCTTGGCAACTTCTAAAGCGATCCCACCACCGAGGCTCGCACCCACCAGCAGGGTCTTCCCTCGCCGCCTTGGAATCCAGCTCTCTACTTGCAAGACGTAATCGGAGAGGGTCGTCTTGGCCAGCCCACCTTTTGCCGGCTTTAGATCTTTCGCGATCACCACGAAGCCGAGTTTGTGTAAGACGGGCTCCCAGGTTCGGTACTCCCATCCGCCGCCGCCTGCACCGTGAATCAGCACCGCAACCGGAACCTCTTCGGTCCGCTGGAGGCTTGGTGCTCCGCTTAACGTTGGGAGCATGGCGAGTAGGGGTGCCAGGTTCATACTTTCATACTAACTCAGCCACCTGGCTTCTCTGACGCCTAAGCACGAGAAGCGCTGACGAATTCTTCTACCAACCGAGCGGAAACCTTTTTGAACGGACCGTAATCCACCGATCCATTGGTGGTGGTTGGGTCAACCCCCGGTTCGAAGGCTGTGGCATGCACCTGATTGCAGTGCGTAAACGCGGCAAGTTCGGCAACGTTGCTCGCCCGAATTCCGCTTCCAGGCAGCACTTCGATTCGTCCAGCGGCTCTGCGAATGAGTTCACGAAGCACTTCCTTTCCTTCCAGTGCCGTGTTGTGCCCTCCGGACGACAACACTCGGCGATACCGGAGCTTTACGAGCGTTTCTAAAGAGTCGGAGAGGTTGGGGGTCACATCGAAACAGCGGTGACAGACCATAGGAATTCCTCCGGCAAGGTCTCGCAGTTCCGACATTCGATCTTTGTCCAGCGTGGAATCTTTCTTTAGGACCCCCGTCACGATGGCGCTGGCTCCCTCGTCTGCGAATCGTGCCACGTCCTCACGCATCGTCTGGTATTCGGATTCCGAATAATAGAATCCGCCAGGACGGGGCCGAACCATCACCGCGATGCCGAGCGTCGTCTGCCGACGAACTTCTCGTAGCAACCCGACCGACGGAGTGAGCCCGCCGAGTTCAATGCCGACGCAAAGCTCCACGCGATCCGCACCGTTTTCTTCGGCGATGACGGCGTCTTCTACGCTGCAGGCAATGATTTCAACGAGCATCTCAGAGAACCGATGGGGAAACAACTACGGTACAGAATCCAAAACAGATCGAATCTGCTTTTTGCTCCCGTCTTCGTCCATCGTTTTGCGAATCATCGCAACCGCCATTCGATTGAGCAGTCCGGCGAAGAGATGATTGGCATAGGCGTGTTCTTCTGCCCAGACCCCTTGAACGGTGCTGCCCACGACAACGGAAGAGAGAGCCGCTCGATCATCGGCTCCGATTTCTAAGACGGCAGCGTCCCCCGTTGCGATGTTGCCTGTGACCAGCGTTCCACCAGAGAACGGCATGGGCAGATCGGTCAGAACGTAAACATCAACGCCTCTCTCAAGTGCGGCTTCAATTTCGTCTAGACACTCGGCCACCGCTGCGGATGTGCCCATCACGAGCAGAACCGAGTCGGCGCTTCGAATGATCTGGTGAGCCTGTGCCAGCAACATCTCGGGCGAAGTGACTGGCTGAAAAACGCCTTCAACCGCAGGTTGACCAAGCTTCTCCAGTTGCTTCAGTGCCTTTGTGCTTTTCGACCGAAACTCCTTTTCGATCCGCTGAATCAGCACGCTCGGAGGGACCGGCCGCACTTGCTTCTTGTTACCGGCTTCCGCAACGATGGCCCCTTTCTGCTCGAGAGACTCCAGAGCCTTGTAAATGTTTGCGGCAGGCTTCGCCAACGCTTGTCCTACGCGATATCCCGTTGCCGGAGCTTCGCCGAGCAAGAACGCGTAAACCTCCGATTCAAGAGCCGTAAACCCTAGTCCGGAAAGGATCGTCGCGGTTTTGGAAGATGCCATGAGCCTATTTTACGGCAAACCCTCGCCCGCCTGACTATTGCGGGCTACTATCTTCTCTCAACCGCCATCGCTACCGAGCTTGGGCGGGAGCCTAGAATCGGATACCGAAGGTGGCGACGGCAAAGTTCTGACCTGGATTCGGCAAGCGTCTCCCCCCGTTGCTGGCATGAAGCAAGCGAACTCCGAAGTGATACTCGTCCGGTCCGCGGCGCATGAGCAAGCCGTAACCCAACGCCGGGGTGGTGTTCCAGTGCAAGGTGAGGTCGTTGGAAGTCCGGTCGACGTACTGCAAGCCAAAGCCGTAGTCAAAGTAAACGCCGTACGCTCTGCCCCACTTCCAGCGGTATCGGGCGGTTAATAGGACACCATACGCATGGGTCGGGACGGGTGGCAGACCGTTCACTCCGTCGCTGTCGGATCGAAGGTAGTAACCCTCCCAAATGAGCTCGCCGTCCATTCCCCACCACTTGAGGCGCGGTTCCTTACGAGCATAGCCATAGGAGAATCCCCACCCGCTTCTTGGGTCCTCACTTCCTAAGATCAACCAGTTCTGACCTCCGAAAACGGTGAGATAGCGGTAGATTCGGTGCGTTCCGTCTTGCCGATCGTTCGGCTCCCGCTCGCTCTTCTCCTGGCGAGCATCCTCAACGAGAGCGACCTCCAGCGGCTTGAGCCTTAGCCACTCGCGCTCGTTCGTTTTCTTGGCAGAGTCCGCGCTCAGCGTTGCGGGCGACGAATGCCAGAACCGATTGAAATCTTCTCGATCATCAGCGCAGGCAACCGACGCCACGCCGAGGGATCCAGATACAAAAACAAGTGCAAAAAAAGAGTTTTGATGGCGATTCATGATCTCGAGAATGAGGAACGACAGCCTGCAAAGGATACCGATTCCAACCCTCCTGTTAAGAGGGAAAGGCCTAAATCGGGTACCCTTCGGATTGTCCCCACCTTGTTTCTTAACGGAGGGAATTCCGCATGCGCTCCAAACTTCCCGTCGTCGTCATAGTGGGTCGCCCAAATGTGGGCAAAAGCACCTTGTTCAACCGTTTGGTTGGCAAGAGAATCGCCGTTGTTGAGGACACTCCCGGCGTCACCCGCGATCGTCTTTACGCCGAAATGGAATGGCGTGGACGCAAGTTCCAGGTAGTCGATACCGGTGGAATTCTGTTTGAAGAGTCCGACCCCCTTGCCGAGCAAATCCGCTTGCAGGCGCAGGTAGCCATTCAAGAGGCAAACGTTATCTTGTTCATGGGAGACGTCACCAGCGGAGTCACCCAAGACGACATGGACCTTGCCAACCTGCTGCGCGGGATCAAGACACCCATTTTCATCGTCGTCAACAAAGCCGATAACATGGCGCGAGAAGACTTTGCGCCGGAGTTCTACTCGCTCGGCATTGGTGAGGTGTTCCCGATTTCCGGGTTGCATGGTCGAGGCGTAGCCGACGTTCTGGATGAAGTCGTCTTCAATCTGCCCGATCCTGCCGATCTTGAGACCGATGAGAAGGAAGAGATTCTGCTTGCCATCGTAGGTCGACCCAACGTTGGAAAGTCGTCCATGGTCAACGCCTTCACAGGCGAACAACGGATGATTGTTTCCAACCTTGCGGGCACCACGCGAGACGCCATCGACACGCAGCTTGAGCACCGGGGCGAGAAGTTTCGACTCATCGACACCGCTGGTATTCGAAGAAAAGGCAAGATCCAAGGGTCGATCGAGTACTACATGGTCAACCGAGCCCAAAAAGCGATTGATCGAGCCACCTGCGCCATGGTTGTGATCGACGGTAGCGAAGGTCTGACCGATGGTGACAAGCGGGTTGCCAAGCTGGCTCACGATGCCGGGAAGGCTTGTGTTCTTTGTGTGAACAAATGGGACACCAAAGAGCCGCCCGATGGTCAGCCGAAGAAGAACTCGCTGATCAAGAAAGATTTCATCAAGACCATTCGCGATCAGCTGCCTGAACTCGCGTACGCGCCCATCGTATTCACCAGCGCCATCGAAAGCGCCGGGCTCGCACCCGCGCTTGATATGGTCCTGTCCGCCGTTGAAAGCTACTACTTCCGCATCTCTACGGGTGCGCTCAACCGCCTCATTCAAGACGCATGCTTCGAGCGCCCTTACACCTCAAAGGGTCGAGCCCTGAAAGTGTACTACTCTACTCAGGTAGCAACTTCACCGCCGACCTTTGTGCTGTTCTGCAACGATCCGGACATCATGCACTTCAGCTACGAGCGTTACCTGCTCAACCGGATTCGCCGCGAGTATCCGCTGGAAGGAACGCCTATTCGGCTGTTCACGCGCTCCAGCCACAAAGATAAGGACAAAGACGGCAAGTCGGGCAAGTAAGGTTTTTCCTTATTTGCCCCATTTTCTGTCCTCCCTTAGGAAGGTTCTGAACCCGACTGTTTGTCGGCAGCGAGTTTCTTCAGCGCGCTGGCTGAATCTCCAACGCCCTCGATCAACGCAGAAAGCGCATGACCGAGAAGGAAGAAGATCAGAACATAGGTCAGAATCGCGATCGAAGCCAGTATTCCAAGCGAAATGATTGGGAGAAATGCCGGAGGAATAATCCCCGTGTACACCCGCTCCGCCGGATAACCACCTGCGGGATTCGCCAACTGCGGCGCAAGAGATCCAGAGTAGCTGAAGCCGAACATGAGAAGACTGAAGCCGATGGCTCCGCCAAAGATGAACAAGAGATCAGCATAGGTTCGAATGAGAACAGCCACCGCCGTAGATCGCGATGCGTTCGGCTGGTAACGATGATCCTTGAGGCGTTTAGACGTTTGGAGCGCAAGGAATCCGCCAAAGTAAAGCGCCAGAAGGTTCAGCCCAAGAGCCCCCAGTTGCCCGAAAACGCCAAACAGGTGGTTCCTCTCAAAAAGGCTGCGGAACAGTAAGATACTAAGCCCTAGCGTAGTGACCCACGCCAGCAAACTCAAGATCACCGCCACAACCCGCCCAACACTGATGACTAAGTAACCTTGTTCCAGTCCGTCTCGCCATCTCGACACCCAATTGCTCACAACTAAAGCATATCGAAACAAGTACCTTCCGGGTTGCATTTTTGCGAGGTCTGTATCCTCCGGAATCCGGTGCTAAGATTCATCCATGATTCTCACCTCGACCGTCGCGCTTGCGGTCTTAGGAACTTCGATGGCTCAAATCCCCGGTCCCGACCCTCGAATCCCCCTCGAACCCGTGCCTCACAAGCGGCAACTGGCGTGGCACGAGATGGAGTACTACGCCTTCGTCCACTTCGGCCCCAACACCTTCACGGGCAAGGAATGGGGCGACGGTAAAGAGAATCCAAACGTTTACGATCCCTCCCAACTCGACCCGAAGCAGTGGGCGCGAGTCTTTAAGCAAGCGGGCATGAAAGGGGTGATCATCACCGCCAAGCACCACGACGGCTTTTGCCTCTGGCCGAGCAAGCAAAGCAACCACACCGTCGCGAACTCCAAGAACCCCACCGACGTTCTCAAAGCTCTCAGCGAGGCGTGTAAGGCAGAAGGACTCAAGTTCGGCATCTACGTTTCGCCTTGGGACCGAAACCACCCGCTCTACGGCACTCCGGAATACAACACCGCCTACGTGGAGACGCTCAAAGAGGTCTTGGGCAATTACGGACCCGTTTTCGAGATGTGGTTCGATGGCGCCAACGGCGAGGGTCCGAACGGCAAAAAGCAGGTTTACGACTGGGCGGCTTTTCACGAGACGGTGCGAAAGCTCCAACCCAACGCGGTGATGTTCAGCGACGCAGGTCCGGACATTCGATGGGTGGGGAACGAGGCGGGGATCGCCTCCGACCCGCACTGGGGCAATCTCAACCGCAATCGTTACGTTCCCGGCACCCCGTTGTACAAAGAGCTTGGCGAAGGCCAGCGAGAAGGCAATTTCTATGTCCCAGCCGAATGCGACGTTTCCATTCGGCCGGGCTGGTTCTACCGATCCTCGGAAGACGCCAAGGTAAAGACTCCCGCCGAACTTGAGGAGCTTTACTACGCGAGCGTGGGTCGTGGATCGAACCTGCTGCTCAACGTTCCGCCCGATCCTCGGGGGCTCATCGCCGATCCCGACATCAAGTCGCTCATGGGACTGAAGGAGATTCTGGACAAAACCTTCAAGCGCAACCTTGCCAAAGAGGCGAGGGTCGAAGCCGTCGGAACCCTGGAAGACGTGAAGGAGAAGCCCCTTTCCAACCCGAAATCGGTGATCGATGGAAAGCGAGGCAGCTACTGGATTGCCAAAGACACCGTTCGAGGAGAACTAATCCTGAAGTTCCCCACCCCCGTGCTTGCGGATGTCTTGGAGATTCGCGAACACCTGCCGCTGGGTCAACGGGTGGCGGCGTTTCGAGTGCAGGTAAATCCGACCTCCGCTGCCGGGGAGGAAACACTGACCATCGAGGGCAAAACGATTGGGAATCGCCGGTTGCTTCGGTTCGAACCCCGACGCGTCTCCGAGATTCGGATTGCGTTTATCGATGGTCGCGGAGCGCCCGCTATCTCGGAGGTCGGCCTTTACGCCTCTCCGCGAACGCTTGGAAACTAACCCATCTACTTACCTAAGATGTCCGGATTCCGTTTCTGAACGACAGGCGAATTCTTGCGTAACTCCACCCCTGTACCGTTGGTGCGATTGTCCTTACTTG
>CAYYJX010000038.1:0-31232 GCA_964471545.1 uncultured Fimbriimonas sp. | reverse complement strand
TGAACACGTACGCGATGACGACGCCCAGAACGAACGCAATCACCTGGCGAAGGACCAAAACCGACCAATCGATTTGCGGTCCTTTCGCCGTTGCTTGGTTTAGGAACTCAAGCATGGGTCTTCCTCGCTCGATTCCGTCTCGCAAGAGGAACCCTTCATCATGGCGGTTCGGTACTTGCTGAAACCGACGGGCGTAAGGCCAAATCGGAGCAGGAATTCTCGAAAGAGCGTCGGGAGCAGTTCCGGAAACTTGATCTCGATCACGGCTTCGTCGGAGACCATCGTGGGCTCTTCGATGCTCGGTACCGACCACTCGGCATGACGCTGGGTGATGATGTCAATGTCGATGGTGAGTCGCAAGGTGCTTCCAGACTCGAAGCCGAAGAACGCGAACCTCTTGTACTCCACCAGCGTGGCAGGATCGAGACGTCGGTACGCAACCGCATCCCAGAACGAACTTGGATCGAACGTAGAGGGGCGATCCTTGGATTCCTCGCTGAGGTGCAGGAGGGATAGTCCGGAGGTCGTCACTCGATCTTTGGACACCCGATCACCGATCTTTCGTTTGCACTCAAGGTGCAATATCGAGTCGCATCCGTATCGCCGAATCCGGTACTTGTTCACCCGATAGCCTTTGGACCGCTTGAGAACATCTTGATTGGCGGTATCCAGGTAAAGCGTTCGCACCAAATAGGCGCCGTCTAGATTGGGTTGACCGTGAGGGTCGGGGGACATGTGTCCCCGAACCCATTCCAGAATCTCAGGCACAAGCTCTCGGCGGACCGTAAACTTGACCTCATTCGACCATTTGCCGCTGGAAGTCAGAGACGGGCTGACCGGTGCGACCATCATTGGCCTCCTTGCCGGGGCGGCTTAGCGCCCTCTTTGTAGTTCAACAAGTAGTTTCGACGCGTTTGGAAGAAACTCTTGAGCGATTGCTGCGGTCGCATTTGCCCGGGTTGGTTCGAGGGATTTGAAGTCGAGGTCTGGCTGGAGAGAGCGGCAACGAACGCTTCGTAGGTGCTGTTCTTGCGTGTGTCCGCCTTCACTTCGGATTCGAGCAACCGTCGATTCGCCTCGATGAACGGTCCGATGTTAGTCCAATCGAGATCCTTCGCTGCCATATCCCGCACGATCTCGAGATAGCGCTTCTTGAGAGCCGGAATCGCCAGGAGCCGTGATCGAAGCGGTTTCCGAGTATCGGTCAGGCCGATGAGCGGATCAAGCTCGAATGGGTTGCCACGTTCACGCATTCCTTGACCGGGGCCGAATCCTCCCGGTCCAAAGCCCCCGGGGCCGCCCTGACCTTGACCGCCCTGCGGTCCGAATCCAGCCTGGCTCGGAGTTCCTTCGCCGGGACCACCTGGTCCGCCAGGACCAAATCCACCGGGGCCAAATCCGCCGGGACCAAAGCCTCCGGGACCACCGGGACGACCCATGCCAGGACCCATGCCGGGACCCCCTTCGCCCCTAAACGCTTCATTGATGTCGTGTGGGATGATGTGGAACTTGCCCGCGGGATCGAGATACAGGTTAAAGTCGCTTGCCCGGGTCCAATAGCCGTCGCTGTTGATGGAAACCACATCGATCGCCAGGAATCGGAGCGTGCCCTCGATATCCAAGATTGGATCGAGTGCCGCGACCAATTTGTCGTCCGGGGTCGTGTTCAACACTCTGCAAAGGTTGATGAGCGCATTCCAATCCTCCGGTCGGTCTTTGCTCTTGATCTCGAATCGCTGTTTGTAGGGCTGAACCTCATCGCCGAGGTAACGCAGACCGCCATCTGCCATCGGATTGCCCGGGACCTTCCATCGAGCGCCTTTGGGTTCTTTAGCGTCCTTCTCGTCCTTGGACTTCTCTCCGGTTGCCCCGGCAGAAGACTTCTGGGCGGTAGCGCCGCCTGTCTTCGTTCCGCCGAAATGGCGCGCAATGAAGTCGTTATTGAATTGCTCGACGTTGACGTAGATGCCCCAGCTTTCGCCGTTGATCACGACCTTCATGAAGTTGCTGCGGGGCGTTGGCAACCAACGCTCGGCGAGGCGTGCGTAGAGCGCCGAACTCATGAAGGAAGGGTCCGAATTGGAGTTGAGCAAGTTCAGCGTCTTGTAACCCAACGCCCGCTGCTTCGAATCGACCATATCGACCGAGACGTTGAGCGATCGTTTGTTTCCTGCCGGAACCATCATGTACGACGAATTCCCGCGGAACCGAATGCCGACGTTTTTGAGTTCGACTCCGTCAAGGGTCACCGTGGCGGGCACGTCCACATCGGTGTTGTGGAAATCTTCGAGTTCAGACTCCCAATCCTTATTCTCAAAGTCGATGAAGATCGTGCGGAGGGTGCCCGAGTCGTAGAGATCCTTACCTGGAAAAGCTTTTGCAGCAGCCTTAGAGACCTGTGGTCCTGGGGTGCCGGCCACCATTCGTCCTCCGGGACCACCCGGTCCGCCCGGACCCATTCCGCCCGGACCCATTCCTCCAGGCCCCATTCCTCCGGGACCAAACCCGCCCGGTCCGAATCCTCCCGGACCCATACCGCCAGGTCCACCGGGACCACCGGGTCCGCCGGGTCCACCAGGACGACGTCCCCCTCCTTGAGGCTGGTTTTGCTTAACATAGGCGCGGGCGGCCACCCGCTCGGCCTTATCGAGCATCTTGTCCTTGTTGGTATCGAACCGATCAAGAATCTTGAGCTCCTGGCGATTCGGTCCCATGCCTCCTGGTCCGCCCATTGGACCACCCATGGGTCCACCCTGACCGGGACCAAACTGTCCTTGCCCTGGGCGTCCACCCTGGCCTCCGGAATCGAACTGTGCGTCCGACGTAGTCGGTAGAGCGGCCGACAGGACGACGAGGCTGAGTGCGGAGATGGATAGTCGTTGCTTCATGGCTTCCCTCAAAAGTTAAGGATTCGAGGATTGTTTTAACGAAGCCGCATGAAGACGAAATGAAGGCCCTGAAAATCCGACCGATCAACGCAAGATCATCGAAATTCAGGACCGTAGAATCACAATTGAAACCATGAAAGCGACGTTTTTAGGGCACTCCGCCGTTCTTTTGCACGAGGGCCGGTCGGTGCTCGCCATCGACCCTTGGCTCCAGGGCAACCCGTCCTGCCCGGAAGCGTGGGTGAATCCAACCCAGATCGACGTCATCGTTCTCACCCACGGTCACGGCGACCACGCTTCAGACGCGGTTCGAGTTCAGAAACTCACCGGGGCAACTCTGGTGGCCACCTGGGAACTTGGAGCCATCATGATCCAGGAGGGTGTACCCGCCGACAAGGTCATTCAAATGAACAAGGGAGGCTCGGTGGAGGTCGGACCATTCAAGATCACCCTCACCCACGCTATGCACTCCAACTCCTTTGATTCCCCCACGCGAGGCACGCTCTATGCAGGCGAGGCGGCTGGAGTGGTTGTTCGAACCGCATCAGGAACGGCTTACCACGCCGGGGATACGGCTCTCTTCAGCGACATGAAACTCATCGGCGACCGTTATCGACCCGATGTTGCCTTCCTTCCGGTGGGAGATTGGTTCACGATGGGTGCCGAAGAAGCCGCCGATGCCGCGAAGCTTGTGGGTCCGAAAACGGTGGTTCCCGTTCATTTCAAAACCTTCCCCATCCTCACCCAATCGGTGGACACTCTTCAGCAAGGGTTGCAAGGCACAGGAATCGGCGTTCAAGAACTCCACCCCGGCGAGTCAATCGAGTTCGGCGGGTAAAACCCCTAGGTGAGCGCAGCCGATCGGATTCAAGACGCATTCGATCGGCTGAACCGCCAGAACGGCTTTGAAAGTCGGCCCCACCAGATTCAGCTCGCCTTGCTGATCTCGGACATGATCGAGTCTGGGGCAACGGGTGTCTTCGAGGCCCCCACCGGTCTTGGCAAGTCGTTCGCAGCCCTGCTCCCTGCCATTGCGAACGCACTGGAATCGGGAAAGCGAACGGTTGTTGCCACCTACACAAACGTTCTTGCCGAGCAGTACTGGCGTAAAGACCTTCCGTTTGCCCTCTCGTTGTTCGACGACTCGCCCAAAGTTGCGTTCATGATCGGGCGGCAGCGATATGCCTGTTTGGTGAATCTAGAAGACGAGCTCCCGTCCCACCGTGAGGCTTTTCAGGAGTACGCCAATCTCGGCATTGAAAGCGAGTTCCGTCGCTTCGCCTTCTCTCGAAAGGACCTCGAAGCGCGTGTCTGGCCGAAAATTGCGACACCTTCGGTTTGCCCGGCTCGAGGCTGTCCGATGTACGACGATTGCTACTACTATCAGGCTCGAAAGCGGGCCGAAGACGCGCAGGTGATCATCACCAACCACGCCTTCCTTCTCCAAGACGCGATCGTCGCCAACGTCGATGAAGAGGGCGAAGGTCTTCTTGGGAAGGTGGATTTTGCAATCATCGATGAAGCGCATGATCTTCCCGGAGCGGCGGTGAACGCCCTCGAATTCGAGATCACCGCTTCTAAGCTCGCCATGCTTTCGGCGATGTCGATTCGCTTAGAGAAGACCCTCTCGAACTACTTGAATCGGACGGGACTCCAGGCAGAACTCAGTTCTACGGGTGAGAGATTCCGGACCCTTGTCGACGCGTGCCAGTCCCAATTAGCAAGCCTCGGACGTCAGGTTCGTGATTCAAAGCTGGTTGCTGCGAGTCCAGGAGAGATCCTCGACCACCCCGCGCTAAAGCCTCTGATGGTTCAGGATGAGCGAATGGCGATCGAATCGCTCGCCATCTCCGTTCGCGATGCCTGCAAAGCAGTCACAAAGCGATACGATGATATCCTCGCCCGGCTCAGAGACGAGAAACCCGAGAGCCACCGCATGGCGTACGAGTCGGCGCAAATGACGCTGTCCTTCCTTCGAGAATACGGCGCCTTCTCGGGGAACCTGCTCGATCCCCAAGGTGCTTCTATCAGCCACGTTGGTCAGTTCCAAGGCATGTATCGAGAGGGTCAGGGAGCGGTGTACGAGCCTAGAGTGAGGTCCGACGTGGTCGATGTCGCCGAGCCTCTCAAGGAAATCCTCTGGAACCGTGTGCCAACCGCGTCTCTCTCCGCCACCCTTGCTGTGGATGGAGCCTTCGACCACTACAAACGCACGACGGGGGTCGAACCGATGTTCGAGGAAATCCTCCCCTCCCCTTACGATTTTCGCATTCAAGCCGCGCTCTACCTTCCAAAGGCGGGGCGAATTCCAGACCCCACGTTAGCCCGTCAAAACAAGGATGAGCCCAGCTATCACTACGCGATCGCACAAGAGTTGCGGACGATCATTGAGGCATGCGAAGGCCGCACCCTGGCGCTGTTCCACTCTCGAAAGGAGATGGAATCGGTGCGAGCCATGCTGGATATGGGGCCGGACTATCCAATTCTCGTCCAACCACGGTCGGGAGCGGGCGATCTGGGAGAGCGATTCCGCAAAGACCCGCGAACGTCCCTGTTTGCTCTTCGGTCCTTTTGGACGGGCTTCGATGCTCCCGGCGAAACCCTTATATGCACCGTTTTGGTGCGGATTCCGTTCGAGGTTCCTACCGAGCCCGCTCAGCTAGGGCGACTGGCGTACCTGGCGAAGCAAGAACTCGACCCGTTCCAAGTCCACACCCTGCCGAATGCGAAAATGATGATGCGGCAAGGGGCAGGGCGACTGATTCGCTCGACGCAAGACTGGGGTGTGATCGCGGTTCTCGATCCACGAGTGCGTACCAAGCGATACGGCGAGACGATCTTGGAGAACTTGCCCACGGACATGAGGCAGTTCGACGACTTCTGGGAAGCCCTCGCTCATGTAAAGGCTGAAAACGGCGTTGAGTAACACTGGGTGACCCATTGAGGTTGAAAAGGTACGACCGACATCCGACAATAGGATTGGCTCCCCGGGGTTGCTCGTTGAGTCGTTGGGGGTTTGAATGAGTGATGAAATGGGAAGTCAGGTTTCTGGCAAGAAGTCTGAAGGGGTTCGCCTCGAATTTTTGGACGCGATCCGCGGAGTGGCCGCGTTCATCGTTCTCATTCAGCACTATTCCGAACAACTGTTTCGATCGACTGCCGTAGCGGTTAGTCCCTGGTTGAACTTGGGGCGCGCCGGCGTGGTCGCTTTCTTTATCGTCAGTGGTTTCGTCATCCCCATGAGCATCGAGCGCCGCGGGGATCTTCGAGCGTTCTGGATCTCGCGCGTCTTCCGACTCTATCCGGCTTATCTCGCCTCGATGGTGATCTTCCTGGTCGGATACTTTGTTCTCCGAGATGCGTACAACACCAGTGGCATGCTTGGAGACAAGCCCTTGCCAGACGATTGGCGGACCTGGCTGGTCAACTTTTCGCTGCTCCAGTTCTTCTTCCAAGGAAAGATTCCGGGCATCTCGTTCGACGCCCACGACATCAACCCTGTTGCTTGGACTCTCGGGTTCGAGTGGATGATCTACATCGGCTGCGCGGCCCTCTTTGCGGTGAAGCGGCTGAACAATATGTGGTTCGTAGCCGGGCTCTCTTTTGTGGTCGGGTTCCTTCCTGCCATCTACCGCCCGTTCAAAGCTCAGGCAGGTGGTCCCTACGTGGGTCCGATGCTGCTTTGGTTTGCCGTGATCGGGTTGGTCATTTTTCGTGTGATGCACGGTCAAATGAGCAAGAAGGCAGGCCTAGGTTGGGGTTCGGCGCTTCTGGGCCTGATCGCCCTCACCGTCTTTATCAATCGTGGTCTGAGACCACCCGGTGAGGGAATCGATTTCCCTTCGACGTGGATGAATGAGCTGACCAGCGCACTCATCGCGGGAGCTTTGTTCGTAGTTGGAATCCTTTGGAAATCTCGACCGATGCCGAAGGTGTTGGTGTGGTTGGGCCAAATTTCGTACAGCCTTTATCTTCTCCACGCTCAGGCCATGCTTCTCCCGGTGCTGGTTCCTGGACTCAAACAAGTTCCGGCCCTCTGTTTCGTGCTTCAGATCGTGATTGCCGTTGGCCTCTCTGCGCTTTTCTATAGGTTCATCGAGCAGCCCGGAATCGCAATGGGTAAGAAGTTCATGAAACGGAAGAAAGAAGCGACCCCGGCGTGAGCGTGCCGATAATCGGCTGCGCGGACGGGCTAGCCGACTTTCGGCTTGGCCGCTCGGAACTTGCGATTCATGGGTTCTTCAACAAATCGATAAGCCAGCACTGAGGCGATCACCGCGATCACCGAGTAGATTGCGAAGGCACCGAGGTTGCTTCGGATCAGTTCCTCCGTCAGAGGCGATTTCACCTTTGTGAGGTAGCCAAAAACGGGCCCGTGCAGCAGGTACAGGGCGTAACTTGCCGAACCCAGTGTGGTCCAGAACGGCGTGCCCAGTAGCTTGGTGAGAACCTCACCAGGCTTTAGCCAAGAGACCAGAACCGCTGCGACTACCAGAAGGTCCAACGCGTCGTCAAACCGTCGAACAGGCAAGATCGAGAAGCCGAACGACATCCACATAGCCGGAACCGCCAGCCACGCCAGTATGCGATTCCATTCGGGGCGAAAACCACCCAGTCGCTTGGCCAAGAAAGCCGCGCACATACCGAGAACGAATTCACCAGTTCGGAAAGGTGGGAACCAGTCGTTGTAAAGACCTCCGAGACCTTCAGGGTTGGCCGTGTAAAGCGGTTGGAGGGAGAACGGGAAGAGCGCCGCCGCGACAAGAACAATCCAGATGGTCGAGGTCTTGCTTCGGTCAAGAAAAGCGAACAGGAAGGGGAAGAGGAGGTAGAAAAAGGCTTCGCACGACAGCGACCAGGCCGCCAGAAGCATCGGCGGATTGTTTCCCAAAGTTGGTAGCCATGCCTGAGTGAGGGTCAGTTTGGAAGTTGCGTAAACCCCCCAATCAAAGGCGGATAGCTTGGCTCCGTAAATGGGAATGTTCTTCACCAACTGCGGAATCGAAAGGATCAACGCGAAGAAGTAGATCGGGTAAACGCGGAAGAATCGGCTCCGATAGTAAGCCTTCAATTGACTGCCAGAGCGGTGCCAGTTCGACTTGTGATACTTCTCGTAATACGAGTACGCGAGGATGAACCCGCTGAGGACAAAGAAGAACTTGACGCCTGCACCGAATGCCCGGATGAACGGTTCTCCGGTGGCACCCGCAAGGTGCTCGATGCTGCCTCCGAAGTGGTGGATCACAATCCCAAACGCCGCAAAGAACCGAATCGACGTCAGCAGCGGATAGTGTTCGCGTGGCTTCGCCGTTTCGGAAGGCTGTTTGGCAACTTCAGAGGGAGTTTCGTTTGGCATCTCTTCGAGACGGGAAGGGAATCAAAGCAAATAGTGAGTTAGGAACCGATCCGCAGTCGCTCTTTCGAGCCCACGAACCCGCAATCCTCATCGTTGGGATCCTGCAAGAACTATACCAATGAGCCGGCGGGGGCGACCCATGGTGAACTTCCCGGTTCTCGCATTTAGCCCCTATGTTGCATTCACGAGTAAAATGAACCTACATGGAGACGAACGACACCACAAACGACTCTCCGTCGTTCGCTTCTACGCCCCGTCCTGGTCTCGTCGGTCTCACCCGGGAAGAACTCCAGTCCGTGGTTCCAGCGGGTATGAACCCGAAACTTCGGTCGAAGCAGCTTGCATGGCATCTTTATCGCCGCGCCGAGCAGTCGATCGCGAACATGGGTGACCTCCCACAAGCGCTTCGCGATGAACTGGACCGAACGCATCGAGTCTCTCCGCTTCACATCGCCGACCACCGAAAGTCCACCGACGGTGTGGATAAGTTGCTCGTTCATAACGGCGACCAGCAGGTCTACGAGTGCGTGTTGCTCCCTTACGAAGACCGGGTCAGTTGCTGCATCTCCAGTCAGGTGGGCTGCCCCATGGGTTGCACCTTCTGTGCAACCGGCTTAGGCGGCTTCGATCGAAACCTCACTCCGGGTGAAATTGTCGGTCAATACCTGCTCCTGCAGAGTCTCACCGAGCGACGGATATCGCACGTGGTCTTCATGGGCATGGGCGAGCCCCTTCTCAACTTTGATTCGGTGGTCAAGACCCTTACGCTTCTCCATGATGAGGTCGGTCTTAGCTATCGACACCTCACTATCAGCACCGTCGGCCTTGTGCCGCAGATCCGCAAACTGGGCGAGCTAGAGCTTCCTATCCATTTGGCGCTTTCTCTGCACAGCCCCTTCAACGAGGTTCGTGATCGGCTGATGCCCGTCAACCACAAGTGGCCTGTTGAAGAAGTGGTCGACGAGATGCGTCGCTACGCCAAGCGAACCGGGCGGAAGGTCACCTTCGAGTACTTGCTGATCGACGAAGTGAACGACACACCGGAGCAGGCGAAGGCTCTCATTCCGTTGATTCGAAACATGCCGTGCGTGGTGAACCTGATCCCGTTCAACTGGGTCGATACCGGAAACGGCTTTAAGCGTCCAACCTCTGATCGGGTCAGAACGTTCCGTGGCATTTTGGAGAATGCCGGTGTGAACGTCACTCAACGGGTCGAACGAGGACACGACATCGCCGCCGCTTGCGGGCAATTGGCCGGAATGCACAAAGGGAAATTTTCGAAACGGAGTGGGAGGTTGTCGGAATCGGCCATTCCGCTTTCCCCAGCTTGATCACCTTGATAACCAGACCGTCTGGAGCGTGGTCGGCGGTGTGCCTAACCGTCTTGTTACTCAGCGGGTGCAACTCCAAGAACCCCTCCCCCAATGGAAAAGGAGATCCGAAGAAGGTGAAGCCGACCAAGGAGTCCGAAAAGCCCAAGCTGATCGAATCGGCCTCTACGGGGAAGGGCAAAGGCGAGCGCATCAATCCAACCAGCGGGGCCGTTCTCTGGACGGTTCGTTGGCAGCGGGCAAACCTTTCATTCGGGCAGAAGGGAGCTTTCTTCGGTCAGATGGCGACGGTCTCCGGAGAGGTTTTCCAACAAGGCAAGAAGATTGGGACGTACGAGGCTGAAACCGGAATCGCCGATGAGAAATCGAACACCCTCACTTTGCGCGGCAAAGTCCAGTTTCACTCGATCGTCTACAAGAGCGACCTCCTGGCAGAGGAGGTTCAGTATCGACCCGACCAGGAACTTCTCGAAGCCAAGGGCGGGGTCACTGTCGAGGGTCCGTCGGGATACCTGGGTCCGCTGGATGCACTCGTCGCAACTTCCGATTTGCGCGTCTTGGGAACTCCCGATTCCATGCAACGTTTCATTGCAAACAGCGCGAAGTCGAAGCGTGAGGGCGCGGCGAAACGTCCAACCGTTCAAACTGTTAAGCAGAGTAAATCATGAACTCGTCCGTCTCCACGTTCAATAATCGACCAACGAAGGCCCTGCGCTCTTCGGGGTTGATTGCCCTGTGCCTTGCCGTTGGCTTAATGGCGGGCACGATCAGCGTTGGACAGGGTCAGGCGAGTAAGCGCAGATTCACTTTTGCCGATCGCAAAGGCGATGCCTGGAACTGGCGCGTTCAGGCTAACAGCGGGTCGGTTGAGATCGATAAGTCGTTCTCTGCAAAGGGAGACGTTCTTGTCGTCTCGAAGCCCCAGAATGCCGAACTGAGCTGCCAAACCATCGAAGGCGATCTTATCAGTGAGGCCGATCCAGCCAATCCTGGCAAGCCTCGAACCAATTTCGACAACCTCAATCTCAAGGGCGGCGTCCGTATGGTTCAGAAAGAGCCCCTAGCGGCAGACCCCGGAAACGCTAGTCAGGTGGCAACGACCACCCTCGTCTCAGAGTCGGCTACGTACAAGATCGACAAAAACCCTAACTTCGCTAAACTCGAGTTTCCGACCAAGGTCACGGTGACGAGAGATGAGGGCGAGCGAGTCCCGCGTAGTCCCTTCGCATTAATGGGCAACCGAGGAGTGGTGTCCGTGGTGCGAAAGCCCAAAAAGGGCGAATCCGCACTGACTTCCGCCGATCTCACCGGGGGCGTGAGCATCGAAGTCCGGCGTCTCACCATCATCGAAGAGAAGGGAGCGAAGAAAGAGAAGCGCGAGACGTTCCGGGCAAAAGCGCGTCGGCTGGTTTACAGCGCGCTCCCCGCGCCGATTGGCAATGCCGTGAACCAAATCGACCTGATGGATGATCTGGACCTCTCGTCCAGTACCGATGGCGAAGACGGTCCGGAAATTTCTGGAGCCTCAAAGGCGACACTCCTTCTGAATGCTAAGAACGAGATCGTCAGCATCAAGCTGTTCTCCGAAGGTGACAATGCCGTCACAACCAAAATCAGACCCAAGACAAAGAAGCCGGGAGGGCTTCAAGCACGTTGAAGATTCGAGGCGAGCAGCTTAAGAAGAGCTACCGGGGGCGAAACGTCGTTCGAGGCGTTTCATTCGAGGTTTCAACAGGAGAGATCGTTGGGCTCCTGGGTCCGAACGGCGCCGGGAAGACCACCACCTTCTACATGACCGTCGGGCTGGTTCGTCCCAATGACGGCAAAATCTTCCTCGACTCCACCGATGTCTCTCGTTGGCCCATGTACAAACGGGCTCGGTCCGGCATTGGATATCTGCCTCAAGAGACTTCGGTCTTTAGAAAGCTCAGCGTCGAAGACAATCTGAAGCTCGTACTCGAACTGGTTGGCGTAAAAGGAGCCGAGCGGAAAGAGCGGATCGACGAACTCGTAGAAGAACTCCACATTTCGCACATCCTCAAAAGTCAGGCAGGAGTGCTTTCCGGTGGTGAGCGCCGGCGCGTCGAGATCGCACGTGCAATGGCTACCCGCCCGAACTTCATTCTCTTAGATGAGCCCTTCACCGGTATAGACCCCGTCACCATCGAAGAGATCCAAGAGATTCTGTTCCGGCTGAGAGATCGCGGAATCGGGATCCTGATTACCGACCATAACGTCGGAGCCACTCTCCGAATCACCAATCGAAACTACATCCTCATCGACGGTCAGATCGTAGCCTCCGGTACCGCCGCACAAGTTGCCGGAGATGAGCTGGTGCGCAAGCACTATCTGGGTCAGCAGTTCGATGCAGGCGCGTTTGGCTTCACCGATGACTTCGAGCCGCCGACTAAAGAGGAGAGAAGAGATTCGGGGGCGAGTGTAGAGGACCAAGAACAGCCACCTTCTCCTAATCCATGAAGCGAATCGATCGGCTGATCCTTAAGGAGCTTTGGAGTCCTTGGTTAAGCGGCGTGGCAATGTTTTCCACGCTGTTGATGGCGGCTACGTATCTCAATAGAATCACCGACTACGTGGTGCAGGGCGTCCCTGCGAGCATGATCGGCGAGATCACCATGCTGCTGCTGCCCGCGATCTTGGTCAAAACCTTCGCAATGGCAACGTTGCTTGGCGCCCTACTCGCCTTTGGGAGACTTAGCTCCGACTCTGAAATCGTGGCGCTAAGAGCCGCGGGAGCGAGCATCTATCGAATTATCCGACCGGTTGGTTTGTTCGCGGTTGTGATCGCTTCGCTCGCGTTTGCCTTTAACGAAACCTTCGTTCCTTACGCCGCTAAGCGGAGCCAGGCCTTAGCCAAGATCGTGGCTAGATCCCTGAACGCGAAGGCGAATCAGCCCGCTTCCCAGTCGATTGTCGATGAAGGCAAACTTGTCGGATTCATCGTTGCCCAAGACTTCAATCTTCGCACCAGCACCCTTCGAAACGTCACCATCGTGGCTCGGGACGAAGCCGGGAAGGACAACTTCTATCTAGAAGCGAAAGAGCTTCAGTACAAGCCGCCCGAAGGTGGGAACCCACCCGACTGGCGCATTGTTGGCGGAGCAAAGCTCGTCGGCGCAGACGGTCGAAGTCGGCTAGAAATCGAGGACGAGGTTTGGCCTTCTACGGTCCCGAAGGTGAACCTGAAACCCGAAGAGATCGGCACGCAGCAGATAAACGACCCCGACTACTTCTCGGCGAGAGAGCTTTGGCGGCAACTGCAATTGGCAAAGATCGATAAGACGCTCACGCCAGAGCAGTATCGAAACCGTGAGTATTGGTTCTGGAATAAGTTCGCCTTACCCTTTGCGGCATTCGTTTTCGGACTTCTGGGAGCCGCCCTCGGAATTAGAAATCATCGAACCGGGAACGCCGCCGGATTCGCCATTGCTATTGGAATTACGTTTGCGTACATGACGCTCGCGAATTTCATGAATACTTGGGCAATGGGCGGAATCATTCCAAGTTGGCTCGCTAGCTTCACGCCCATCGTGCTGGGAACCATCGCGGCGGTGGTGATCATGTGGAGGAGGAATATCGGATAACCCATGCAAGACCTTCTTCCAGTCGGATTCATTGGTCTCATGGTGATCCTAGGCGGCGTATCCGCTTACGTCGCCGACGTGCTTGGCTTCAAGATCGGTAAGAAGCGGATCAGCCTCTACCGAATGCGACCGAAGCACGTCGCCATGGTCAGCGTCACCATCGCGGGCATGCTCATTCCGCTCATCACCATCGGACTTGTTGCCGCTCTTTCCAGTGACGTTCGCGAATGGCTCGGCAGGGGTCGAACCGCCATTGTCGAGCTCAAAGAAGTCGTTGCCGAAAGAGACCGGATCAAGGACGAAAGCGTCCGACTGGAACGAGAAAAGGCGACGCTCACCAACAAAATCACGCTGGGCTCGCTGGAGCTAGAAAAGCAGCAGAAAGAGATCGAGAAGCAGCTTGCAAGAGTCAAGGCTCAGCGCGCGCAACTCTCGCAACTGGAGGGTCGATTGACTTCTGTGCAAGGACGTCTCGCTGGGCTGGAGAAGAATTATCAGGCAGCCAAGAGTCAAGTCACAGAAGCCACGCGCAAGCTCGACTCCCAGAAGCAACTTTTGACCACCGAGCGGAACAAGCTGGTCAAGCTTCAGGAGCAGCGCAAAACCTTGGAAGCGCGCCTGCAAAGGGTGCGGAAGGAGCAGGAGATTGCCCTTCAGGACAACAACACCATCCAAAGCGAAAACCTGCGCTTGATGATCGAGGCTTCAAGCCTAACCCGGCAAATCACCGAGCAAAAAACCAAGATCGACGAACTCAATAAAGACACCGAGAAGTTGATCAGCGAGCGGGATAAGGCAAAGCGCGACTACGAAGAAGCTTTGGGCAACCTCGAGCGCACTCAGGGAGAATTGGAACGGCTTCGTAAGGATCGTGTGGAGCTTGAAACCACCCTCGGAACTCTCCGAACTGCGGTGGACAACTCCCGACTGAACCCGGTGTTGTTCCTGCGTCTGGAAGAGGTCGCGAGGATCTCTATTCCCGCCCGAGCAGGTCTGGCCGACGCTCAGAACCTACTGGGGACCCTTGTTCGGGTGGCTCGAATAAACTCCGAACGACGCGGTCGCTCTGACTCTCCGGCGAGAAGCAACCCCATCATCGCGCTGTTCCGTTCTGGAAACGGTCCGGCTACCGAGGCGACGTTTGATTCGGCTTATCCGCTTTTGGCCGGCCTCAATCAAAACGTGGTCATCGTTGCCAATGCAACTCGAAATAGCTTCCAAGGAGAGGATATTCCCCTCCTGCTCACCGTCTATCCGAATCCGGTGGTGTTCGAAGCGGAGTCCGTTGTTGCAGAAAGTCGTATCGACGGTCGCCGATCGGACTTCGCGGTTTACACACAGATCACGGAGTTCTTGGTGACCCGCGTTCAAGACCGATGCCGGCGCGCAAGGCTGATTCCTCAGAGAATCGGTACCGAGGAAACCTTCGGCGTCTTGGGTCCTGAAGAGATCCTTGAGAAGGTGCGCCAGATTCGCGAACTCAACCGACCCGTCCGCTTGGAGGCGGTGGTTTTGGAAGAGACCAGGGCGGGTGACCCCCTGAAGCTTGAACTTCGTGTCGGTTACTAGGTGTACGCCGAGGGTCGAGGAAGTACCATAACACGTCGTTCGTGGAAAAGACCGTCCTAGCTATCGATCCGGGGACCCACAAGTGTGGAATCGCTCTCGTTAAGCGCACCGAAGAAGGCGCGCTTGATCTGCTTTGGCGCGACATCATCCCGGTAGACGCGGTCTTACCAAAGATCCACGAGGCGTACGTTCACGGGGAGTTCCACCTCATCATCGTAGGAAGTTCCACCGGCTCGAAGCAACTCGTAGAGGCGATCCGAAGTCACCTGCCCGGCATGGGGCTGCTCGTGATCGACGAACGGGAGACCACGATCCAGGCTCGTGAACGATACTGGGAGCATAACCCCCGCAAAGGATGGCGCCGATTTTGGCCTGCCAGTCTGCAGGTTCCACCAGAGCCTTACGACGACTTTGCGGCATTCGTGATCGCCGAGAGAGTCCTTACCGAGTCCTAGGGATTTGGTAAGAGTTTTCTTGCCATTGCAAAATCTACTGAACATCGTTTCCGCGCCTGCGTTGTTGCGACTATGAAGCGTGGAATTTTCGTTTCGATCGGTTTGTTAGCCATCACTGCTCTCTCTTTGGCGCAGGGTCAAGGTGGCGGCGGTCGACAAGGTTTTGGAGGAGGACGAGGCCAACAGCAAGGCATCGTCGGGCTGCTTTCTCGCAATGATGTTCGATCGGAGCTGAAGATCTCCGACGACCAGTCTTCTAAGCTCGCTGAGCTAGGAGTACGTGTTCGCGGTCAGGGCGGTCCCGGTGCCGGTGGTCCTGGCGCAGGCGGTCAAGGCGGCGGACGCCAAGGTCAAGGTCAAGGCGGTGGTCGCCAAGGTCAAGGTGGTCAAGGCGGCAATTTTGATCCGGAAGCCATGCGACAAGCAGCGCGCGAGCGAGAGGCAAAGATCATGGCCATCCTCGAGCCGGGTCAACAGAAGCGACTGAAGGAGCTTTTCATTCAGCGATCGGGCAACCGAGCGGCGATGAACGAGACCGTCCAGAAGGATCTCGGTCTTTCCGAAGATCAAGTCGCCAAGCTTCGAGACCTGCAACAAAAGCAACAAGAAGCCAACCGCGCCGTGATGCAAAAGGTCCGCGATGGCGAACTCAGCCGAGAGGACGTTCAATCGACCATGCAAAAGAACGAAGAGATCATGAACACCGAAATCGGCAAGATCCTGACTTCTGCTCAAGCCGCGAAGCTCAAAGAAATGGGCGGAGCACCGTTTAAGTTCGAAGAGGGCGGCCTCTAAGAGCCGCCGAAAACTCAATAAGAGTAAACGCAACAATTGGGGAGCGACTTTCGAAGGGTCGCTCCTCCTTTTTGTTTACAGGTGGCTAGCCGAGCGTCTTCTGGAGCGATTCGCCCACTTTGCGAAGGCGATCTTCATCGGACGGTAGCTCTTTCAGCGATTCAAGGAACGGTTCAACAACCACCGGACCCGCGTAGCCGATCTTGCGGAGCGATCCGAAGAACGTATCGAGGTCGATCACTCCCGTTGCCTTGGGAAGTTCGCGCTTGTGGTCCAATTGATCGTCCACCGAGACTCCGGCAGGAGCATCGTTCGTGTGGACGTAAACCACATCCTGCTCCGTAAGGGCGAGAAGGTCGGCTTCTGTTCCTTCCGACGTGTACCAATGCCAGCTATCAAGGAGCAATCCGCAGTTCGGACCGACTTCCTTCGCCATACGCAGCATCGCATGTGTGGAGTAAACGAACGGGTGGCGGAATGAGTCCCGCGAGCGCTTCGGACCAACAAACTCCAGCCCGAATCGAATGCCGTGATCGGCAAGAATCGCGGCAACCGGTTTCAAGCGAGTCACATGAAAATCGTAGTTCTGGTCGAAGTTGCGGTCGTTGCTGCCGGGCATGATCCACGTGAAGGTTCGGCTCATTCCAAACTCGGACATCGTCTTTGCGATGGTGGGAAGTTTTTCAAGGTCGGCTTTCCACCGCGCTTCGTCTTCGCGAAACTGGACGGGCATTCCAAATCCCGCTGCGACGAGCCCTTCCATGGCAAGGGTTTCGCCCACCTCAAATGGGGATCGACCCTCCAGGAGGGAGGGATTCAGCTCAAGTCCGGTAAATCCGCCGACTTTGGCTTTCGCGATGAAATCTTCTAGGCTGGAAACCGAGACATGGATCGCGCCGGGGCTCAATGTTGCATGCATCGATAAATCATACAGCGTGAAAAATAGACACGGGTGGGCTTTCGCAAACGTTTGCGTCATGCATTTCGTCTAGAGGTAGCAGATGCCGGAGTTTCACTACACCGCAACCGATTTAAGCGGCGCCCAGGTGCGCGGCAAGATCAACGCGGCCAATGAAGTAGAGGTCTCCCTCTTTCTGAAAAAGAAAGGGTTCCGGCACGCGCAGGTGGCATCGAGACCATTTCCAGAGAATGCCCCAACGGCGGCGGCTGCGAAACCCATCCCTCACGCTCCAGTGAAGGCGCAGGCCGCCGCACCCGTTGCGGTTTCACAAAGTTCTGGGGCTCCGGTGCAGGGTTCTCAGCCCTCCATCCAAGCCCAGATCGCCCAGCTTCAGCGCAGTGAGAACCTCGATACCCAAGCCCAGCAAGCTGCCCCGCCTCATGGCACCGGACCCAAGCCATACGCGGCGCTTCTCTCAAAAAAAGAGGTCTTCTTCTTGTTCGGGCAGCTTTCATCGGCAGTCAAATCGGGTGTCGCGCTTCCGGTTGTGCTCGAACGGTTCTCCCAGTCGGCACATAAAACGGCGCACAAGTCGGCCTTCCACGATCTGATGGCAGCCGTCTCGGCGGGAACCTCTCTGGGCGATGCGATGAGAGCTCGACCAGACGTTTTCGAACCTCATCTGGCAGGTTACGTTGCCGTTGGAGAGGCGGCAGGAAGGTTGCCCGATGTACTCGATGAACTTGCGAACAGCTCTTTCGAGGTTCAAAAGCTCTTTAAGGCGGGCAACTGGGGAGCCATCGCCATGATTGCGCTCGCGGTGCTGGCTCCCCTGACGCTCGCCATGCAGAAGGGAGCGATGAAGGCGATCGAGCTCCAAGACAAGGCAGGTGGAACACTCTCGCCGACTGGAACGGTCGCCAAGACGGTCGCCCCCAACCTTGGGCCCGCCTTGGTTGCCGCAGCAGTAGGTGTGATCGTCCTGTACGCTTCTCTCGCCATCTGGAAAATGGGCGCCCTAAGGCCCCTCAGGCAAAAGATCGAAGCGAACACACCCATGCTGGCAGGCAGAGCGAACGAGGAGGGCTTCTCTAGATTCTCGAAGTCCCTTCAATATCTCTCTCAAGCGGGTATTGCGCCGAACTTTGCCGTTCCTCTCGCCATTAGCAGCATCCCTAACGACCTCGTGAGGGACCGTTATGCGCGGCTGGTCGGCTCCATCCGCGAAGGGGTTCCACTCTCTGCCGGACTGGCGCGAGTCCTCACTCCCACATACCGTGACATGCTGGAGGTGAGTGAAATCACCGGGGATGTACCCGGGGCGCTCCAGCAAATCTCTCGAATGGCCGACGATAATCTGGAACGCAAAACAAATCTTGCGGGTATCGGGTTGAAGCGGACCGCTTGGGCCGTCACACTGCTTCTTGGTGCTATCGTGGCAGGGATCCTCGCCCAAAAGTGGTACCTAGGGCTCCTCAACTACTTCGCCAACGCTAACTAACCGCTGAACACAACAACACCATGCCCACCTTCGAATACCAAGCTCAGAGAACCGATGGAAGCGCCACCAGCGGGATCGTTTTTGCCGCGGGCTTGGATGCCGCGATTCAAGAGCTGACCCAGCGTGGTTTGTCTGTCTCGTCCATCCAGCAGGCACGATCGTTGGGCGATCCTCTTGCGAACCTCGGCGGACCGGGGCAACCGGCGGCGCGGAATGCGGCGATGGCACCACCCGTGGAAGGGGCCACCGAGCACCACGTCTCGATTCCTCCGTATCAGGCCCATTCCTACGGGGAACAAGTCACCCACGAGTCGGTCATAGCCGGACCACCCACCGAACAACGAAGTTACCTAGCGACTTCGGTGGCGGGTCCGCTGGTGGGCAAGGTGTCGCTTGCCGTTCTCAGCTTCTTCTTCAGTCAGTTATCAACCATGCTCAATGCGGGCGTTCCCTACCTGCAAGCGCTGGACACCCTGGGCAAGCAGCAGCGGGATCCCCGGTTTAAGAAGGTGGTTGTCGAACTACGCGATCACGTTCAAGCGGGTCGACCGATTTCGGTAGGCATGCAACGTTATCCTGAGGTCTTCAGCCCGATCATGATGAGTATCGTTCGGGTGGGTGAAGAAGGCGGCTTCCTTGATTCGGCGCTCAAGCAAACGGCGGAGTATATCGATCAAGAAATCGAGCTCCGGAACTTGTACCGAAGAGTCACTTTCTATCCAAAGTTGCAGTTGGCGCTCTCCGCAATCATCGTCTTGGCAACCAATGCGATTTTGGCGGCGATCAAGCCGGGCGCGAAGGGGCTGAGTTCCCCGCTCACGACCGCTTCGACTTGGTTCTGGCTGGCGCCGCTGATCATCTTCACCTTCCTATTCCTGCGGGTGGGATTGGCGAACTTCCGGATTCGCTACCTTTGGGATGCCGTCATCAGCTACATCCCCTACGTGGGCAAAACCATGCGGATGCTGGCGATGGCAAAGTTCGGAAGATCATTTGGTGCGCTCTACCGCAGCGGCGTCCCAATGACAAAGTCGATCAAGCTTGCCGCTGATTCCTGCGGAAACGAATACTTGCGGGCGCTCATTCTTCCCGCGTCTACGCGCATCGAGTCGGGAGCAGGAGTCACTGAAACGCTCGTGAGTACCGGAGCGTTCAGCCCAATCGTCATCGACATGATGCGAACGGGAGAGGCCACCGGAAATCTAGACGGCATGCTGCACAAGGTTGCCGACTACTACGAGGAAGACAGTAAGGTGCGAGCGGTTCAGATGGGACACGTCTTCGGTGTTTTCATTTTCCTCTGCGTTGCGGTCTACATCGGGTACATCGTCGTGTCGTTCTACTCCGGCATGGCTTCCGGTTACCTAGAGCAGGCAAAAGGAACTTAGAGCCCCACCGTCCCGTTGGATAAAAAGGTGATACGGTAAGGTGTCGGAAGGCGCTTACCGACAATTTTACGAGGGTCCACCAGATCCTCCGAGGACGGTCGCCGCTCTTTGATGTGGCCGAACCCAGCGGGACGAGATAAATGGCGAGGACGCACTACCAAACCCTAGGGGTCGAGCGAACCGCCAGCTCCAGTGAAATTCGATCCGCGTACCGAAAGCTCGTTTTGGAGCTCCACCCCGATCGTAATCCATCCAAGCAAGCCGCCGAGCAGTTCTTGAAGGTCACCGAAGCCTACGAAACGCTTGGAGACGCAGACCGAAGGCGGAACTACGACGCGATCCTAGAGATGGACGCACGTCGGGAAAAAGAGCGTGAGGTCCAGGAACAGCGACGCCGCACCGCAGAGGCGCAACAGCGAGCCGCCCAACAGCGTGCGGCCGCCAACGCCGGGACAACGGGGCCGACAACCGGCAGAGGTAATCCTCCGCGGGATTCCGCGCCGGGACCCTCAACGGTTGCCGCTGAGGTCACAAAGCTAAGTCTCATCTTCTCACGAGGACAGTGGGTGGAAGCCGAGACACTCGCCCGGGAAATCATCGCTCGCGATCCAAAACAGGCCTTGCCGTATGCCGTTCTAGGCGATCTCGCTCGGCAGAAAGGGAAGCTGAACGAGGCGGTCAAGATGTATTCCTACGCGGCACAGATGGATCCGCGTAACTCGCTATATATGCGTCGGTACGAGGAACTCATCCGAGCCGGACGGAGCGATTCGTATGGTCCGATGAACGGTTTGCCACAGGCGAACCAAGGCGTTGCGCTCATTGTCGCGGCACTCTTCATCGTCCTCTCGATGATCTATGTCTTCGTTGCTCCGGAGCGGCCGATCTTCCCGGCATTCAGCCTGCTGAGCACATGGACGCTCGGGTTGATCGTGATGCTCTTCTTAACCGGAGTCGTGGCCGGATCATGCTTGTCGGCCGGGAATTTACTCGACCGGTTCATCTCGTCCACCACCAATTCCGTCGGGAAAATCGGTCCGATGGTTGCGTTGGGAACCGTGGCTGTCGTGAACTTTTGGTTTGCAGCCGCCCTCTATGCGATTCTTGGGCTCATTCGGGGCACCTTCAACCTCTCCGCAACTCGATTGCTCTACGGAGTCGGTGTGACCACCCTTTGCCTGACCATCGCCGCCGCTCTTGCGCCGAGGGGGTTCGATGCCGCCCAAGTCTTTCTCTGGGGCGGAAACCTGGTCTACATCGGTGCGATCTGTGGTTGGCTGGTGGCGGATAGCTTTACTCAGCGCTAGCCGCCACCGTTCGAGAAGGTTAAGGCACGAAGACCGGAACCGTATAGGTTTGCGGACCCATGCCCGTCCAAACGGTATAGGTCAGTGTTGCGGTTGAGTTTGCACTTGCCGCAGTGGAGGGGAAGCTCAGAAGACCCAGCCGCTGACCACTCGCGGGCACGGTGAGCAGACTCAGTTTCCGCTCGTTCGAGGCAACGTTATTCAGTCGTGCCGACATCACTCGCACTGCGTAAGCTTCAACAGTCCCCGTGTTTCGAACCGTGAACTGGACTTCGATTCGATTCGAGGTGCCTCGTTGAACAACGAGCGTGGGTTGCGGAATGGTGATCGAACCCGGATTCGGAGAGTTGATGTTCCAAGCCGAAGCCAACCAGGTGTTTAGGTCAACCCTCATCCCAGCGATGGTCCGATCGAGCAACCATTGCTTGCCTACACGATCTGCCCAGCCGCCGAAGCGAAGCCAAACGGAGCCCCGGTCCAACTCGAGGTCGTCTCGGTACGGGACCGTTTCCAGTTCCGGGAGTGACCCCCAAAGACCGAGATCGGAGAAGTCCGTGCTCGATCCCGTCGCATCGTTCCACCACTGATTGGTCCTTTCGTTGCGCGTGTAAACCATAGTCCAGAAGCCTAGGTTCCGAGCCCGCTGCATTCCTTCGGCAATGCGCTGAACTCGATCATCTTGGCTCATCGTGCCCCAGTACCGATTTTCGACGTCGATCATCATGTATTTGAGGTCGAATCCGAGCGTCGCCTTATTACCCGTGTAGCCGGTGGCGGCAAGAGCTTGGTCAATTTGCCACGACCCGGTTTGATTGGCCGGAGCCCCGGTCACTGTCGACGAGTTGTCGAAGTTAATGAAGGCGTAAGCCGCCACCTTCATACCGGCTTGCGTCGCCCAAAGAAGGTTCTGCCGACAATCTGGCCAGCGACCGTTGCCGCCCCATGCAGCGGCGAAGAAGGTATCCCACCCTCCCGCCTTAAACTGTTGGAAGCCACTTAACGTGCCCCGCCCTGCCATATCGATACCGCCATACACGGAAACGGTCCTTGAGCTCGACCAGTTACCATGTCGACCCTGATCGTCTAGGCAACGGGCGCGAAGGGTCCATGTACCCGCGGTGAGCCCGCTGAGATAAGGGACCGAGATATCCGTATTCGATCCGGTGGTCACCAGGGCGGATTCGAAAGTTCGCACCGAACCATCTCCCGCTCTGGTCGCCTCAACCTGATAACGGACCGTTCGAGGGGTCGCTGGGCTGGCGATCACGCGCAGAATCGGAGAGGGCGAAATGTCTGCACCGTTCATCGGGGCGGACATCGTTGGAACGGGAAGGTTTGGATCCGGCGTCACTGAAATGGTGCGCGTGATCGAAGCGTTCGCTGCCGATGCTTCCAGATTGCGAGTGAAGAACTGCAGGTCCAGCGAGCCCGTGAAGGTGGTCGCAGGAGTGATCCGAAAAGTCATTCGGAGTGGAGTTCCGGGGCGAATCTGCTCCACTCGGAAAGTACGCAACTCGTGCGTTTGGGTGAGTGGTCTACCAAGAGCGAGCGAAGCCGATGTGGTTCCTAGTGCCGCCGGGGTCTGCACGCGCGTGCCAACCTCAGAGGCAGACTGCTGGCGGGTCACATTGATCGTGACCTGATAAACGCCTTCTTGACCTGCAACAAGCGTGCTAGGGCCTGTCACATCGATCGTCTGGGCGAACCCAACGCTCGACAATAACCCGATCGTAAACGCGGCGAAAAGGCGCCGATGCCTTAAATCAAACACAACACCGTAAGAATAACGGGTCTGGATGATTGCATCCAGACCCGCGCGCGTCAGTTCAATTTTTCTGCGGAAACTAGACGATAAGGTCCGCTCTTCGCTCGGCAACCCGTCGCTCGGAGTGGTCCAGAATCTTCTTGCGGAAACGTAGAGTCTTCGGCGTCACTTCAAGGAGTTCGTCGTCACGCAACCAAGAAAGCGATTGCTCCAGCGAGAGTTCGCGGTGAGCGTCCAGTACGCTGGTTGCATCGGCATTCGCCGATCGCATGTTGGTCGCATGCTTTTCCTTGGTTGCGTTTACAACCATGTCTTCGTCGCGAGCGCAGGCGCCCACGATCATGCCGCCATAGACGTCGGCACCAACCGGATAGAACATGGTTCCTCGTTCCTGGATGTCTTCGTACGCATATCGAGTGAGCTTGCCCGGATCCTTTGCGATCAAAGAACCTTGCGTTCGGGTTTCAACTTCACCCTTGTGCGGCTGATAAGAATCGAACAGGGAGCCAATCAGACCGAGACCGCGTGTCAATGTCAAGAACGTCGATCGGAAACCGATGAGACCACGGGTTGGGATCGAATACTCAAGGGTATTCGTTCCGTTATCGTTGGTCTTCATGTCCAGCAGGTCGCCCCGTCGTCGGCTCATTTCTTCCATGACCGCGCCGACGGCGTCCTCCGGAACTTCCAAAGTGGCGATTTCCACCGGCTCAAGCGGCTTGTTGTTCTCGTCACGCTGATAGATAACCTGAGGTCGGGAAATTTGCATCTCGTAACCCTCACGGCGCATCGTCTCGATGAGAATGGCAAGCTGGAGCTCGCCTCGCGCTTTGACCTTCACAGCATCGGGCGGACCGTTTGGATCGATCTTCACCGAAACCGATACCGCTTCCTCTCGTTCCACGCGCTCACGAATCTTGTGGATCGTGAGGAACTTGCCGCCGTCCTTGCCTGCGAGAGGCGAGTTATTGGCATAGAAGTTCATGGAGAGAGTCGACGGCTCAACTTGAATCGCGGGCAGAGCGGGCGACGTGTCGACGTGGGCGATGGTGTCCGAAATCAGAACATTATCGAGACCCGCGAGCATTGCGATTTCGCCTGCGGAAACCGACTCGGCTTCCTTTAGTTGAATGCCTTCATAGGTCCAGAGTTTGGTGACGTTGAATCCGGCCTTCTTGTCGACGCCTTCTCGAAGCATCTCCACCCGATCGCCAACCTTTACCGTGCCGCGCAGAACCTTTCCGCCGAACATTCGACCCAGGTAGTCGCTATAGTCCAAGTTGTTGACCTGAAGGAGGAACGAACCTTCGTCTTCAACCTTCGGAGCCGGGATGTGCTCGACGATGGCTGCAAGCAGCGCACGCATGTCCGTTTCATCGCCGTCCACCTTGGTGCGAGCGAAGCCGCCCGCGCCGCTGGTGTAAAGGTACGGGAAGAAGAGATCGTCTTCGCTCGCGCCAAGATCGATAAAGAGGTCGAGTGTCTTGTCGTAGGCGTAAGCGGGTCGAGCGTTCTCGCGGTCGATCTTGTTGATACAAACCACGGGCTTCAAGCCGTTTTGGAACGCCTTCTTGAGAACGAAGCGGGTTTGTGGCATCGGACCCTCTTGCGCGTCGACGATCAGCAAAACGCCATCGACCATGCTAAGGACCCGCTCGACCTCTCCACCGAAGTCGGCGTGACCGGGGGTGTCGACAATGTTGATCTTGTAATCGAGATACCGAACCGATGCAACCTTGGAAAGGATCGTAATGCCTTTCTCTCGTTCAAGGTCGTTAGAGTCCATGACCCGTTCGGCCATGTTTTGGTTGTCCCGGAAAAGGCCGGCTTGCTTGAAGATCGCGTCGACGAGGGTTGTCTTTCCGTGGTCGACGTGCGCGATGATGCCGACATTCCGAATTTTGGAGACCATGGGCGGTTAGATTGTACCGCCGGGAGCGCTTTGAACCTGCGATAAGGTCAACCGACCCCGCGCAATCGCCAGGTTCTTAACCTAACGCGGCTCGAACAGTGCTCATCAATGAGAAGGAGGGTTCGCTCTAAAGAGCGACCCTCCAAGACCAAGTGCAGTCCAATATAAGAAAGAAACCCAAACTGTGAATGAAGCGCTGACCGCTCAGCGATTACTTCGATCGCTTCTTAAGCGCGTTCTTCGATCGGAGTAGGCCGAAGATGCCCGTACCCATGGCGATCATGGTGCCTGGCTCCGGAACCGCATTGTAGGTGTAGGTGACTTCGAGCGTTCCGGTGGTGCGGGTGCGCTCGGTTACCCAGTACGCATCCGTCGGCTGGAACGCGTCGTCGAAGTAGAGACCCGAACCTTGCTCGGTGACCTTGAAGGTCACGCCGCCGGGTTGAGTGAATCGGTTGAGATCGAGATTTCCGGAGTTGGGGTGAACTCGGCCCGGTGCTTGGAAGCTGATCGAATCTGGTTGGTACATGGCCCAGCCTGCGTTCTCGTTCATCGATCGGGTGACCATGAAGTTGCCACCAACTAGGGAGGCGTTGACGCTGCCATAAGCTCGAACTTCGGTCGGTTGTGGCGTCGAAGAGCTTCGCTCGTAGTCTCCGTTAGCGGAAAGATTGTAGTTGAGAGTGACTTCGACGCCGGTCAAAGTGCCGAGCTTGCTGTCAAAGGCATCAAACTTGATGTCGGTGGTGTTGAGGGCTCCGAAGTTGCCTGCGTTGAATTCGAAGGACTTCGTTTGCTTCACGGTCATCTGAGCGGAAGCGGCAGCGGTAAGGATTGCCATGACGCCCACGGTGAGAGCGAGTCGGCTTGCGAGGATGTTTTGTGCGGTCATGGAAAACAAAGAATGCAGGACTCGTTCCAAAATAGCGAGCCCGAACATTCTTTGTCTTCAATCTGGCAACTTCACCGGGCTTTGAACCTAACTCTTGGGAGAACAGAGCAATCCGAACATCGCCGCGGCGGGTCCGGAGTTCTGGTGGACCGTGAATTCGCCCGTCATTGGCGCGCAACGGTTGCTGAACCAGCGCTCGTTCCCCGGCCAACTGTCGATTGCCGGATACACGGTTTTGTGCGGCCAAGCCTGATCCCACGGTCCGTTGCCCAAATCCTTCTCCTTTCGCCAGATGCCGTAGGGAATGATGCCAGGGTGCGCTTCGGGCATGCCGTTGTACCAAGCATCCATATGAAATACATGTGTGGGATATCGAGGTCCCAACCCGGTTACCCAGGTCATGTTCAGGCTATTGTTGCCCAGCATGTAATCACAAGTGGCGTACATCGCGGCAAGGAACTGCTTTGCCAGGTCCGGTTGTTCGTTGCGAATGACGCCGTACGCCATCGCGGTTTCCATCATCCAGGGAGTGGTTTGCTGACCCACCAGCATTGGAAACCACCACATCCCGCCCCATCGCAACGCTCGTTCACTGGGCACGCGAATAGCCTGATCGCGAGCGGTGTTCAGCAAACAACCCTTCAGGCGCTTCAACAACGCCGGATCGCGATCTGCGCCTACGGAGCCTAGGCAATACGCGCCCAAAGCGTAGCTGTCATCGAACCACGCAAAGCCCGTTTCTCCAAACTCGCCCGTGTCCTCGCTGAGCGCCTTCTCGTAAGTTTTCGAAGCCGTGAGTCGAAAGAGGTTTGCGGAAGCATAGGCTCGGTGCGGTTTGAGGTCTTTGATGTCCGCCGGACGCGTATTCGCCTTTGCCCAAGCGTAAGACTCCACCGCCTCCTTTTGCCAATCCACTCCTTCCGGGTCCGCCTTGCCCAGGCGCTTAAGGACCAATGCAAGGTGGGCGGCTGCTCCGGCATACCGATAGGTGGATAGAGGGTCCTCGCCGGAGGCGGCGTAGATGCGATCAACGTCGCGCCAACTGGGCTTGCCCTCGCCGTCTGAGCCAAAGGCATCACCCGCGATCCGCAATCCGATCCCTCCGGTTCCGAACTTCTTCTTGAGGAGTTCTTGTCGCAGTCGGTAGCAGAAGCGGGGAAGCCAGGCCGCCTCGTCCACCAGGTCCGGAATCCCGTTGCCGCTCTCTGGAATGTTCAATTCCCCATCGACAAAGTTCTTCGGCGAAAGTTCAAAAGCGAAGAGCAGCTCGGTAGCGACTCTTAAGTGGGTGTGGTAGCTATCCCAATCCCCCGCGTCTTGATACCATCCGGCGACCTCTAGGTCTCCCTTGAACCCGGCTTTCAGCTTCTCGGGATCGCCCCCCTCGGATCCCCACTCTTGCATCCGCACGCTCGTGTATTTCAACTTGCCCGCAAAACCAGGAGTGAGCTTGGGGTTGTGAGGGGCAGGGCGGACGTATTTTGTGTACGGAGCGGTGAGAGCAATCCCGCTCCGGTTGTGATACAGTCCGCGAGCGGTGATCTGGAAAGGCTGGCGATAAACGTCTGCCCCAATCTCGAACGGAAACGAACAACCAATGCCATCGACAGCGACGCGGTAACGACCCGGTTGGTTGAAGGCGGTAAAGTCGAATTCGTAAACCTCTGCGCCTAGGAAATTGCCGTTTGGCGGACTGTCCGAGGCGTTGGCCGTCTCCGCTTGGGTGCCAGGCTTCCGGAACTTAAGAGTGCCCGTATACACCACCTTGCCCGTTCCGTCTTCTATGACGGAGCATTTCGCTCCTTCGTACGGCTTCAGGCTGAGCCCCCCTCGATCACCCATCCAGTGGAAGACGTACGCGATTCGCGCGGGCGAAAGCGTTGAATAGCCAATCAGGTTCACATGAACGGCTTCGGAACGCAGTTTGGTGGGATCGTAAGTGAACCTCCAAGTTTTGCCGTTCTTGGCTAAGTCCCCCGTGGACAGCTCATACTCGGTCCCAACTTTCATCGCGGACGGCAGAGAAAGATAGAGCCAGTGCTCCTTCACGTGATCGGGTCGATCGTTGATCGCAAAACCGTTCTCAAAGCGATCGATGAACCAAGCGAAATCGGTCCCTTTCGATTTGCGACCGACCCATTTCGGTTCCAGTCCGAGTCCGTTGCCTTTTGAGCGTAGGGAGAAAGTGGCAGGACGGGTCGCCTTCACAACATCGAGAGGATCGATCACCACCTTCTCATCGCTGCGCTTTTGTCCAAGCTTGTGGTGAATCACCTTCCCTTCGTTGAGGTGCACCATCACTATCCGATCGGTGAGGGGAAGGACCGAGACGACGTCGGCGGCAGCCCCGATGGAGGCAATGGCTAGAAGATTTAGTGACACGAGCCACTTGATCATGCCTCTAGTATAGGGAACGTTTCCCTCAAGGCAAAGAGTTCTTAAGGGAAAAGTGCCTACCGATGATGCTTTCCCACCAATAAGAGGTTCCTATAATGCATGCTGGGAAAAGTGGGGAGGTATCGATTCTCGGGTCGAAGACCCTGGCTTGAGGGTTTAGTAGGTGCGTTCGCAACCCTGCTTCTTGCTGCGCTCTTTTGCGGCACGTTTTTCCGTGAGTTTGAACTTGGAACCCATTCCTATCGGTTCCAATGGCGAGGACCCCGCACATCTGACGCCAAAGTGGTGGTGGTCACTCTTGATCGACCCGAACTAGAAGCATGGCCTCGGTCGAGAACCTTTTGGGGTGAGCAATACGCCAGGGTCACTCAGAACCTCGTGAAGGCAAACCCAAAGCGAATCATCTTCGATATCGCTTTCATGGCGAACTCGGACGAGGATATCCGCGCCTTCGCCGCACGGGCGATCAAGGGCAAGATGGCTCCCGCCGATGAAATCGCTTTCCGCAACTCTCTCCCGCAGCCGATGGGTGAGTTCATGGCCGTCATCCAGGAAAACGTCGACCTCATTGTGGTCGCCGGCATGATGGAAGAATTTGCGGAGAACATCGAGGGCCTCCGGATCGGTGCCCCGGAACTGGCTTTGTTGGAAGAGTCGATTGTCGGCAAGGCACAGGTCACCGTCCGAACGAATCGCTTCAAGGAGGGTTCTCTCCTTCATGCTGCAACCGGACCGATCACGGGAATTCCGAATCCGTTCTGGATCAACTATCTGGGCCGAGCGGTTGACTCCATCCGCGCGATCGATGTCTACAACGACTCCTTTGATCGCGACAAGGTGAAAGACGCCTACGTGTTTGTCGGCTTCACCGATGAATCCAGCGGCGACATCCACCCAACCCCCCTGAAGGCGAATCAGCCCGGGGTTTGGATTCAGGCTGAATCCCTCGCAACCGTGGTAGATGGTCGGCCCTTGCGAGTGATCGGACCCTCGCTGGTTGAGGACCCGTTGCGGATGCTCGGCATCGTCTGGGTCGTCGCCGGAGTCTTTGCCTGGATCGCTTGGCGATGGCGCTTCTCGACGAGCCTGATTGGGATTCCGGTGGCTGTCTTCGTTTACAGCGGGATCGCCGCGGTCGCCTTCATCAAGGGCGATACCGTTTTGCCTCTGGCGGCAGTTTGGGGATGTGCGCTCGCCGTACCGATCGTGGCCTATCCGCTCCGCGCCCTTATCGAGGGACAAGAAAAGAGTCGAATGGAGAAGCTGTTCGGTGCGCTGGTTTCACCTACGGTAAGAGACTATGTTCTAGCAGCCGGAGACAATCTGCAATCGGCGGCCGTGCCCAACGCCACCGTGCTTTTTCTCGACATTCGAAACTTTGTTTCTCTCTCCGAGCGGATTCCACCCGAACGACTCTTTGCGGTGCTCAACGAACTCTTTGAACGCCTAGTACCGAGCATCGATTCGCGAGGCGGATTCATTTGTCGATTCCTTGGCGATGGGTTCATGGCCGTCTTCGGAAGCCCATTCCCACTGGAGAACCCCTCGCGAGCCGCAGTGGAGTCTGCCATTGAGATGAGCAATGAGTTACGAGTTTGGAACTCGCAAAACACCGATCCTCTGGTCGGAACCATTGAAGTCGGGATCGGAATTCAATCTGGGCCCGTCCTGGCAGGAAACCTCGGTGGTTTGTCTCGATACGAGTTCACGATGATCGGCTCCACGGTCAACATCGCCTCCCGGCTGCAGTTCTTAAGCAAAGAACTTGAAGCAGAGATCGTTGTCGGTGGGTCGGTAGACCTAGACCCACACCGAAAGGCGCAGTTCAAAGGTCCCGTTATGCGTCCGATCCGAGGAAAGTCGGAAGAAGAGGAGATTTACTATCTTCCGAGACCGAACCCAATAAAGCCTGACAACAGTTAGGAAAAGGATCGGGGAATCACGATAATCAAAAGGAGAGAGGGGACATGACATCGACACTTTTCTTGGGGGCAGTTCTTAGCGCGTCCTTGGGTCAGGCCAATGCATCTGCACCGGCGGCGGTGGTGGCCAAACTGTACGTGTTGTCCGGAGATGTCACCGTTTCTACTCCCGCCCGGGGCGAGCGCCCGGCTCGGTTAATGGTGGAGCTCGAAGAGGGAACAACCGTCACGGTCGGTGCAAACGCCAAACCTAGAATCACGTTCATGAGAACGGGAGAGCGCGCGCAACTTGCGCCAAACTCCAAGGTCAAGATCCTTGGCAATAAGGTGAGCGTGCTCAAGGGGGCAAAGCCCACCGATCTTCCAAAAATTCCGATTCGGGTGGCTCAACACGGCTCGGGAGCGTCGGTTTCGCGTCCGGCGGCGACACTCGCTCGCGGCGACAAGTTGGAGATCTCCCTGATGGGTGGTTTCCGATCTTTGCCAGAGGAGCTCCGTTGGCGTGCGGTGGAAGGGGCCACGACCTATCGCATCTCGATAAAGGAAGTCGAGAGCCGAATCGTCTCCGTGTTCTATGCGGAAGGGGAGCGGACCGATTTCCCGATTAGCAAACTGGGCGTCAAGCGCGGTCTCAACTACGAACTCGCGGTCGAAGCCATCAATGCAAATCTTGCCGTGATCAAGACGGGGAGCACTTTCTTTCGAATCCTGACGGAAGAAGAAGTCACGGACCTGAATCGGCTCGAGTCGAAGGCGGGGTTGCTTGATCTTGATGACCCGAGTGAACTGCTGGTTCTGGCAGACCTGTACGAAGAATTCATGCTCGACGCCGATGCGCTCGGCGCCTATCGCAAACTGATCACGACGAAACCCCGGAACGAGCAAATCGATTCCGCCATTCAGCGCATCGAGAAGGCCGGGATTCCGCCGACCTTCAAACACAAAGTTAAGCCGAATGGCGCTCGGAGCGGACGCTCGGTTTAACTCTTCTTCGGGGCCGTTTTCTCGAACACGATAATGTGTTGTCGAGGCAAGTTCTTCTTGGTGGTCACCCATTTGAACGGGAAGATCTCGACCTCTTTCCGCACTTGGGCTTCGCTCATCTTGTGAACCTCTTTAATGGGCACGCGAGGGTCCTCTTTCCGGTACTCAACCAGCACCAGCCGTCCGCCGACCTTGAGCGATTTCCACATGCTGGTCATCATCTCGTACGGCTTGTCAAATTCGTGGTAGACGTCCATCAGCAAGATC
>CAYYJX010000037.1:30513-32607 GCA_964471545.1 uncultured Fimbriimonas sp. | reverse complement strand
TCGCGTAACCCTTGCCCCTCTATGGAGGGGAATTTTGGTAGGTCCTCCGGATTTTGCCTTAGCATCAATCTGCCAAACCGAAGCCGGAACGCAGTAATGAATCGGCCGAATCAATTCCCCTCTATGGAGGGGTGGCGCGAAGCGCCGGGGTGATTTCCGGGAATCCCTCGCCCCTCCGGGGGAGAGGGTGGCCCGTAGGGCCGGGTGAGGGGTTTCGGTGGGTCAAAGGGTGTGTCGCAATTAGTAGGTTCCAACCACCCCGCCCCTGCCGGGGCACCCCTCCTTAGAGGGGAATTTTGGCAACCGAACTCGAGCGGCGGAGCCGCGACCATCATCGCAGCCCAGGGTGAGAACACTGGGTTAAAGGACTACAAAACGTCCGCGCCGACCAGCGCAACCGGCTTCATCGCATCCAAAACCGCGCCGACCGAAACCCGAATATCCTGGTTGCCGCTCACGCAAACCGACGCCATCCGGCGAGTCGGCTCCACGTAAACCCGGTGCATCGGACCCACGTGATCGCGGAACCGGTGAGTGACCTCGTCCTGATCTCGACCCCGCTCGTGGACGTCCCGGAACAACCGTCGTGAGAATCGCAGATCGGCGGGGGTGTCCACGAACACTCGAACATCGGCGATCTCGTTCAGTTCAGGCCAATAAAGGGCGAAGATGCCCTCCACCAAAATCGTGTCTTTGGCTTCGATGGTCTCGCCGTAAACCCGTCGAGTGTGGCGAGAGAAATCGTAAACGGGCTTTTCAATCGACTCGCCTCGGCGAAGAGCGATCAGGTGGCGCACCAGCAAGTCGTGGTCGATCGCCTCCGGAGCGTCGAAGTTCACGCGCTCGCGCTCTTCAAAAGTGAGGTGATCCAGGGGGCGATAGTAGTCGTCGATGCGGAGAACGGCGGCATCCAGATGCAGCGCCAATGCATCGGTCAGAGTCGATTTGCCCGAGCCCGTCCCGCCTGCAATGGTCATTACCGTTCTGTTCATCGGTCACCCCAAAACTAGACCTTGCTCGAGACTCACCCCGATGAAAAGGCCCGATGCATTGTATCCCCCTGGGGTGCCCCCGTGCGCCCCATCTTTTTGTCAGGGCGTGACAATAAGAGGGACGCACAAAAGAGTTTTATTTCAGGCCGCTGGTCGCAATTCCCTGAATGAACAGCTTCTGGGCAAAGAAGAACACGATGATGATGGGCAGGATCACCAAGAAAGAGGCCGCCATCAGCAGGTTCCAAGGGGTGCCGCCGTGCGTGGTTTGGTACGCCTGCAAGCCCAGCGCAAGCGTAAACGACTCTTGGTCGATGAGATAGATCAGCGGACCCATGAAGTCGTTCCAAGACCCCATAAAGGTGAACAGCGCCACCACCGCCAAAGCGGGCTTAGAGAGCGGAATGATGACGTTTAGGAAGATCTGAAACTCACTCGCACCGTCGATCTTCGCCGCTTCGCTCAGTTCCATCGGGATGGTTCGGAAGAACTGGCGCAGCAAGAAGATGGAGAATGCGCTTCCGAAGAACGCTGGAACCCAAAGCGGCTTGAAGGTGCCGACCCAGCCCAGCCACCGGAACAGCGAAAACGTTGGGACCATGGTGACCGGGAACGGCACCATCATCGTGGCAAGCGTCACCGCAAAGAACTGATCGCGACCCCACCACTTCAATCGAGCGAACGCATAGGCCACCAGAGAGTTGGCGAACACCGATCCGCAGACGGTGAGCAACGTGATGACAATGGTGTTGCGGGCATACACCAAAAACGGAATGTAGCCCAGCTGCTCGCTCTTGTAGCTAATCGCCTTCCAGAAGTTGCCCCACTGGAATTCGGAAGGGATCCATACCGGCGGAGCCTTCATGGTCTCTTCCAGCGGCTTCACCGCCGTAGACACCATCCAAAGCAGGGGGACGGCGAAAACGATGCCGAGCAGGATGAGCACCACGTGGGTCGCGCCAATCGTCACCGACTTCCGTGCGCGATTTGATTTCAGTAAGTTTCCTGCCATTTCCTTAAACAAACCTCCCCGACCTGACCGCCATCCCCAAACTAGCCACCCTGCCCAAACTAGCCACCCTCATAGTGAACGTGCTTCTCC
>CAYYJX010000037.1:0-30413 GCA_964471545.1 uncultured Fimbriimonas sp. | reverse complement strand
CCCAAACTAGCCACCCTGCCCAAACTAGCCACCCTCATAGTGAACGTGCTTCTCCGAAAGCTTCATCGAGACAAGGGTGAGGGTGAGCGTGATCACAAACATCACCCAGCCCATCGCACTGGCGTAACCCATGCGCTGGAACTGAAAAGCGTTGTCGTAAAGGTAAGCGGCAAAGAAGTAAGTCGACCTCGCCGGCGCGCCGCCGGGGAACATCACATACGGCACGGCAAACACCTGAATCGAGCCGATCATGCCCATGATCACGTTGAACAAAATCACCGGGGAGAGCATCGGCAAGGTGACGTTCTTGGTCTTTGCCCAAGCCTTGGCACCGTCTAGATCGGCGGCTTCGTAAAGCGAAACCGGAACGTCTTGCAGACCCGCCAGATAGATGATCATGGCGTTGCCACAACCCCACATCGCAATAAGGATGAGCGTCCACTTTGCCCACGCAGGATCGCCCAGCCAGTTGGGCGGCGTGATGCCGATCGTCTTGAGACCCGCGTTCATCAGTCCGTAGTCGCCGTTGAACACCCAAAGGAAGAGCGTTCCCAAGGCGACCATCGGCACCAGCGATGGCAAGAAAAAGAGCGTTCGGTAAACCGCCAAACCCTTCACTTTCGAGTTCAAAAGGAGGGCTAGGGCAATCGCCATCACCGTTCCTAACGGAACCGCTCCCACCACGTAAAAGGCGGTGTTGCCCAAACAGGTGAAGAAGATTTCGTCGGTGAACAGCTCTTGGTAGTTGGCAAGGCCAACCCACTTGGCAGGCTTCAACACCGAATAGTTGGTGAACGAGAAGTAGAAGGAGGAGATCAGGGGATACGCCATGAACAGGACGAACCCAAGAATCCACGGCGCGGCGAACAGGTAGGCGACCCCCGCGTTATTCAGTCCTTTCTTTCTCATTTCGATTCTCCCGTCGCGGGTTCGTCAAGCACCTGCGATTTATAAATGCTCCACTGACGATCGATCCGCTTTTGAGCGTCGTCGAGCGCCTGCTGCGGCTCTTTCACTCCCGAGTTCACCTCTTGGAAAGCAACGTTGATCTCCGCCTCAATGCGGGTGAGAATGCCCACCTGAGGTTGCAACAGGGTCTTCTTAGAACGAGCGAGCGTATCGAAGAACCGAATGGCTTTGTTCACGTGGCTCTGGTTGAAGCCTTCGCTCACCTTTGCCAACGGAGAGTTTTTGCCGTGCAGTTTGCAAAGCAGCTCCATGTTCTCTTGCTGCTGAACAAACTTGATGAACTCAAAGGCTTCTTCTTTGTACTTGGCGCCTCTGGGAATGACCAACACGTCTTGCGAGGTCATGGAGTGCCCTTCCAAGTCGGGTCGATCCTTGGGATACGGGAAGGGAACCACGAACCAATCGATGTTTGGGTTGTAAATGCGAATAAAGTTCGCCTTCCAGGTGCCGTTCAGTTCGGTGGCGGTTTTGCCAGACATAAACGGATCCATTGGCGAAGCAAAGTTGCCGAATCCGCTCTGGAAAGACTGGACCTCGGTAAACCCGTATCGCTTGGCGTAAGACTGAATCCACTTAAAGGCGCGGATCGCTTCCGGACTGTTCACCGTGATCTTGTCGCCCTGCATCAGCGTGCCGCCGAACAGTCCGCCCCACGCCCAGTTGAACCAACCCGGCGAAGAGGGAAGGAAGCCAACGGTCTTCATCTCGCCTTTGGGCCCCGCTTTTTCCTTTCGAATCCGGTCGGAAAGGGCGTCGAGTTCTTCGATGGTCTTGGGGAAAGTCTCTTCAGACGCATACTCCGGCGGAACGAGGTCTCGGTTCACGTGGAGCGCAATGGAAGCCGGGGTGCTAGGCAGCGCCCAAAGCTTGTTTCGGTAGAACAAAGGCGCCCAATACGCCTCGATGTAGTCCTCTTTCTTGATGTTGTTCTTGGCGGCAAGCTCGGAAAGATCGGAGAGCGCCCCCATGTCGGAGAACATGCACACCTGGTTCTGCCACAAACCGGCTACGTCGGGTGGGTTCCCTCCGGCGGTGGCAAGAATGGTCTTCTGGTCGATACCGGAGATGCTCAGGTACTTCACGAAGATGCGATCTTGAGAAGCGTTGAACTTCTCCACAATCTTCTTCATGGCGTCGCCCTCGTCGCCCGTCCACTTCTCCCAATAGACGACCGTCGTGCGATCTTTGCGGGCGGTTCGAGTCACCACCTTTTCGCCGTAAGCGCCCAGCGCCACCACGGCAACGCCGATCACTGCAAGAATGGGACCCAATGGAAGAGCGGCGCGAGTCGACATCGACACCGCGAATCTTATCACGGCTTTATCTGTTTAGGCGGGCTTTAGCCAAGAGTTGTGCGCCTTTCTGCGGGCAGGCATCGACAAGTAGAATCCTTGTGGTACACTTCTCAGTCCACGCGCGGGTGGCGGAATTGGTAGACGCGCTACGTTGAGGTCGTAGTGATCACAAGTCGTGAGAGTTCGAGTCTCTCCTCGCGCACCACTCTTTCTTTAAGAGTGTTCGGCAATCCCAGCCGATTTCCACGGGTGATCGACCTCCAACCGTGAACAGGGCTTTTGCTCACAGGTTCAAATTCCCGCTAGGTGAATCCGTACCTCTCTGGTAAATTATCGGGCAGGATGCGAGCTTCTTCGCTTACTCGTCGTTCCCTAAACTCTCTTGTTGGGGCAGCGCTCTTCCTCTTTTCCGGATTAGGATCGGCACATGCCGCCGCAATGGGACCGCAGTCGCTTGCTTGGCTGGCGGTGACCTCTCAAATTGGCGATAAGAAGAAAGAGGAAGATCCGAAGAAGAAACCCACCGAGCCTCCGGCCAAGCCGAACGACCAACGAATTCCTCCGACGCGGACCAACGGCAATGGAAATGGCAACGGAACCAACGGAACCAACGGAACCAACGGACAGCAGAAGGTAGGCGAGGGACAAACTCCGCCCCTCACGCCCACCGACAACCGAGTGGGTCCAAACTCGCTCGTCGATCCGAACCCAACGTTCGTCTTCAAGAACGGACCGTTCGAAGGGTTGGAACTGTTCGGCTACTCCTACTTCTCCTCGGCACGGGCACTGGTGGAGTATCGGCGGCAACTGCTGGTCGATCCCCTTCGCACCCAACCGAAAGCTCCGGTGAACTCGACCCAAAGCGTGGTCGATCCCTCCGTTTCCGCGTTCGTCAACGTCCAAACCCCGGCCCCCGATCGGTATCTGCTCGGCCCCGGCGACAAACTCAAGATTCGAATTTCCAGCCCAACGCGAACGGCCGAAGACATCGTCTTGCAAGTCGATTCTCGCGGCTATGTCACCGTGCCCGGCGTTTCCAAGCCCATCTTGGTTCGTGGACAGAACCTGGTTGCGGCGGAAAAGGCCATTCGTCGCGATCTTAGCAAGGTGATCCGAGACGCCGACGTGGTGGTGACGCTCGATGAACTGCGCACCATCAGCATTTCCGTGGTGGGCGAAGTCGTTGTTCAAGGCAACTACCAAGTCCCGTCGGTGATGACCCTGTTCAACGCGATCTATCTGGCAGGCGGCCCGACCCCGCTCGGCTCGATGCGACGGATCGAACTGCGACGTGCCAACGCCGCTCCCCGCACCATCGACCTGTACGGTCTGTTGGTCCGAGGCGACTCGTCTCAGGACGTGCCCCTCATGCCGGGCGACCTCATTTTGGTACCCACCGCAGGAAATCGCGTGGCGATGAAGGGCGAAGTCAAGCGACCCGCCGTTTACGAGACGCTTCCCACCGAACGACTGGAAGACGTGCTTGGCTACGCCGGGGGCGCCGAACCCTCCGCGATTCTGGATAAGGTGCAGGTTGAATCGTACGATCCAGGCAAAGAGAAGGTTCTCCTCAACGTCGACCTCACTCCGCGAGCCCAGAAGTCCTCGCCCGTCGTCCGATCAAACGATGTCGTGACCTTCTTTGCCGTGCGCGACACGGTGATGAATGCCGTTTCGGTCTCTGGAAGCGTCGACCAGCCTCGCGAGTATCCCTACAAGTCCAAGATGACCGTCGCCGACTTGGTCGAGCAGGCTCGTGGCGTCACCAAGGATGCGTACATCGATCGTGCCGACCTGTATCGTCAAAACGATGACTTCACGGAAACCCTGCTGCGAGTCGATCTCAAAAAGGCGCTCGACCGAGACGCAGAAGCCAATCTTCCGCTCAAGCCGCGCGATCGCCTGGTCATCTACTCGTTGCGAACCGCTCAGTTCATCGGCGAGCGACGCGTGGAGATCATCGGCGCGGTGCAAAGACCCGGCACGTACAACCGAGTCGACGGTCTTCGCGTGGCCGACCTCGTTCTTCAGGCGGGCGGTTTGTTACCGGAAGCCTTTAGCGAATACGCCTTCATTCGTCGCCGCAACGACGACGGCTCGGAAGGGCCACTCCTCCGGGTGAACCTGATCGGAGCAATCAAGGGCAACGCTCAAGACAACGTCTTGCTCACCGATCGAGATCGAGTGACCATTTTCCGAGCGGATGAAACCCAGTACCGCCCCGAACAGTCGGTCACCATCGTCGGTGCGGTTCAGCGGCCGGGTACCTACCCGCGATCCAGCAACCTCACCGTCAAAGACCTCATCGATCTGGCGGGTGGATTGCTGCCGAACGCAGCCAGCGCACTCGAGTACGCCAAGCCTCTCAAGAAAGAGGAGCAGGCCTCGGCAAAGATCGAGATTGCCGATGTCGTCACCTCTCGAAACAACCCGGTACTCGGCGACGGCGATGTGGTGAGCGTGCTCACCGATTCGGATATCTTGCTCAAGCCGATCTTGGTTTCCATCACGGGTCGGGTCAAGCAACCCGGCGTCTATGCCATTCGACGAAAGGGCGAGAAGATTTCTGATCTGATTAAGCGAGCGGGCGGCCTCACCACCGATGCTTGGGCAGAGGGTGCCCAATTCACTCGCGATCCGGAGCGCCTCTCCACCGATGCCCAGATTCGATTAACCCCGCGGGTCCAGGAGATTCTGAAAACGGTCCAGTCACAGGAGTACATCCGCGCACTGGCAAAGTCCGATATCGACAAGATTCGGGTGCTCCAGAAATCGGGCCAAAGCGGTTTGCCCAACATCGGGCTGGGTGGTGCGGTGATGCCGCAGGTGCCAACAGCTGCAGGACCGAACCTCTCCGATTCGACGCTTCTCAAGCGTGAGACGGTTACCCCGGCTCGGGAACTAAGCGCCAATGAGTTGGAGACGTTTGGGAACGTGCCGTTGCGCGTGGATCAGGCGATCAAGAACGAGCGCGTACGAGACAACGTTGAACTGCAAGACGGAGATATCCTCTACATCCCAGAGAAGCCGAACACGGTTTCCATCAAGGGTGCGGTCATCCTCCCGTCGAACGTTCTCTTTGTTCCCGGACGGGATCTTCGGTACTACACCGACCGATCCGGTGGCTACACGCAAGATGCCGATCAGCGCGAGGTTCTCGTGATCCGCGCCACTGGAACGATCATCAAGGGTCGCCCTTCGACGCGCATCGAACTTGGCGATACGATCTTTGTTCCGACCAAGGTGATGGTTGCCCGGTTGAATGAATCGAAATCGACCTTCGAGGAGATTTTCAGCACGGTACTGAACACAGGCCTCTTCATCGCCATCATTCGATCGCTGACAAGATAAACTCGTTCAAGTCGCCGGACTTTCGTTCGGCGGCTTTTTCCAGCTTTAGCGTTTGAGGTCTCCCGTTGCTCGTTCTCGAGTTTCTGCAAACCCCGCCCGTTGATCTTGTTAACGTCCTAACTCAGTTAGGAATGAAAGCCGGTGCCACCGCAAAGGTCTTCTTGGGTACGCCGGACGTTGCCAATAAGGTGGTTTTACTCACCGGAGTCGAGAAGTGGAACGCGTATCTCTTTCGAGCCGGATTGAACGAACGCTGGTTCCTTCTTGACCGGACCTATGAGGGTCTGAAGATCCAGAAATCCATCGGCTGGGAGATCATCGAATCTGGGCCGCTGTCTCAAGAGTCGTTTTTTGACCTTTCCCCCAGCGGTGTTTGGATGGGTCTCATCAACCCCGACGACCGAGTGGTAGGACAAGCAAGCTTGTTCCGACACGCTCCGTATTACGGCAGGTTGAAGGAGAAAGAGCGTCTCCAGCATTTCCTCGAATTGAACCGTTGCGTGGTGGTTGCCGGGGGACCGGGATCAGGCAAGCGCGCATTGATGCAGCAGGTTCTGGGAGCCATTCACCAACAGGGCGAGCGCAGGGTGGTCACCGCAACGTTTTCCGGCATCCTCCCCAACCTCATCGCTGAGATCTCGGCTCAGGTCGATGGCCTGGCAACCACTCAGTTGGATCGCCTGGTCGAGCAAATCGGCGATCGCGATCTGATTCTCGCCATTCACCGCGCCGAAGCCGATATCGACGCCATGAAGAACTTTGTGGAACTACTGCTGGGGCAGTGTCCCAATGTCTCCCTGGTCGTCTCCACGCGAAGACTCATGGCGGTCTCGGGCTCGGCGCAAATAGTCTTGGGGGGCCTTTCCCGTCCGGTGGTCTTGGACGAAGTCGCCTCGAACGCTGCTTTTGATTCGGTCGACCTGTTCTTGGATCGAGCGCAGTTCATCAAGCCCGGATTCACCATTCGACCCGAGGACCGTGCCGACTTCATTGAACTGATTCGAAAACTAGGCGGAAATCCGGCCGCGATCGAGCAAGTTGCAACCTTGGTGGATCGGTTCGATCTGGGGCAACTCGCAAAGTTCTCCGACGATGCATTCGATCGTCTTGGCCAAACCGCATCTCAGAGTAGTCTTCGCGATGCTTGGCGACCCGCTTGGGAACGTACCGATCCGAACCAGCGACTCCTGCTCGCGGCGACAACTTATCTCCGGGGTCCCTTCCGTCTTTCCGATCTGGTCTTTGTGTTGCAAGACTTGATGGACGAGCAGGAAGTTTTTCACGCCTTCAATGAACTGTACGAGTGGTGTTGGTTCACCGCTTTTGACGTCGATCGACCGGAGAACTTTTTCGAGCCGGACCCCATTGGGATGCAAATCGCCCACGAACAATTCTTGCAGCCCAAGCAAGATCGGTCGATCGAAAAGCGACTCGACGAGTGGGCACTTCAAATCGCTCAAGAGGGGGAAACCGGGCCCATCCAGGTTCTGTACGGCGATGTGAGGCACCGGATGAATCTTGCCGCAGGTCGGGGGAATCTGGACTACGCCACTGAGGTTGCGCTGCTCATTTTTGAGTACTGGTACGCCATGGGCTTCTTTGTTGAAGGCATGCAGCAAGCTGATGAACTGCTGAAGCGGATTGGAAGGCGGAAAGTGCCGTTCCTCGATCGCTTGTTACTATCGAACCTCTACCTGCACGCCGACTACGATGTGGACCGCTCGGACAAGAAACTCAAAGGATACGCACGGCAAGCGCTAAAAATTGCCTCCGAATCCGGCGAGAGAGCGAGAATGGGCACCGCCATGATGGGTCTCGCCCGACTGTACCAAAAGCAGAACTGGGTCAAATCATATCGCTGGGCTAAGCGCGCATATCATCGTCTCGAGGGGGAGAGCAACTACGATCGCAGGCTTTACGCAGCGAACCTCTGGATTGCCGGGGCCTTCCATGTTTATGGTTTGGAACACAAACTCGAAGTGTTCCGCTCCCTTCCAGAGTCCATGCAACGGGACGGGCTCATTCAGGCATCGGTTATCTTCCTTGCCGCGCTCGCCAAAGAAGTGGACTTGGTTCTCGAGTTGTTGCCTTCTGTCTTGATCGCCCACTTGAATCAAAACGACCGAATCAACACCTATCGTTTATCTGACACGTTGGCAATTTTGTTCAACCAGATGGGTTGGCATACGGAGGCGGTGACCGTTCTCAGTTGGCGAGCCGCCATTCTATCGGAATTAGAGTACGTGAATTCAGAGGAGATCATGGAGAGGTCCGATCGCATCATAAGAGAGGCGCGAGAAGCCCTTTCCGCCGATGAATTCTCGGAAGCGTGGATGACGGGGCAGACGATGTCCTTTGAAGAACTCCTAAGGTACTCTTATGATCTCATTACTAGTAAAAAGTAATATTTAATTAGATACTTTCTATTAAAAGATGATCGGGATGAAAACCATCCTGTCTCTTTCACTGATCGCCTTTGCTGTGCTGACGCCTGATCTGGGAAGTCGCCCTAAGACCCTTGCTGAGCCCGCCTCCGTCATCTCTAGCGCTGGGACTGTCTCGTACGTCTTCCAAACCGAAGGGAACGTCTCGAGCAACACGAGTTACACCGTCACTTGCAGCGCGCCGGGGTACTTCTCCGGTGTGCCGAGCACGATCGTGGTCCCGAGTGGCTCGAATACGGCAAACCTGAACGTCACCTACAATGGTGGCAACCCTGGAAACGTCACCTTCACCGTTTCCAAAGACGGCGAGTCTGTCTCCAGCACCGTCTATTACGGGATCATCGACGCCGCCAAGGCGCGTCGAAACGCAACGCGATAATCGGCAAGGTCATCCCGGTTTTTTGATAAACCGGTAAAGCGCCCGCCAACGTTGTACGCCCCGGAAGGAGATAGGAGCCCTCCCGGGGCGTAGACTATAATGAACCATGAACCAGCGGCTTCCAGAGTGGCTGACAATTCGCTTGCCGCGACCCGACACCGTAAAGGAAGTCGAGCAAATGATGCGGGCAAAAAGCCTGCACACGGTCTGCGAATCGGCCCGATGTCCCAACCTTCCCGAGTGTTGGAGTAAGAAGACCGCGACCTTTATGATCCTGGGCGACACCTGCACCCGATCGTGCGGATTCTGCGCCATCAAGGTGGGTAAGGGTCTCACCGTGAACCCTCACGAGCCGGACGATGTGGCAAAGGTTGCCGCCGATCTGGGACTGAAGCACATTGTCGTCACCTCGGTTGCTCGAGACGATCTTGCCGATGAGGGTTCCATCCAGTTCGCAAAGACCATTGAAGCGCTGCACCGCATGAATCCGCTGTGCATTGTGGAAGTGCTCACACCCGACTTCAAAGGCAAGCGCGATCTCATCAAGAACGTCACCGACGCCAAGCCGGAGATTTACAACCACAACATCGAAACCGTCGAGCGACTGCACACCATCGTGCGACCGCAGGCGAAGTACGACCGCACCATGGACCTTCTGGCTCTGGTGAAGGAACTCGATCCCACCATTTACACCAAGTCCGGTCTCATGCTTGGTCTTGGCGAGACGAAGGAAGAGGTCATCTCCGTGCTGAAAGACCTTCGAGCCGTCGGGGTAGACGCGGTAACCATCGGTCAATATCTGCGCCCAACCATGCGGCACCTTCCGGTGGTGGAATACATTCACCCCAACGAGTTCAAGGAGTACGAGAAGATCGGCGAAGACATGGGCTTTGCCTTTGTGGCGAGCGGACCGTTCATTCGATCCTCTTACAACGCCATCGAGTTCTCGAAGAAGGTCATGGGCGATCGACTCGCTCAACTGGACGACGAAGAGCGAGCCAAGTGGCTGACCGATCTAGAAGCCCAGGCAGAAAAGCCGGAAGCACCCAAATCGAACGTTAAGTTCGAAAACTCGGTCCCGTCGCGCGTCTAACTCTTGTAACCTGAAAAGACGAAATCGAGAGTCGCCCAAGATGGGAGACTCTCGGACTCTCTTGGAAGAGGGTTGCAGAGTGGTTTAGGCTGGGATGCTTTCCCGTATCGCACGCGTCGGAATCTTTTTTGTGCCACCGATCCTGATCGGTGTGCTTTCCGCGTCGTACCTAAACGACTGTTTCGAACTCCTCCAATCGCCAGGTGTTGGGCTCAAGATTCCTCACGAAACACCGGGCGGCACCCTCACCATTGAATCGCGCACCGTGAGCCTGAATGTGGTGCGCGGCACGCTTGAACTTCGGGGGCTGAAGGTCACCAAGCCCGACGGGAAGCCTTTGGTCGGCGCGGATCGCGTCTTCGCCACCGGGCTCACCTTCCTCACCGGGTTACGCCCCAACGTGCTCACCGAATCTCTGCGACTCAATGCGGTACGGCTAGAGAACGGAACCTTCGAGCACGAGAAGTTCTTTCCTCCGGAAGAGAAGGGTGGGGACCCAGTCACCATTCGAGTGGAAGCCCGAGATACTCGCATTGAGTTTCAAGACCGAACGGCGATCAAAAAGGGGGCCGAGACGCCCAAGGTCTTCCGTCTTGCCAGCAAGCGCTTAACCGCCTCGCTCACAGATAAAGCCGTTCAGGTGCGAGGAGACCTGAAGATCAACAACGCGCTCTCCAGTCAGTTGGATCTGCGGACCATCCAGAGAGAGGTCTCGCCAAAGCCAGGCAAGGAATACTCCACCCGGGAGATCGACGGCGCAATCGTTCGGCTACGGGGTCTCCAATTGGATGCCACGCAGGTTGTTGCCGATGCGCGGTCCATCGATGTAGGCACCGCGTTGGACCCCATCCAGCCGCTCCGCTTGGAAAAGACCCTCGTTCAGGGCGATATCACCGCATGGTGGAAGCCCAATCGACCGCTTGAGCTATCCGGGCAGGCAAAGGTGAACGCCCAGGAGATCGCCTTCGCCAAAGACGCCGTTCAGAACCTGGACATCACCCTAGAGATGCGTGGTCAGGCGATCGCCGCCAAGGGTCAGGGGATCGCCCGCTCGCAAGGATTCACCTTGCCCGTGAACCTCAGCGCCATCGTTCGCGGCGACCTTTCGGCTGGAAAGATCGAGAATGTGGTTGCCAGTGGGTCGTTGCAAAACACGGCTTTCGACTGGAAGCAACTCACCGGCCTTGCGCCGCAGATTCCCAAGCAACTACGAGTCAAAAACCTTCGCGTTGCCAGCCAAGCCGCCGAAGTTCGAGCCCAAGATCCGACCGCTAAGAAACCGGGTCCGATTCGCGTCACCGCTCGCGTGAATGTGGCCGCCGACGAAGTTGCCTACGAGCAGTTTGCCGTTCAGAATCCCCGCGCCGAGATCGATGTTTCAGACACCACCGTCTCCGCCGCAATCACGGGCGGCGCATTTGCGGGATCGGCGCTCACCGGCAACGTTCGATACGGCGTTCAAAAAGGGGAACTGGATGGATTCGTTCGGGCGAGCGGCTTGATGCTCTCTCAGTTGCCGGTGAAAGAGGTTGCCGAGCGGGCTCGGGGGCGAGTCAACGCCTTCGCCGCTCTCTCCGGCACGGCCGCCAAGCCTCAAGCCGAATTCCGGGTTTTGGGTCGAGCAACCGTCACCGGACTTGGGGACCCCGTTCTAGACAAGCGACGCGCTCAAGGCGTGGTTCAGGCAGCGGGAGTTTTCGACGGGAATCGGCTTAGCATCGACCGAGTGAACTACACCGGACCTTTGGGAATTCTCAGCGCGCGAGGATGGGTGGACGTGAATGGAGGACTCGCAATCAACACCCACGCCCGAGCCATTCCTCTCGGCGAGATCCAGAGCGATGTCACGGGCACGGTGGATGTGTTTGGCAAAGTCACCGGAACGACCACAAAACCTGTCGCCGCGGGTCGGATCGAAGCGTTCCGCATTGGGAGCAAGCAAGTGAAATTGCCCAGTGCGCGGGCGCGATTTCTTGCCACCCTGAGCCGGGTTCGCGTGACAGAGATCGAGGCGTACAAAGGCACTGGACTGGTAGAAGGCGCTTTTGACTACGTGATGAAAGGCGAGCAGATCGCCGGAAAACTCAGCGTCAAGGGTCTGCAGATCGCCGACGTGAGCGAACTGATCTCCGATGGGGAAGAACCCCCGTTCAACGCTATCGTCGACATTCCGAGCGTACGTGTGGAAGGAACGGTCAAGAAGCCGAAGGCGACCGCTTCGTTCACCGTTACGGACCTTCTTGGTCCCAACATTCGGGTGGACAAAGTAGCGGGCACGCTGAAGTTTGAAGATTCGATCGCCGAGGTGGAGCCCACTCAGGTGAGCCTCGCCGGCGGTGGCGCCACCATCTCGGGTCGATACGACGTGCAAAAGAACCAGGGCGTCTTCACCGCGAACTGGAAAGACTTGGGTATCCGACCCTTGCTTGCCCCGTTTGTCAGCTACCTCTCGCTGCAGGGCACCGTCGCGGGTCGAGCCACGGTTCGGCTGAACAACAAGAAGGTCACCGAGGTCGCTGCAGACGGTCAGTTGACCTCCGTCAAACTCAACCAGTCCACGCCCATCGACGGCGAGTGGTCGGTGATTCGCGGAGACAACGGCATTTGGTCTGGGCAGGCGATTGTGGGTGAAATCGGCCGCTTCGTCGAAATCAACGCCAAGAAGTTTGAGCAAGACACAGGCAACCTAGAAGTCTCGGTGGGCTTGCTCAAGATGCCCCTGCGAGAGCTGCTTCTAGCCGGAATTCAGCCCAAAGAGATCGGTCGGGATGAGTCTTTGGAGTTGGTGAAGAAGCTCGGCGGCGAGGTTTCCGGAGCGGCGACTCTGGTCGGCCAGATCGACCTGGGCGACGCCGATCCGCTGAAGAAGAAGCTCCCCGCGATTCCGCCCGACGACGAAGTTCTCGGCAACATCCTGCCGCTCACGCGGCTAGAGCCCACTCTTCAGGAAGTGCCCACGGAGACTGCGCAGGGTGACATCAAAGGTCGCCAAGACCGACTGTTCGTGTACGGCGGTTCGCTGTTCATCAACGACCTTTCACTGGGAGACAGCATCCTTGGCAACCTCAAGACAACCTTCGACTATGAGCAAGATTCCATCGCAAAAGTTAGACGTTTCATGCTGAAAGGGTTGAGTGTCGAGGGCGACCCGCTCAACCTGGTGGCGAAGGGTGCGATCGACTTGGCGCCGGATGGAGACGTCTCTTTCTCGGCGGATCTCGTCAACTTGGATGCTCAGGTCTTCGCCGAAGTCGCGCCGCAGGTCAAGAACTTCAACGCTCGTCTAGACGCTCTTTCGTTGGAGGTTTCGGGCAAGAGGGAAGAGCCCGTGATTCAAGGGTCGGCATCGGCGACTTTGGCGTTTCGAAGACGCGTCCAAGAAGGTGCCCCCAAGGATACGGTCGCTCTCCGCCGCAAAACCCGGGCCGATCAGATTTTCGAGGACCTCATGGCGTCCATCGAGGATTCTGCCGGGGTGAGTTCCCCCTCTGCCAATCTGCTGCGGGCGACTCGGCCCAAGCCAGAAGAGGTCACCCTAGCTTCTAACTTTGCCTCGCCCACGCTGGAAACCCTGGTCTACGAACCGATGGGCGTGCAGGTTATTGTTCCGCCGTTTAAATTGAAGGAAGAGGGCATCAGTCGGGTGCAGCCCAACGGTCACTTCCGGGTGAACCTGTTGGAGGGTGATTTCAAAGCTTCTATCCCGGTTGCGGGGCAGAACGGGGTCGCGATGGAAGAACCCGTTTCGGCAGAGATTGCCCTGGCAAGACGGCCGCTGAACGACCTGATCGATCTCATTCCCGTGCTCAACGTGGGCACGGCAAAGTCGGAAATTCGGAGCGGTGTCGGTCCGGATGGCAAGCCGATCCCGCTACGACTCTCTGGAACGCTTTCCAAGCCCAAGGTGGAGGGCAGCGTCGAGCTTTACGCGGAGGAACTTGAATTTGTGGGCGGCGGGACCATTGCCCCCAAAATCGACCCGAGTCTCCGCAACGTTCTCGTCTCGCTCAAGGTGGAAGACCCGAACAACCCTACCGCCCGTCTGGATGTGACCGCAAACAGTCGTCAGTCGGCCGTTCAAACCAAACCGAACTTGGTCGCTTTCTTAGAGGTGCCGATTCGCGACCTACTGGAGGCTCCCGACCCCAAAGCAAAGGCGGGCACCAGAGAGCGCTCGGCGCTGGAAGGCAGGCCCGTGAAGGGCGAGCTGCGCATGGATGTGCTCGACGTGCGGCAAACCTTCGCCGATGGTTCGTCGGGTGAACTCCGACTGAACACGCCGAATCCGGTGGTGATCTCCGGAACGGCCGACAGCCCTTCCATCGTCGGGCGCATCGAGCTATCCAAAGTCAAAACGGCGGTTCCGCCCTTGGCCCCCTCCGATGGCGGCGGGGAAGCGCCCCCCGTCGATCCTCGGTTCGACCTCACGATCGCGCTGGTGGAACCCGCCGAGATCCGAGTGCCGCTTGCAAAACTGCAGCTAGAAGGATCGGCTTCCATCAGGGGTCAACTCACCAAGCCCATCGTGCGATCTGAGCTGGTGGTGAAAGATGGATCGGTCAACCTTCCCGGCGGCGAGGTCAAGGTCGACCGTGGTGGCACGATCTCGCTGATTTACGAAGCCAAGAGTGAGATTGCGGTGGACGCTCGCCTGGAAACCAACATGGTCGGTCGCACCCGAATCACCACCCTGCGCAACAACGCGATCCCGGAGCGCTACGAGGCGATCCTCACCTTCCGAGGCAACCTACTAGTCGAAGAAGGCCTGCAGTACACCGCTATCAGCGAGCCCGCAGGACTAACCCAACAAGAGATCATCAACCGATTGGGCCGAATCGACCTGATCGAATCTCTGGCGACAGGCCAATCTGGCGGAGACTTCAACCGCGACTTGCAGAACATGGTCACCGCGTTCGCGGTGCCGACACTGACGGGTGGGCTCACCAACCCGCTGTCGAAGTCACTCGGTTTCGATTACCTCACCATCGACTACAACGGCGTGGAGCAGTTCTCGGCGGCGGCGGCGAAGTCGTTCGGTTCTAGTTGGTTCTTCTTCGGTCGTACGCAGCTCTCAGAGCCGCTCCCCGGTCAGCCGCAGCAGTTCGACTACCGCTTCGTGTACCGCCCGCGCCAAGGGTCCAACTTCATTCAGTCGCTTTCGTTCTCGCTCGGCTTTGACCAAGATCGACCGTACAAGCTGTCGGTGGACTACTCCAACCGGTTCGGCACGGGGTCGTATCGCATGAAGCAGCCGATGATTATTCGGGGAAGCAAGTCGAACGCTCCGGCTCCTAGTCCCGCGGCACCCGTTCCACCCAAGACCGACGCCACCCTCCCCGAGAAGAAGAAGGGTTAGAGCCCTGCCTCAGATCGGGACGCCGATCTCCGCGCCGACCCCGCGAACAAAGTCCCGCGCCTCGGCATACTCGGCCCACGTCTCCATGTGCTCCAGCAGAAAGCCAACCTTGCCGGGCAGTTGATTGGCGAGCTTCAGGAAGGTTCGGTAGTCCAGAGCTCCTGTGCCGGGTGGGACCTCAGAGATGTGAACTGTCAGTGTCTGGGCCATCTGGAAGTCCTTTGCATGGATGTTCCTGATCCGGTCGCCCAGGACCTCAAAGCACTCCTGCAAGAACGCGGTGCTGTTGAGCGCGCGTTCGGGGCGAGAGGTCATGTTGACGGGATCGAGATGGACGGAGAACGCCTTGCGGTCGATGGCCTCCACCAGGCGCAGGTACGACTGCGGCGAGTTCGGCCAAACCCACGGCATGGTCTCGAGCGCAAAAGTGGACCGGGAAGGTTGCACGGAGTCGATGATCTCCCGCGTCACCTGAACAATGAGGTCGAACGTCTCTTCGGTGAGGTTGTCGGGGTGCGGACCGTCCCACAGGGTTCCACGCGAACCGGCGATGGTCACAGCGCAGCCCGCATCGAGCTTGTCGGCTACGTAAAGCGCGCGCTTGCACTTTTCAATGGCGGCGGCGCTCTCTTCTGCGTTGGGGCTAATTGGGTTGCTCCACGCGCCCACCTCGGCAATCATGATGTCGGCGGCCTTGGCAGCCCGCTCGTACTCTTCCAGGGTGGCGTCCGAGGAGTTCAGATCGACCGGGCAAGTGGTCGCTTTCCACCCGGCCTCGCGAACACGTTCCACCCACTCGTCGGAGGTCAGATACCGGGCGTAAATGGGTCCACCAAGAAGAAGCGCCATGAGTCCAGATTAACCGACTCGTGGGCAAGTTTCGGGGTTGATTATTGGATTAATGGGGCCGTGCTGTCTCGAACAACCAGTTCTGCGGAATGTCGATGCGCCTTGGGCGGACCGCCCGCCTGCTCGCAAAGCTGAACCAGCAACCGAACCGCTTGGGAAGCAATGGTATCGAGCGGATACTGGATGGTCGTCAAGGGCACGGGTGCGGTTCGTGACTCTTCAAAGTCGTCGAATCCGACAATGGAAACATCGTCTGGGCACTTGATGCCCTGTCGAGCGAGCGCCGTTTGCAAGCCTACGGCGGCGAGGTCGTTGGGACAAACGACGGCGGTTGGTCGATAATTGCCCGTAAAGGACTTCCAGTTATCGCCTAGGTCGTTCCCGGCTTCGGTGCTGAATTCACCCTCAAGAATCTGCGGCTCCAGCCCCGCCTCAGACATCGCCTCTAGGTATCCCTGAGCGCGCTCCTTAGCCGATTGTCGGGTGGTATTGCCTGTAAGGTGCAGAATGCGTTTGTGACCGATACTAATCAAATACTCGGTCGCCTTTCGAGATCCCTCGGAGTTATCGATATCGACCGTGTGGCAGTTCCGGTAACCGTTCCCGGCTCCAAGCAACACAAAAGGAATGCCTCGTTCCAGCAAAGGCTCGATCAACGTAGGTCCGTAACTGGTGGACGAGATGATCAGGCCGTCGCACTGACCGTAACAGTACTGACGAATGGCAGAATCGGGATCGCGCCACATCTTCTCCATGTAGAGAGTGACACTCCATTCTAGGTTCACTGCTTCCTCAGTGACACCTGCCATCACGTGGCTCGTGAACGATTGCGAAAAGAGCATTCGTCCGCGTGGAGCAAACATAACGAGCCCCAGATTCTTGCTGAGTGCAGGTCGATCGCCACGCGTTCGAGTCGTCGGCTTGTAGTTAAGTCGCCGTACGGCTTCAAGAACTTTTTCTCTTGTTTCCGGTTTTACTAACTCGTTGCGTGAATTGAGTACATTGGAAACAGTTCCAGGCGAAAGGCCGCACTCACGCGCTACTTCCCGGATGGTTGCGCGGCGTGAATTGCTCATAGCTCCAACGTGTAAATCTTAGCATGCTGACCCGCGTCAGTGGCATTTCAATTTAATTACAAAACTGCAATTAATGAGTCATTTGTGCGAATCAAAGGCCATTTTGGGAGTAATTGTTCAGATTTGTAAGCTCTGGACGTTTTTATCGTGCGATTCGTTCGGAGCCAAGTTTAAAATTGAACAAGTTTACAAGGCTAGTTTTATCTATAAGAGGAAAATACCTATTATCCTCGCTTATGACCTCGCATGGGTTAAGAGCACCATGCGAGGTCGGTCTGAGCCATTAGGGGAAGATGCCGCGCTTCACGGTGGCATCGGCAACGCGCTTCACGCCGATAATCAGCGCCGCGGTCCGCATATCCGTCTTGTGAGCCTTCATGGTTGCTTCCACTTCTTGGAAAGCGGTGGTCATGATTCGCTCCAACTTATCGTTGACCTCGTTTTCTTCCCAGAAGAAGCTTTGCAGTCCTTGGACCCACTCGAAGTAGGAGACAATCACGCCGCCTGCGTTCGCAAGAATGTCCGGAACCACCAAAGTGCCCTTATCGGCAAAGATGCGGTCGGCGTCGGGGGTACAGGGTCCATTGGCGCCCTCCACCACTAGCTTGGCTTTCACCTTGTCCGCGTTGTCCTTGGTGATCTGTCCAGAAATGGCCGCCGGAATCAGTACGTCGCAGGGCATCTCCAGCAATTCCTTGTTGCTCACCTGCTGAGCGTCCTTGTATTCGCGAATGCCGCCCTCTCGGCCGCTGTATCGGTGAACGAGTTCACTGACAGGGAGTCCGTTCTCGTTGTAAATGCCGCCGATCGCGTCGGAAAGACCAACAACCGTCGCCCCATGCTCTTCACAAAGCCGAGCCGCGACCGAACCCACGTTTCCGAAGCCCTGGACGATGACCTTGGACTTCGAAAGATCCATTCCAATGGTCTTCGCGGCTTGCTGCGCCATCACCGTCACGCCTCGACCCGTTGCTTCAACACGACCCTTTGAGCCGCCAAGATCCACGGGCTTTCCGGTGACAACGCCGTTGACGGTGTAACCCGCCTGCATGGAGAACGTATCCATGATCCATGCCATCACCTGAGCGTTGGTGCCAATGTCCGGGGCAGGAATGTCTCGCCACTCGCCCAAAACCATGTTGATTTCGGTGACGAATCGCCGGGTCAGCTTTTCAATCTCTCGACGACTGTAAAGCTTGGTGTCAATCTTCACGCCGCCTTTGGCGCCGCCATAAGGCAGACCCACCACCGCGCACTTCCACGTCATCCACATGGCAAGGGCGGTGGTTTCGTCAACGTCTACCGATGGGTGATAGCGGATGCCACCCTTCGTGGGGCCACGAGACGAGTTGTGTTGAACGCGATAGCCTTCAAACACCTGCACCGCGCCATTGTCTAGAACCACCGGGAAGTTCACCACCAGCTTTCGCATGGGGTGGGCCAAAACGCTGTGAAGGCCCTCATCAAGATCCAAGTACTGGGCGGCGATCGCGAGTTGTTCGCGGGCCATTGTCAGAACGTCGACGTGTTCGCTCATGTGCTTCCTGCAATCGCCAATGGAGTTCTGAGCCGGAGGGAAGCAGTCCGCAAAAGCCTAGAGGCGCTCGTACCGCGGAACCGCGAACACCCGATTCAAAACGATGCTCAGCAGCATCGCGATGACGGCGTTGTACATCGCTGATCCAATTGTAGCCCCGATGAAGGGTCCGAGTAAGCGGGGCGGAGCGACAAACATCAGCGAGAACTGGGCAATCAGGGTTCCAACCACCGCCGAACTGGCGGCTACCGCAACATTGTTCTTAAACCGAAGCTCTGGAATGCTGCCCGTGGCAAAGCCGGCAATCATGCGACTCAGGACGTACTGCCATAGGTTCGCCCCGGAGATGGATCCCATTAGAAGACCTCCAAAGAAGCCCATCACCATTCCAGACCGAGAGTTGCCGTACAAAGAAAGAACGCTCACGGCAACCACCAAATAGTCGGGCGCAATGCCGAAAACGGTGGCCATGGCTCCTACGCCTTGCTGAAGCCCAGCGGCGATCCAGAGCGTGAACACGGAGGTCCAAATCAGCTTGCTTCCGGCGGAGCTGCTGTTCACAGAAGAATCACCACCTCTCGCAACGTTCCAACCGAGGCGCTAAGGTTGATGAACGCCTTTCGTGCTCCGGTCTCCTGGCGATCGATGATCTGAACCACCCGACCGATCGGAATGCCTCGCGGAATGCGGCTGCTGAAGCCGCTGGTGACCACCAAATCGTTCATTGCAACGGGCGCGTTCGGGTCCTCAAAGGTCACGCTCGCAAACGGCGCATCGCCTCGGCAAAGTCCCGCCAGAGGCGGGTTGTGAGCTGGAGCCAAGGCTCCGACCGTCACGCCCACACTGTTGAGCAGCAGAGCCTGACACTCGCCCGGAGAGACGGTTTGAACAATGCCGAGCAAACCGTCTGCCGTGACCACCGGACACCCCGGTTTGACGCCCTTCTTGGACCCCGCCCCAAGCGTGATCCGGTTTTCGTTGGGAAACAGACCGATAACGTCGGCAAAGACTCTTGGTCGGTTGTAAGAAGGAGCCAGTGCGCTGAGGTTGCGAAGGCTATCGACTTCCTTTTGCAGGCGATCCACGGTCTCCTGATATTGAGAAACGGCGACCATCTGCGCCTTCAACGCTCGATTCTCGTTCAGGATGGACTGACCCTGCCAGGCGATGGTGCCGAACGTGTACAGGTTTCGATAGAGACGTCCGGAAGGACCCGCAATGGGCGAGACCGTGGTGCGGATGACGGAATCGAAAATGCTGACCCGGTTTTGAGAGCGCTCGCGGTTCTGGAAAACGCTCAATACGATTCCAACGGCCAGCAATGCAAGGCCCAAAAGCAAGGTCGAACCAAGAGTGGGTTTGCGATTTACGTCCGTGACGATTTCTCCAACATCTTTCTCAGCAGCAAATTGTTGTGCATCGACTCCACCACGATTCCGGTTCCCACAGCCACGCAGCTTAGGGGGTCGTTGGCAATGTGAACGGGCATCCCGGTTTCGCGTTGCAGAAGACGATCGAGACCGCGCAGAAGGGCGCCTCCGCCCGCAAGCATAATGCCCCGATCCATGGCGTCCGCCGCCAGTTCGGGCGGGGTGGCTTCAAGAGTCAACTTAACGGCCTCCACAATGGCGTTCACGGGCTCGGCAAGAGCGTTTCGCAGCTCGTCGCTAGAGATCATCGTGCTGCGCGGAAGACCCGTAATGAGGTCTCGACCTTTGATCTCCATCGTCAACTCTTGCTCAAGAGGATAAGCGGAGCCGATTTCGATCTTGCAGTTTTCGGCAGTCCGGTCTCCGATGGAAAGGTTGTAGGCGCGCTTCACGTAAGAAACAATCGCGTCGTCCAGTTCGTCGCCCGCCACACGAATGGACTTCGAGAAGACGATTCCGCCAAGAGAGATCACCGCAACCTCGGTGGTTCCGCCACCAATGTCCACGATCATCGAGCCAGAGGGTTCGTCTACAGGGAGACCCGCGCCAATAGCGGCGGCCATGGGCTCTTCAATGACGTAGGCGTGGGTGGCTCCGGCGTTCTTGCTCGCCTCAATAACCGCGCGACGTTCCACTTCGGTGACGCCGCTAGGAATGCCCACCACAACGGTTTTGCGGAGCATCGGGCTCTTCGGGCTGACCTTGCTGATGAAGTGCTGCAGCATCTTCAAGGTCTGCTCGTAGTCGGCGATAACGCCATCTTTCAAGGGGCGAGTGGCAACAATGTTCGCAGGAGTTCGGCCGAGCATGCGCTTCGCTTCCGCGCCTACGGCCATCACCTTCCCGTCGTCTTTACTAATGGCAACAACGCTCGGCTCGCGCAAGACAACGCCCCGACCCCCGACGTGAACCAGAGTGTTCGCCGTTCCTAGGTCAATTCCGATGTCTCGCGAGAATCGGCTGAGCAAAGATTCCAAAAATCCGTTGGCCATTTAGTTTTCGTCCTCTTCCGCCTGGCCAACCGAGTTGTCCCCGACGGTGAGTCGTTTCGAGAGAGTTTCCTGACTGATCGCCGAGAGCACGACGGCGTTGGACGTCGTGAAGATCACGCACTTGGTTCGCCTTCCCTGCGTGGCATCGATCAACGTCCCTTCTTTCCGCAAGGTTTGGACGAGTCTCCGCATCGGCGCCGATTCGCTACTTACCAGTGCCACGATCTTGTCGGTCAACACATAGTTGTAGAAGCCGACATTGAGAACCGTTGGAACAGGCATAAAAAAACTCCTCGGTAGCCAGAGTGTACCGAGGAGTGGAAACCGGGTGTGAAAGAATTCGTTTAAGCGCCGTCGCCGGGTCGCATGATCTTGCCTTCGCTGGCACCGCTGGCGGAAGGACCACCCATCATGCCGGGTGCGCTGCCTTGAGGAGGACCGCTTCGGACGCCGCCACCCATACCGGATGCGCCGCTTGCGGAAGGACCACCCATCATGCCGGGACCGCCCATCATGCCAGGTCCACCTGCCATGCCGGGACCGCCTGCGCCAGGGCCACCGAATCCACCCGATGCGCCTGCGCCTGCGTTCGGCAGGGCGTTGGCATATTGCACCGGTGCGTCCGGAAGCTTGGCTTCGGTCAGGTTGGCTTGCTCCACGGGCGTGGGCGGCTTGGGCTCAGGCTTCGTGAAGAAGAGGGTGAGCGCCACGATAATCGCCAAAACAGGAGCGGCGATTGAAAGGGCTAGATTCCAAGTGTCTTTGTTATTCATGACCGATGGTTTCCCGTTGAACTGTAAGGTTACACGATTCGGAGACGCACGCCAACCCAATTGGCGCGAGACCAAGCCGATTCTACACCGTCCGTAAGGGACTTAGAAGAGGATCGGTTCCCCAAAAACCGTTCGAAAGATTCAAAACCTCTCTTTGAATGGAGAACCGATCCGAAGAGACTAGCCTTCGCTCGTCTCGTACTTATCCTTGAGCGAGGCCACCACTGCCGGATCGGCGAGGGTGCTGGTGTCGCCCAGAGCGCGACCTTCGGCGATGTCGCGAAGCAATCGTCGCATGATCTTTCCGGATCGAGTCTTAGGCAGGTCGGCGGAGATGAACACATCGTCCGGGCGAGCAATTGGACCGATCTTCTTGGCAACGTGAGCCTTGATCTCCGAAATTAGCGCATCCGAAGGAGTGAATCCGGCTCGAAGGCTCACGAAGGCGGAGATCGCCTGACCCTTGACGTCGTGCGTTTTGCCGATGACGGCCGCTTCGGCAATGGCGGCGTGATCCACCAGTGCAGACTCCACTTCCATGGTGGAAATGTTGTGTCCTGCAACCAGCATGATGTCGTCCACGCGACCCAGCAACCACAGGTAGCCGTCGTTGTCCAACTTCACGCCATCGCCCGCAAAGTAGTTTTTGGGGAAGCGGCTCCAATACGTCTTCTTGTACCGATCCGGGTCGTTGTAGATGCCCCGAGTCATGCTCGGCCAAGGCTGCTCGATCACAAGGTAGCCGCCACGAGTCATGTTGGATGCACCCGGACCGGAAATCTCGACTCCGTTCCCGTGATCGTCCAGAACCTTGATGTGCACGCCTGGGAAGGGGTGCGTGGCCGAACCGGGCTTGGTTGCGGTGATGCCCGGCAGCGGGGTGATCATGATCGCGCCGGTTTCGGTTTGCCACCAGGTGTCCACAATCGGACATCGACCGCCGCCAATGTTGGTGTGGTACCAAATCCAAGCTTCGGGGTTGATCGGTTCACCCACCGAGCCGAGAAGTCGCAGGCTGGAAAGATCGCATCGCGCCGGATACTCCGCGCCCCACTTCATGAACGTTCGAATGGCGGTGGGAGCGGTGTAAAGAATCGTCGCCTTGTGCTTCTCGATGATTCGCCAGAAACGATCCTTGTCCGGAGTGTCCGGTGCGCCTTCGTAAATCAGAACGGTGGCGCCGTTGGAAAGCGGTCCGTAGGTGATGTACGAGTGCCCTGTGATCCAACCGCAGTCGGCGGTGCAGAAGTGCAGATCGTCTTCCTTGAGATCGAAAACCAGCTTGGAAGTGGCGGTGACGCCCGTGAGGTAACCACCCGTGGTGTGGGTGATGCCCTTCGGCTTGCCCGTCGATCCTGAGGTGTAAAGGATGAAGAGAAGGTCTTCAGAGTCCATCACCTCGCAGGGGCAATCCTCCGATTGTCGGGTCACGATCTCCGACCAGTGCACGTCTCGACCTTCGACCATGTTGGTCTCGCCGCCCGCTTCGCCCACTCGGTTGAGAACCAGAACTTTCTCCACCGTCTTGCAGCCGTGCTTCTCAAACGCCTCGTCGGTGATCTTCTTCAGCGGAACCACGCTGCCCCTTCGCCAGCCTCCGTCGGCGGTGACGATGACCTTCGCTTCGGCATCGTTGGCGCGCTCGGCAAGCGAATCCGCGCTGAATCCACCGAACACAACGGTGTGCGCCGCGCCGATTCGGGCGCAGGCGAGCATGGTGATCGGTAGCTCCGGCACCATCGGTAGATAGATGCAAACGCGGTCGCCCTTTTGGACGCCGAGTTCTTTGAGTGCGTTGGCAACCTTAGAAACCTCGACCTTCAGTTCGGCATAGGTCAGCTCTCGAACGTCGCCCGGTTCCCCTTCAAAAACAATCGCTCGCTTGTTGGCTCGCTCGCCCTCGGCATGGCGATCGACGCAGTTGTAGCAGGCGTTCAGCTTGCCGCCGATGAACCACTCCACCACCGGGGGCTCAAAGTGACAAACCCGATTCCACGGTTGGAACCAATGCAGAGTCTTTGCCCAACTCTCCCAGAACCCTTGCGGATCGTGAAAGGCTTTGTCGTAAATGCTGGGGTCGTTCGCGTTGGCTTGGGCAACGAATTCGGGGCTGGGCGGGTACGTGCGCGCCTCGTGGAGCAAACTCTCAATGGTCTCCGACATCGGTGTCTTCCTATGCGCGAAAAGACCCTACGACGAGCCGAGAAAGAGCAAGCCGTTAGGTTCGCGGTAGGTCATTTTAGCGCAGTTGACCCGCCCGAGGGCGCAGAACCTACCGATTCGTTGGGACTTCCGCTGAATGATCTCCGTTGATGACGGCAACCCCCGTTCTCGGAGAAGGGGCTAATCCGGCATGAACGTCTAATTCCACCGCGTCCAAAGGCGATTCGTGATTGAACGGGGTGGTCTGCGGAAGCAAGCCGTGCTCCACCAAGAACGCGTGGATGCTCTCGTCGTATTGGAACGGATACTTCAGGCGCGGTTCGCTGTGGCCGCTGTGATCAAACCAGATCAACTTCTTAGGCCCCGGCAGGGCTTTAAAGTTGGCCTCGGCGTCGGACGGCTTCGCTAAGCGATCATCTCGACCGTGAATCAACAAAACGGGCTTGCGGTAGTTCTTCAACGAGCGCGTGACCGAGATCTTGTACGGGTTGATGCCCATCATCGGGGCGCCGAGCATCGGTACCGGAGCCATGATCCACTTAAAGCGCTGACCGAAGATGAGATCCCACCAACCGTCCACGGCTGAAAGCAGCTCGCCGTAGGCTGCGTCAAGGATCATCGCATCGAACAAGTCCGGGTCTTCCGAAACCGCATACGCCCCGCACGCTCCGCCCATGCTGGAACCCAGCAAAACAATCTTCTTGCCCGGGTATCGCTTGCGAGCCTCTTCGACCGCAGCCCTGAGATCGAACCGCTCTTCCCAACCCAGGGTGGTTTTGCGACCTTGCGAGTGTCCATGAGCGCGGAAGTCGAACATCAGCACCGCACAGTTCCATCGGTGAAAGGCCCGAGCCGTCGGCACCAATTCCGAGCGATTCATGATGTAGCCGTGCGCGAAGATCGCCACCAGATCGGGGTCGTCTCGATGCACCCACCACGCCATTAGCTTGTGACCCTTATCGTTGGTGAGCATCAGATTCTCCTGCGGCAGGTTCATGTACGCGGGAGAGATGTAAACCGGAGTCCGGTAAGGAAACACAAAGATGCGGGCGATGATGGCAAGTACGCCAAAGTACAAAACGAGAAATCCGAGAATGGCAAAGAGGATCGGCATGGTCAAAGGCTGCTCAACACCGCTGGACGAGACGAATAACCATAGCAAATCACCGGGGCTATTCGCGATTCTGCCCCTTAACAGTCTTTTTTGCCGTCTTCAAGCGTCGTGTATAGGTAGCGAACGCTTGTATCCAGGATCGCGTTTCACAAACAATGAAACCGTCCAAGATTAGGGCAGCCCGGTAAACCCATGTACGCGCTCAACTTTTACTCCGACATCTACGCCGATATCCTGCTGACCAACCGAAAAACGGTCACCATTCGCCTTGGCGACAAGTCGGACAAGTACAAGACAGGCATGGTGGTCTGGGTCACCGTTGGACCCCGATTCGGTCGACGCCAAAAGCTTTACAGCGCCCTGGTCGACCGAGTGGAGGTGAAACTCATCTCCGAACTCTCCCCTCGAGACATCGAGCGCGAGAACCCAGAATTCCGAAGTACGGATGACGTGCTGGCGCTGATGGGCCGCATCTATGGCGACCTCATCACCCCCAACCACACCGTCACCGTGATCTACTTCAGCCGAATCGACGAGTAGAGCAGAGATGCGCCGTTAGGCGGCTGCGCGGAGCTTGGCACCCAGATCGTATTCGAATAGGATGGCGTCGTCTGGGTCCAGCGGTCGGGAGATCAGGTAGCCCTGAACCATATCGATGCCCATGTAGTACAGCATGCGCAGCTGGTCCTCGTTTTCCACGCCTTCGGCAATGATCCTCGCTCCAATCGCGTCGCCGAGCGTTCGCACCGCACGGATCACTTCCATGCTTCGACCGCCCGAGGTGATGTCGTCGACGAAAGACTTGTCGATCTTGATGACGTTCAACGGGAAGTGATCGAGGTCGGCAAGAGAGGTGTAGCCCGTTCCGAAGTCGTCCAAGTCGATATGGAATCCCGCATCGCGAAGCTGCTTGAGCGTATTGGTGGCAATCTCGGTGTTCGCCATCAACGCGCTCTCCGTGACTTCTAGGTGAATAAAGCTGGGTTCAATGCCCATGCCCCGCACAAGGTGTTCCACCCGTTCTGCGAACAGAGGCAGCATCAATTGCTTTCGAGAAACGTTGATGCTCACCGAGATCTTCTTTTCTGGATAGACCGCTTGCCACTCCAAAATCTGTCGGCAAACCTCTTCCATCACCCAATCACCCAGGCCGATGATGAGTCCGCTGTCTTCTGCAATCGGGATGAAGTCGGCGGGCGATACAAATCCGCGAGTCGGAGAGTTCCACCGAATCAAGGCTTCGAAGGAGGCAATGGTGCCCTCTGCCAAAGACATGATCGGCTGATACTTCATGGAGAACTCGCCAAAGTAAAGCGCCCGACGCAAGTCTTGCTCCAACTCTAAGCGATGCTGAACCTGGGTTCGTAGGCTCTCATCAAACAGGGCGACCCGGTTCTTACCGTTGGACTTGGCGGTGTACATCGCCAGATCGGCGTCTGCCAGGGCGCCTTCGGTGCCTTTGGTAAGGTCCAGTTGCTTGTCGGTGACAATGCCCACGCTTGCAGTGGCGTACAGCGTGTTGCCCTGCACATCGATCGGAGCGCTCAAGACCTCCAAAATCAGTTCGCTAAGTTCAAGAGCCTTGTCTTGGTCGCAGTTATCCACCAAGATCACGAATTCGTCGCCGGCAAGGCGGGAGACCACGTTGTGACCGCCCTCGTTTTTGGCGAGCCCACCAATGAGATCGCGAAGTCGGTGAGCAACCGCGACCAAGAAGGCATCGCCGACTTCATGGCCAAGACTATCGTTGATCACCTTGAAGCGGTCGAAGTCTAGGAACATCAGGGCGAACGGCACCGGATTTCGACCCTTATTCCGGTCGATCACTGCGTCCACCGAGGTGTAAAGAGAATCCCGGTTCGGGAGGCCTGTGAGTCGATCCGTGGTGGCCGCTTCTCGCAGCGCTTCTTCGGCAAGCTTTCGCGGGTGGATATCCGAAATGGATCCGACGAAGCGCTTGGCTTTTCCTTCGGTGCGCAAGCAAATGCCCCGCACGTGCACCCAACGGTAGAAGCCGTTTCCGTGGAGGATGCGGTGCTCGATATCGAGAAGGTTGATATCTCCGGATAGGCATGCGCCAATTTCCTTAACCAAGTGCGGTGCATCGTCCGGGTGCGTCCGATCAAGCCAAACATCGGGTCCGGCGGATTCCGACATCTGGGTCATGCCCATGATCTCGCGCCACCGCGTGGAGTACAGAACGTTCCCGTTCTCGATATCCCAGTCCCACACGCCGTCGTTCGAACCCGCGAGCGCCAATCGGTACCGCTCTTCGGTTTCGTTGAGCGTGTCTTGGATTTGCACTTTCTCGGTGATATCGAAGTTGAGACCCACCACCCGCTCAGCGTTACCGTTTCTATCTCGAACGATAACCGCATCGATGGTGATATGCCGCTCGCCCAATTCGGGGTGATGGATCCGAAACACGTCGTGAATCTCGCTTCCGTTCTGGATCGCTTCGTTCAGCTTCGCTGCAATCCGGTCCGCCTCGCCTGGTTGGCAGCATCTTGCCCAGTCCTCGTAGCCGTGTTGGAACTCTTTGGCGTCCACCCCAAAGATGCGGAACATCTCCTCGTCCCACTCCAGCCGGTTGGTGCCGACGTGCCAATCCCAAACGCCGACATCAATGGTCTTCTGAACCAGAGAGAATCGCTCGCCGAGTTCTTGAATCTGCTCTTCGATCCGGCGCTTCTCCGAGACGTCGCTTAAAAAGCCGAAAACCGAAAGGTCTCCGTTGGGGTCTCTCTCAAACGAGGTTCGAATCGAAAGTCGCTGTTTGCCCTTGGACGGATGCAAGATCTCGAACTCATACTCCAACCCAGTTGGATGGAAGGCGTCCTCGCCCCAATCGTCGATCGAGGTATTCAACTCGTCGCCTAGACCGTCCAGCCTCTGAGTCCAAAGCGAAAAGTCTTCTTGCAGTGCCTGTGGAGTGACACCCAAGAGGTCGGCGACTTTTGGCGAGACAAAGACGGTTTCCGGGTTCCCTTCCAGGGGGAATTTCCATTGGAAGACGGCACCAGGAATGTGGTCGGTGATCCGTTCGATGCGCTGATACGCCTCGCTGATCAACGATTCGGCAACCTTCTCGGCAGTGACGTCCGTTCGAACCGCAATGAATCCTTCAATCTCGCCTTCGGCAGACAGCTTGGGACCGATGCTGGTGTTCACCCAGTAGAAGGTGCCGTCTTTGGCTCGGTTGCGAATGGTCCCCGTCCAGACCTCTCCCCGGTGGATCGTCCGGTAAAGTTCGGACCAAAACGCTCGGGAATGGTAGCCCGAGTTAAGAAGTCGGTGGTCTTCACCCAGTAGCTCATCCAACGAGTAACCGGAGAGCGCCACAAACTTATCGTTCGCCGAGGTGATTCGCCCACGTTTATCGGTGGTTGCGACAATCGAGTGCCTGTCTAGAACCGCTTGGTACGCCTCCAGCTCAGATTCCCGTTGATGCAATTCTGCGCGGTGGGTTTCAACTTCGCCCAGGGCAAGTCGGAAGGATCGAAGGGTGGGTCGCACCCAGGCACCAATGGCAACCACAAACCAGCCGATCAAGCCAAACAGCGCAGAGAAGGCAACTACCGCTTCGTCATGCTTTTGAGAACTGATCTGTTCGAAGCACCCTAGACGAGATTCTTCGACCATCACCAACAGCTTCCGTAGGGCGGCGAGTGAAGGCAGAGCCTTTTGATCGTCTGCGACGGTGTTGTTTAGAAGCGGATTGACCTGACTCCAGGTCTCAATTTGGGCGGCCTGAACATTCTGCAGCGGTTCGGCCAACTTGGGGAACGGTCCGGCAAGGTCGATTGCTCGCCCAATGGTGGCTTGGATTCGCCCAAGGTGCGTCGTCAATCGAGCTTGGTCGAGATCGTCCCCTAAAACCGATTCGGTTTCGCCTTCGATGGTCTCTTCAATGCGGTCTTCAAGCCGCGTCACGTCGATTGCAATGTCATGCAGCGCGCGCTTGATTTCCAGAGTCGCGGCAAGCCTTCGGTCGGCCTCAAACCGGTACCCAGAGAACCACAAGATTCCGATGGCTAAAGTGGTGAAGAGTGCGACGAGTCTCAGGCCGGAATTGAACGGAAAATCCCTGCCCTTTCTATCTTTCTGACTCGCCATAGTCTTGCCCGAGGGTCCGATCGACCCAAAGATTGCCGGAAGCTCAGGCGACTACGCTGCGGGAGTGGGAGAGATCGGCACAGGGCCATCGCAACCGGCACTACTGATATTTGGACATGTCTAGACAACGCTTAGGATAAACACGGATAAAATTAGTAAGTTCCCGTACTTTGTTCGATATCAGTGAACCATGATATGTTTGAACCTGTTCACAGGATCGAAAAGTCGAGTTTAGCCCCGTGACCCGGCCTCTCTTCCGGCAAGATACAGCCCTGAGTGATGGGTGCACCTGTTGCGGGGTCGGGGTTGAGGTTGAGGTGCGAATCCAGATCGATATGGTCGAACAGGGCAGACATCGCCGCTCCCGCCGCAATCGCAATGCTCGATTCGCTCATGCAGCCGATCATGGTTCCTAAGCCAAACGATCGCGCCGTCGCGACAATACGAAGCGCCTCGGTGATCCCTCCGCATTTCATGAGCTTGAGGTTCACGCCATCCACCGCGTGCGCCCATTTAGGAATATCGGTGGCGAATCGGCAAGATTCGTCCACGTAAATCGGCAATGCTCGGTTCTTGAACAGAGTGGGCAAACCGTCTTCGCCACCTTCCACCAATGGTTGCTCCACGTATTCCACGCCGCGATCGGCAAGCCAAGGAATCATCTGCAGAGCCTCTTCCACAGTCCAACCGCCGTTGGCGTCCACGCGCAAACCGACTCCAAACGGGGCCGCTGCCTCTCTCGCCGCTTCAAAATGAGCTCGATCGAAGTCTCGTCCCTCGGGCGAGCCCAACTTGATCTTGAGGTTCTTTCCGCCCGTCATTGAAAGGATTTGCGGCACCCGATCTTTGGTGACTTCCGGCGGGTTGAGGCCGATGGTGACGCTGGTGGGAACCGCTCGGCGAGGGAGCCCGAGCAGGCGATACAGCGGAAGCCCTGCCTGCTTGGCAAGCAGATCCCACAGCGCGCAGTCGAGCGCCGCCATGGCGGGCGGATCGATTTGCCGATCGCGCATGGCCTGCCACACATCGTGCGGGGCTGGGGCGATGGGTTCCCGAAAACCGGCGTACTCGTCGAAGAAAGCCTGCAACTGAGCCTGTCCTCGTTCGGCCGTCCACTCTTTGGCGGTGGCGGGGCTGAGCTCACCGTATCCTTCGTGCTCTCCGTCCGAGAGCGTGACGTAAAGGTTATCGCTGGAAGACGTCACCCCGCGGCTGATTGCGAGCGGAAAGAGCTTTGGGTTGGTGATGGTCCGGAAGGCGATGGAGAGCCCCATGCGGTTAAGGTTACCGGCTGAGGTCTGGGCTCGCCAACGACGGCCTTTTGGTTGAGAGTCAACCGTAAATCTCCATCCGCTTCTCGCCTTGATCAGGAAGGAATTTCCCTTCATGCCGATCCATCAAAAGCGGCGGAGCCGCGGCCGGCATCGCAGCCCAGGGTGTTAACCCTGGGTTTCGGAGTCTTTCTTTGGGTCAGAA
>CAYYJX010000036.1:19951-33021 GCA_964471545.1 uncultured Fimbriimonas sp. | reverse complement strand
CGGTCCCAAACCGTTCTCGGTTGGCGCGTTGGGGAAACCGTACGCCATCCGACCCTCCGCATCGATCCAAGCCGGCCCCTCCCACAATCCCTTTACGTAGGCCACGGTCTGCTTCTTGACAGTCGCCGGCAAGGGTGCAAAATCGGTGATCCAGGCTCCGGTCGCCACCACGACTTGGTCGAAAGGCGAATCGACGTAGTCCCCTCGAGAAACGGCTCTCTGCACGAAGACCCCTCCGGCTTCGAGAAATCGGTTGGCAAGAAAACTTCGCACTCGATCGGCGTGGACCCAACCGCCATCCTGGGCAAAAACCGCCTCTTCCGATTGCGATAAGTGCAAGTTTGGATACGTTTTCTTGCAAGCATCCGATCCAAGAACCTCATGCACGACTTGCAGGTCTTTTAGGGCTTCTCTTACTCCGATAATGTCAGGATTGGTGGCGGCGCCGAAGTACAACAGGCCCGTTTCGAACAAGAACGACTGGGATGCAGCCGCTTGCCACTCTCGCCAAAGAGGCATGGCTTCCGCCATGATGCCCGCGAAGAATGGGGCCGGATAGCTGATGCGCACAATGCGCGACCGTCCGTGCGAAGACCCGTTTGTGTGATCCAGAGGAAAACGGTCGAACAGGGTCACCGTATTCTCCGGGGAGATCGACTGGAGCGCGCAGGCGATCGAGAGCCCCATGACTCCGCCCCCGATCACCGCGATGTTCATCGACCGTTATTTTAAGTCCGAACCAAACGATCCCAAAGGCGTAACGTTGGGGTCGGGGGTATCCAAGTGAGAAACCGTCATTGCCGCAGCGCGCGTGAACTTGGAGTGCCCATCGACGAAGCAAAGATTTCGAGTGCCCTCAAATCGTCCGGGCCCCGGAACCCAACCCGTTGACGCGCCGGTGCGACCCCAAGGGCCCGTTTGCCCGCTGGGACCGGACTGGTGCGAATTGATCCATTCGAGCAGCATCACCTTACGGCTTGGAGTTTCCACGCCGCTCGTCGTGATAGTCACACAGGTTGTCGGACAAGGATCATTGACACGCAGGTCGTTTAAAGTCGCGGTTTGCAGGAACGACCACGGTCGATAGAGGGAAGAGACGTACGCGTAGGAGGTGTCGTTGAACGCCCCTCGAGTGGTGTCCGAAGGGCAATACAGAAGGGCCGAACTAGAAGTGGCGCTCGGGTTCGTATTCGAAACCCGCTGCTGGGCAAGCGCCAAATACGGCATGATCGGCCAACGGAATCGGCGACCAAACCATAAACCGGACTCGCCCGTGTTAGGGAATCCATCGTCGTTATCGGTTTGGTACATCAGGAACGCAGTCGCGATCTGCTTGGTGTTGGATAGACAGGCGGTCTTCTTAGCCGCTTCTTTTGCCGACGCAAAAACCGGGAAAAGAAGCGCAGCAAGAATTGCAATGATGGCGATGACCACCAACAACTCGATCAACGTAAAACCCTTCGAACGACGCAAAGTCTGATTCAACCGAACACCCTCAACCCTTTTTCAAATGCCGTCCGATCAACTTTCAGTCGACATCGGAAGCCATTTGTTCTACGGGCGTCCCAAGACGCCATACTTCAAAGAACACCGTCGTTCTGGTTCAAGAATATCCGAAGAGAGCCTTTCCGAACCCCACTGCGATCCCCATTTTGCGGGCGGAAGACGATTGAGTGGTGCAGATGGTTGCAAAGCGCCACAATTCTGGGGAATAATTAACGTTCGCCGGGCATTATCGTGCGCGGCAACGAGGAGTCTCATGGCCAAGAAGAAAGGCGAAATTCGCGAGATCATCCGCCTCGTGTGCACCGAGGACGGGAAGAGCTACTACACGACCACCAAGAACAAGCGTAATACGCCGGATCGTCTTGAGCTGATGAAGTTCAACTCAAACCTTCGCAAGTACACCCTTCACCGAGAGAAGAAGTAAGGGTCGCGAACCACAGATTTAACGCGAGGAAGAAATGCCAAACCCGAAACGACGCCATAGCCACCAGCGCACCGCACTGCGACGAACGAACTACACCACCGAACTCCCTGAGATCGTGTTGACCCGAAACGTCAACGGTGAGCCGTTCCGCTTGAACCACAACGCCAGCCCGGACGGATACTACAAGGGCCGACGTCTTCCTGGTTACAAAGACAAGAACTAAGCGAAGATACTCCTCGCGAAGAAACGACCTTAGCTTTAGGGCTAGGGTCGTTTTGTTTTGACCACCTTTGCTCCGTGGGTCTTCAGGGATAAACTCAACTCATGCGCGTCGGTCGGATTCCCCCGTTTCGATTCTCCAAGCCCAAAGGCCCGGGATTCGGCATCGCCAAGAACTACTATCTCAGCGTTTTAGGTTCCAGCAGCGTCCTCCCTTCGATCGCCTCCGTGATCCATCCCGATCCTAAAGAATCGTACGGACCGATGGGGACCGTGGCGCCCGTCGAAGGCTTCGGCGTGCCGATGGTTCAAGGCAGCGACAAGAGTTTGCTCGAGCTTCCAATGCAGCGTGGCCAGTTTGCTCTCTCCACAAAGAACCAGCAAACCGTTCTTCGATTAATGGTTCTGCCCGCAGCGGAAGCAGGGTTTCGACCCGAACCTCTGTTGCACTCGCCGTTGGCAAGCACCCTCGCTCCTGACGTTCTGAACCGGATTCGAGCCACCCAATGGGTGATGCAACTCACGTTTGAGTCGCACGACCCGGACGTCTATCCCGCACTCGATTTCTTCCTTCAACTGGCACGCAGACTTTCGGACCTTTCGGAAGGCGTCGTTGCCGACCCGCTCGCCGTTCGGTACCTGCTGCCAAACCAGCTCCTGCTGCCCATGCGCCACGATCCAAAGGTAGATGCTCGCGAGCACATTGGCACCCACGACGCGTTGGTCAACGGCAGCGCCGTTGTGTTCACTCGAGGAATGGTGAAATTCGCGATGCCCGAGTATGCGCTTACCGAAATTGCCCCTGAAAAGGTCGCAACCGCAAAGGGGTATCTGCTGGGACTCGCACAGAGCAACTTGCTCGGGACACTGGTCAAAGCGGGCGGATTGGTTCCCGCCCCGGGTGGATCGACCGTGCTCAAGTTGGTTGAAGATTCGACCATTGCCTCCATTTGGGAAGGGGCTCCCGGTCTTCGGCTTCAATCGACGAATGATAAATCTGTGAGCGATTTACTCTAACTTCCCTACGATTGTGTGGTCGGATACAGTCAGGGCGATCGAGTGAGTGGGATCATGGAAATCGACGAACGCCTACTCGCACATGAGCGTAGGCATTGAGAGCAACCATGAAAAATTCTGCTGCACTACTTATGCTCGTTGCTTCGGTGAGCCCGCTCGCCCAAGCCGCCGAAAAGACCTTTGTTGTTGGCAAGTCCGGGATGGACGCCCGCCAGATCGTGGTCATCGAATCAGACACCACCTTCGAGAACTTCACCGCGCGAACCGCTAAGGTTTCCGGCAACCTCAAGTTCGATCCGGACAAGAAAACGGGTTCCGGCAAGGTGACGGTCGACCTCGCGAGCCTCGACACGGGCATCCCCACCCGAGACGAGCACATGCGAAGCCCGCAGTGGCTGGACGTTGCCAAGTACCCCACCGCCACTTTTGAAATCACGGGCGGCAAGTTCGTGAAGGGTGACGAGTACAACATCACGGGCAAGTTCACCTTGCATGGAGTCACCAAGACCATCAACGTCAAGGCACGCGTTCGATACGCCCCCGAGAGCGAGAAGACCAAGTCCAACTACTTCCAAGGCGACGTTCTTCAGGTGCAAACCAAGTTCAACATCAAGCTCAGCGACTACGGCATCAAGATCGCTCCGATCGCCAAGGATAAGGTGAACAACGAGCTCACCATTTCCTTCACCGCATTCGGCGACAGCAAGTAAGAAACATCATGAGCCCAGCAACTCTTAACACCCTTGCCAAGGGCTCTTTGGTGATCGGCGCGGCCTTACTGGTCGCGCTGGTCGCCACCTTCCCTTTGCGAGAACAGGCCGCCTCCAAGGCGCAAAACATTCAACTCGTTCAAAAGCAGGATGGGTCGGATATCTTCGGTGAAGCGGAGTACACAAAACTCGGCTCGCCCCAGCTGATCATCATCGAAGACCCCAAGGCCTTTCTCAATAAGGAAGAGGATGGAGCCAAGTGGGTGGACGACGCTTATCTAAAGGCGAACAAGATTTACCCCGTTCAGCTAAAGAGCGTGGACGCCACCCTGAACATTGCACGGTACGCGTTTGGGTTCTTCGGTATCGACCTTTTGGTGCTCGGATGGATTTTCAATCGAGCCGCCACTCGGCGCGCTGCCCAGGTCGCTACTGTCTAGCCGTTGGGCCCCAAAAGCCGTCCATATCAGGGCTTTTTCGGAGATCTCTCTTGGAAAAACTTCCAAGAGAGGTCGATGGCATTGAACTTTGCTGAACCAGGATTGGTCGAACCGGGCACATCGTGTCCTCCGACTGGATAAGACACAAAGAGCACCTCGGTACTTCGATTCCCAAGAATGAATCTCCGCTCCGTGAACTGATCGGCTTTAACATCTACCGAGACGGAAGAGCACTGATTATGCTTGACCCAAAACTTGGTCGCAGTAAGCGCGCCATCGCCCTTGAGAAGCGCCTCCGCTTGTTCATCGAAAGCGACCACTTTGTCCGTTGGGGAGTGCATGATCAAAGCGCTCACGGGCTGCTTCGGTGCTCCCAATTCTTGCCGGGCGCTTCCCTTTCCAATTCCGGTGGTGCCCGCAACCGCACAGAAGGCTCGAACGCGCCCATCGGTTGCCGCCGCAAAGCGGTGCGCCATCATGGCCCCGTTCGAGTGCCCGAACAGGAAAATCCGATCCCGGTCGATCTTCGTCTTCGCCTCGACATCGTCGATCACCTTTGAGAGGAAGCCCACGTCATCGCTGCGGCGACCCGTGAGGTCGATGAATCCGGCGTTCCAGCCACTGCTTGCTCCGCTTCCGTTGGGAATTGCGGCCACAAACCCATGCTGCTCGGCCTTGGCAGAGATCCCCAAATATCGCTCAAATGCCGGAGCAGAACTGGTGAATCCGTGCAGGAAGAGGATGAGGGGGCAACCCGTTTCGGAGGCTGCACCGGAGGGTTGAACAAGGATGTAGTTTCGATTCAGACCACCATGGGGCAAGGCAATGGTCGTCGTGACCGGGCGACCCGCTCCCAGGGCGAGCAGTGCAACGAGAGAGGACGCGACAATTCCCATGGCGATCTGTATAAAGTCTAACGTTTTCCGAATCCTTTTCTCCGCAGAAACTGCTCTCTTCAGTGATTCGCGCCATCCGGCAAAGAGACTCAAGAATCCGCCAGAATCCACCGCTTTCCTGTGACAAAATCGTAGGAAAGGACGCCTCTCAGAGATCGGGCTTTTCCGTTGCCGATCCCTGCCGCCTTTTGAGCGTTGAAGTAAAGGAAACCCTATGGAGAACATCACCACAAGCGAAGAGAAGTGCCCATTTTCGGCTGGAACCTTTGGACAAACCCGAAGCTCCAGCTTCGGTAACGCCGACTGGTGGCCGAACCAGCTAAACCTCAAAATCCTCAACAAGAACAGCCCCCTCATCGACCCTATGGGTGGCGGTTTCAAGTACTCCGAGGCGTTCAAGCAGCTTGATCTAGACGCGGTGGTGAAAGACCTCACCGACCTGATGACCGACTCCAAGCCTTGGTGGCCTGCCGACTATGGCCATTACGGTCCGTTCTTCATCCGCATGGCATGGCACAGCGCCGGCACCTACCGAATCACCGACGGTCGCGGTGGAGCCGGTTCTGGCACGCAACGATTCGCGCCTCTGAACAGCTGGCCGGATAACGGCAACCTCGACAAGGCTCGCCGATTGCTTTGGCCGATCAAGCAGAAGTACGGCAAGAACCTTTCCTGGGCGGACCTGATGGTGCTCGCCGGAAACGTCGCTCTCGATTCGATGGGTCTCCAGACGTTCGGTTTTGGCGGAGGTCGACCCGACGTGTGGGAACCGGAAGAGGACATCTACTGGGGTCCGGAAGCCGAATGGCTCGGTGACAAGCGATACACGGGAGACCGCGAGTTGGAGAACCCGCTTGCAGCGGTGCAAATGGGCCTCATCTACGTGAACCCGGAAGGACCCAACGGCAAGCCCGATCCCCTTGCGGCAGCACGAGACATCCGAGAGACGTTTGCTCGGATGGCGATGAACGACTACGAGACGGTTGCTTTGATTGCGGGCGGTCACACCTTTGGCAAAACCCACGGCGCAGCCGATCCGGAGAAGTACGTTGGCTTTGAGCCAGAAGGAGCCGGTATCGAGGAGCAAGGTCTGGGCTGGAAGAACACCTTCGGTAAGGGTCACTCGGAAGACACCATCACCAGCGGTCTGGAAGGCGCTTGGACCCCGACCCCGACCCAATGGGACAACAGCTACTTTGAAACCCTCTTTGGCTTTGAGTGGGAACTCACCAAGAGCCCGGCAGGCGCGTATCAGTGGACTCCGAAGGACGGCGCAGGTTCCGATCTCGTCCCGGACGCCCACGTGCCCGGAAAGACCCATGCTCCGATGATGGCAACGACCGACCTTGCCCTTCGATTCGATCCCGAATACGAGAAGGTCTCTCGCCACTTCTTTGAGAACCCCGACGAGTTGGCAGACGCCTTCGCCCGAGCCTGGTTCAAGCTGACCCACCGAGACATGGGCCCCCGATCCCGCTATCTCGGCAACTTGGTTCCTTCTGAAGAACTGATCTGGCAAGATCCGGTGCCGGCGGTTGATCACAAGCTGGTTGATGCGGCCGCGATTGCTGAGTTGAAGAGCAAGGTGCTGGCTTCCGGCCTCACCATCTCCGACCTGGTGTACACCGCGTGGTCTTCTGCATCCACCTTCCGTGGAAGCGACAAGCGAGGCGGCGCCAACGGTGCCCGCATCCGATTGGCTCCTCAATCCGGATGGGAGGTCAACCACCCTGCCGAGTTGGGTCGAATCCTCTCGACTCTCACTTCGATCCAGGAGTCGTTCAACGCCTCCCGAACTGATGGCGTGAAGATTTCGCTCGCCGATCTCATCGTCCTTGCAGGTGGCGCTGCCATCGAAGCAGCGGCAGCAAAGGCAGGTGTCACCGTAACGGTTCCGTTCCATCCGGGTCGCACAGACGCCACCGCTGAGCAAACCGATGCGGACAGCTTTGCCGTTCTAGAACCCAAGGCTGATCCGTTCCGAAACTACGTTCAGGCCGGACTTGAGGAAGTCGCTCCGGAGCTGATGGTGGACAAGGCAAACCTGCTGAACCTCACCGCACCGGAGATGACCGCTCTCATCGGCGGTATGCGCGTTCTCGGAGCCAACTACGCGAAGACCTCGCACGGCGTCTTCACAGATCGCCCTGGCACGCTCAGCACGGACTTCTTTGTGAACCTGTTGGACATGGACGTGACCTGGCAACGGTCGGCGTCCAATCCGAACGTTCTGGAGGGTCGATCGCGACAGTCCGGCGAAGTGGTTCGCACGGGCACCCTTGTGGACATGGTCTTCGGATCGAACAGCATCCTGCGCGCACTCTGCGAGGTCTACGCCTCCAGCGACGCGAACGAGAAGTTCGTCCACGACTTCGTCGCCGCTTGGGTTAAGGTGATGAACGCCGATCGGTTCGATCTGGCGTAAGGTCTGTTCGATAGAAGCCCCCGAGCAGGAACGCTCGGGGGCTTTTTTGTTATTCTAAGGGCGCTATGGTCAGGATCACCGCATTCGGCGCATTTGGAACGATCACGGATAATCCGTCGATTGCCTTAGCACGGGCATTAGACCCGGACGCGGTGATCTTAGAGGTTGCTTACGACGCGGTGGACGAGTGGGTTAACGGGCTCGACCCAGCCGACCCGACGCCGATCCTGTCGTTAGGAGTCGCAGCAGGTCGCAAAAGGCTGACTTACGAAGTGATGGCGCATAACCGGGCGGGAGCCCATCCCGATGTCCGAAACATGCGTAAAGCGGAAACCGGAACCGTTGAGATCGATTCCGGTGGTTATCCCTCTCTTGGAGCCACGTTCCTCGCCCCAGAGATTCTAAAGTCGTTCGGGCGAAAGATTACAGGCGCCCGCCTGAGTTATGACCCTGGAACCTATCTCTGCAACTACTTGCACTACCGGCAGTTGCATCGCCTGCCCAATACCCGCGTGGGTTTTGTCCACGTGGTGCCGTTCGAGCAAGTTCCCTTGGAAGCGCAACTCATGCCGTTGAGAAGCATCCTACGGTTGCATGCGCACCACGGGGCGGATATCTCTCTCCGAACAGACTAGTTCTTACACCCGCGCCACGAGCGGCTGGTCAACCTCTTCCATCAGCCTTTCCAACGACATCTCATCGTTCTCTGGCCAGAGCTCAAAGTGCCCCTCGTCGAAGAACCCATGGGGGCCGTAAATCTTGGATCCGCCGCTAATCAGCGCGCCATCCCATTTGCCGCGATAGATGACGAACAGCTTGGAATAGCTCTTCGTGATCGCGACTTCGTTCGAAAATTGGTCGTACGACCCGTCCATCTTGAACGTGCCGCTTGCGTCGGATCCACCGCCAGAGATCTCTCCCTGACCGAAGTGGAGCACACAGGACATCGTCCCCTTATAGGGCGGTTGGAACCACTGTCCTTTCCACTTGCCAGATTTGTCTCTTAGATCCATCATCCCGTCACCTTTTCCTTATCCTGAATACCGTTTGCGAATCGACGGGTTCACTTTCATTAAACGATATTAGTGAATGAAACCGTGCCCTATAAAACAAAACTCATGACACAGTGCACTGGGTGGATGGATAAAGTTATCCCTCGGTGTCTACGCCACACTGAGCGAGATAGCCATTCACAAGATCGACTGCATTTGGAAGTTCGGTTCGGCAATCGAGTCCGCCTTCGTATTCAACGAAGATGGGAATCTCATCCAACCGGCAACCCGAAGCCTGCAGAGCTTGCAAGGCGGGCAAGATGGGAACCCAACCCTCTCCGATAGGGCACCCATAAGCAAACGACCCATCCGGGCGCGTGTACCGGGGACGGGTAGAGTCCTCGTCGGCGATCAGGAGGTCGTACGGGATGGCCGCCGATGAAAAGTCTTTTACGTGGATCAGTTTGACGTGGGACGCCAAAAGCTTGGCGGCAGCCACCGCATCGTGACCTGCCAGAGCGAAGTTTCCGATATCGAAGGTCAGTCCGAGCGCGTCTGAGCCGGTCGCTTTCTCAACGCGAGATAGAAGCTCCAGCAAGGGTTCAGGGGAGCCGTAGGTGTGGCCATGGTTTTCCAGCCCCAACGAAATGCCCCTCTCAGCGGCATCTTCTACCGCTCGGCAAAGACCCTCAAACACCCGAGCATCCGCCTTTTCAGGATCACTCCAGTCATCGGGTAGGTCCCCGGCGAAGACTCGAACCACCGGAGCCCCGAACTCGGAAGCAAGGCGAGTTCCGAAGTCGATTTTGGAAACTTCTACCTCCCAACGCAAAGGATCGCTGAAGACAAAGTTGTTGGTGACCGCGACGGCGTCGATGGTGAGCTGCGAGCGGAGGAGCGATTCAGCGGCGCTTGCCAGCGCCGTATCGAGTTCTTCTTCTGTTGGCAGCCGATCACGAACGGTTCCCAGCGGATATAAGAAGGCGTCGAGGATATCCACAGAGGAAGCCCCCGCATAGCCCGCAAAGGTGACGAATCGGGAGAAGGGCATGTCGCCCTGCCTCCAGAGGGGTAAGACGCTGTACCAGCAGATTCCTACCCCCATGTGGTCCGCTTACCGAACTCCGAGAGCCGTCATCAGAGGCGACATCATGAAAGTGATGAGCAAGCCGCCTACTAGGCAAACCACAAAGGTGCCTTGTAGAAGCGGTCCCACCTTCGCCAGCTTTGCTCCAGCCAATTCGTCTTCCGCATCTTGCTTGGCGTACAGCGCGGAGATGATTGGGAAGTAGTAACCCACGCTGATCACCGAGCTGATGGCGAGAGCAATCGCCAGTCCGGTTTGCTCCGCCTTGAGCGCATCGTTGAACAGAAGGATTTTTCCGAAGAAGCCAGGGAGCGGAGGAAGGCCGATGAGGGACAGGATAAAGACCGAAAGGCAGAAGGCCGCAAAGGGCTTTTGTGACGCCAGACCTCGGAGGTCATCGATCGTCGTGCCTTCTTTCCCGCCCTTCGCAAGGAGCGAGAGGATGCCGAAGATGCCACCCGTGATGACGGTGTAGGAGATCACATAGAATGCCACCGACTGCAAGCCGAGGTTGGCAGACTTCGCGTGGGCAATGATTCCGATGAATACATAACCCGCGTTCGCAATCGAAGAGAACGCAAACAGGCGTTTGAGGTTCTTCTCTCGAAGTCCCATCAAGTTCCCGAGGGTCATGGTGAGGATCGCGATCACCGTCAGCGCCGGAATGAACAGGCTTGCAAAGCTTTGGTAGCAGGAGACGAATCGGAACATCGCCATGAAGGCAGCTGCTTTAGCGCCCGTCGCCATATAGGCGGTGACGTTCGTCGGAGCGCCTTGGTAGACGTCGGGAGTCCAAGTGTGGAAAGGCACCAAGCTCGCCTTAAACCCAAGTCCAACCGTCACCAACGCAAAACCAATGACCATGAGCAGGCGGGTTTCTTCGTCCGTCGAGGTGGCGAAGGAGCTGATCGTCGTGTAGTCCAGCTTGCCGGTCGCTCCGTACAAGAACGCGATTCCCATCAGCAGAAAGCAGGTAGCGAACGCGCCAAGAAGGAAATACTTCATCGCCGACTCTTCCGAAGTGGCTTCGCCGCGGCTCATGCCTGCCATGACGTAAAGCGAAATCGAAAGAATTTCGAGACCGATGAAGAGGACCAGCAAGTTCTCCGTACTCACCATCATCACGCCGCCCATGGCAGACCAGAGAAGCAGAGGATAGAACTCGCCGAACGGAATGCGCTTGTTCCGCAGATAAGGCTCCGAGAAGAGCGTCACGATCAGCGCTCCAAGACAGACCGCCAAGGAACCGACGTTTGCCACCGAATCGAATGTGACGAACCCACCCGCCGTGACTCCTGCACCGGAAGAAGCATTGCCAAAAACAGCAACGATCGCCGCGATGAGACCGAAGACCGACAAGATCACGATGGAGTCGTTTTTCTTGTTGGGTCGCCACAGGTCTAAGAGCAGTGCAAGCATGCCCGAGACGGCGAGGATGATAAGAGGCATCATCCACTGGAATTCGATCACAGGTAGGTCGATCTTAAATGGCATGAACGGGTTCCTTTTCCAGTAAGGCGGCTAAATTTTCTCCAGGTTCGAGCCCTGTTACCAGGCGAACTTCCGACTCCGGATCCGAGCTTAGTTGGGCTCCCGATCGGAGGGTGCGGACGTACGAAGCATCAAAGGTGCTGGCTTCAACATCCCAAGCGAATAGGTGTGCGGGGAGATCGCTGACGAAGTCGATATACACGTCGTCGTTCCCGGCGACAAAGACAACATTGAGTCTCGCCTCTGACCACGTTTGCAAAATCTCACGGTCGACCTCCAAGTAATGGCCACCGTACTGCATCGGGGTGCAGAAAGCTCCTCGGGCACCGAGAAGGACGTAGAAAACGCCGTCTGCGCCCTGTTCAAGCGCCGTGAGCCCTTGGTCGATCACCTCTTGCTTCAGCGCTTGCAAGATCTGGTCTCCTTTGGCGGGGTCCGCATCCAGCTCGGCGTTTAGGTCGATCCCTTTTGAGAGGGCTCGGCCAAATGGGTTGACCACTTGAGCGAGAACGGCTTTGTCTTCTGGCGAAGCGTGCGCGATCGAGGAGACGATGAGAGCATCGGATTCATCGGAAGCCGATCGACCCGGCCATACCAGCACAGGCTTTTGATCGACTTCCCCACCGCGTGCAGCGGCAACCAGACGCTCTCGGGAGGTCATTGAGCCGGATTGACTCCTTCGGCGCTGGCTTGAAGTTCAGTTTGTTCGACAGCCTTCTTCAGATCGTCCTTGGTGGGGTGAAGCTTCGGCGCGCTAATCGGCGATCCGTTGCCCTGGGCGGTTCCCACCGAAGCAGCCACTCGATCTTCGATACTGACCAAAGATCCGGGAGCACCGGCGGTCTCGCCCGAGGTGATCTCGTGGTCGAGTTCCGACCAGATTGGTCGCTCGTTTACGGCATTGATCGCCATCAATCGGGTCGCCTGAAGGCTCAGGTCCATGTCTTGTTGCACGCGGCTGGGAGCCACGCCGAAACCAATGAGCATCGCAACCAGGATTCCCCCGATGACCAGTTCTCCTGCATTGAGGTCGTTCAGCGGCTCGCTTCCCTCTTCGGCTTTCCCGTAGAAGAGCTTTTGGAACATGTAGAGCATGTAAACCGCGCTGAGAACCACCCCGAAACCGGCGACGGCTGCCACACCGACCTGGAGGCCGTTAATGCCCTCCACGGAGGCTTGGAACGCACCCATGAGGGCCTGGAATTCGCCGACGAACCCGATTGTAAAGGGCAGACCCAAGTTTGCGAGCATCACCACCAAGAAGAGGGTGGCGAAGTACGGCATCTGTCGCTTAAGCGCGCCGAACGAACTGAGATCCTGAGTGCCCTTGCGCTGATAGAGGAACGAGAGCAGAACAAAGGTCGCTGCACCAACCAGTCCAAGGCTGAACTGCTGGAATGCGGCTCCGGCAACGCCGTTCGCAGTGAGCGAGAAGAGTCCGACCACGACAAAGCCGACGTGGCTGACCGTGGCGAACGCCATGAGCTTGTTGACTCCCTGTTGACCTGCAGCCACGATACCGCCGTAGATGATTCCCACAGCACCGATCAGCATCAGTGTCGGAACGGCGTCTCCGATCACATCTGGGAACAGCGGCAGACAGAACCGGAAAAGACCATACGTTCCGAGTTTGATCACTACGCCGCCGACCAACGCCGCGATGGGCGCATGGCGGTAGGTGGAGGTCAACCAGCTATGGAACGGTACGCCTGGAGACTTCACCAAGAAGGCGAGCGCAAAGGTCCAAAAGATAGGTGCTTGAAGACCCATAGCCTTAGCCCAGAGGGTTCCGTTGGCTACCGACGCCTGGATATCCAAGAGGTGGAACGAAAGCTTGCCCGTGGCTTGAAGTTGCAGTTGGCT
>CAYYJX010000036.1:0-19851 GCA_964471545.1 uncultured Fimbriimonas sp. | reverse complement strand
AACACCGCGAATACGCCAAGGAGTGCGGTAAGCGCAAACATCCAAAGCGACATCCCATCGAGGCCGACGCTGTAGGTGATGCCGAGGGCGGGTAGCCAGTCGAACCGCTCACCAAACTGGAAGTGGAACGTTCCGGGTTTGAACGTCTGGATTAGCTGGTAGGCACCGAACAAGGTGACCAGCGAGACGCCCAGTGCCATAGGCTTTGCGAACTTCGCCACCGACTTCGGAAGCAGCATCAAGATGAGCGCTCCGATGAACGGGAACCAGATAATGGCGCTTAAGATTTTGGATCCAGACTCGATCACGACTTGCCTCCGTTGATGGTGCCCCAGATGAGATAGGCGCTAAGTGCGAGCGTTCCAACCACCATGATGAGGGCGTAGAACCGAACGTAGCCCGTTTGCACCTTGCGGATTCCGTCTCCGATACCGTCGGCAACCGACGTGACACCGGATCCGGCACCTTCGACCAAGCCTCTCTCCAAGCTTGCCGCGACTCCCCGAGCGAATTCACCGCCCCCTTCGACGGCTGCGGTTACGACCCCACCGTCAAAGCCAAATTGCTTCGCAGCGGCAAGGCGGAACTTGCTCCACTTCGACTCATCCCATCCTTCTTTGGCGGGCAGACCCTTCAGGTAGATCGCCAACCCGGCTCCGATACCCAGAACCGTCGCGGCAATCGAGAGTGCCATCAGGTCCAGTCCAAAGGGAAGATGGTGCGGGTGGGTGGAGACCTCTCCTAGAACCGAAAGACCGTTCGGATACAACCATCGATAGAAGACTTCGTTGTGGTGCATCAGATAGCCGCCGCCTGCGGAAAGAATCGCAAGAACGACCAGCGGGAACCACATGCTGAACGGAACCTCGCGGGGTTTGTGGTCGCCCGTGAGACCGTGGTGATGATCGTCGTGACCGTGGTCGTCGCCTTCATGGTGACCGTGGTGCGCGGCCGGAAGCTCAGTCCAGCGCGGCTTACCCGCGAAGGTCATCAAGGTCATCCGAGTCATGTAGAACGCGGTGAGAAGAGCGGTGAACAGACCGATCCAGCCCGCGAGAACGCCCACGTTGTAGCCAGAAAGAAGCGCATGCTTGTTGTCTAGTGCCGAACCGAGAATCGCTTCCTTACTAAAGAAGCCACTCAGCCCGGGCACGCCCGCAATGGCCAACCAGCCGATGAACATGGTGCCGAACGTGATCGGGAGGTACTTGGCAAGACCACCGTAGTGCCGCATGTCCTGCTCGTGAGCCATGGCGTGAATCACCGCACCTGCGCCAAGGAACAAGAGTGCCTTGAAGAATGCGTGCGTGGTCACGTGGAACATGCCTGCCCAATAGGCGCCTGCTCCACAGGCGATGAACATGAAACCGAGTTGCGAAACCGTGGAGTACGCCAGAACCTTCTTGATGTCGGTTTGACCAAACGCAATGAGCGCAGCGAACACGGCCGTGAACGCTCCCACAACCACAATCACACCCGAGGCGATCGGCGACATCTCGAACACGACGTGCATTCGGTTGAGAAGAACGACGCCGGAAGTGACCATCGTTGCGGCGTGGATCAGTGCCGAAACCGGGGTTGGACCTGCCATTGCATCCGGCAACCATAGATACAGCGGAAACTGAGCCGACTTACCGCAGGCGCCGACAAAGAGCAAGAGGCCGATTGCGGTGGCAAGACCAGGGTTGCTCTTAAGAATCACCTCGAGCATCGGCAGGATGTTGTCGTAGCTAAGGATTCGACCGTCGTTAATGTTCTTGCCGAGGTCGGTGGTCATGGTTGCCACCACGATCAGGAACATGCCGAGGGTCAGACCCCAGTCACCGATTCGGTTGACGATGAACGCCTTGTTGGCGGCCTTTGCGTTCTCCAGATCGTGATACCAAAAGCCGATGAGCAGGTAGCTGCAAAGTCCGACGCCTTCCCATCCAACAAACAGGAGCGGAAGGTTGTTACCCAGCACCAGAACCAACATCGCAACCACGAACAGGTTCAAGTAGCTGAAGAAGCGCGGATAATCCTTGTCCTCCGCCATGTAAGCGGTGGCATACAGGTGGATGAGCGCTCCGATGCCCGTGATGATGAGCACCATCGTCATGGAGAGCGGGTCAAGCAAGAATTCGAACGGCACCTTGATGCCGAGCGTATCGATCCAAGCCGGACCGGTAACCACCACCGAACGCTGCGCCGGAGCGGTTGCAACCATCTCTTGCATCGCAAGCACGCCTGCGACGAAGGACAGCGCAATCGGACCAACGGCGAAAATTCCCAGAACCCTCTTGCCCGTCTTGTCTCCAAGTCGGCGCAGAATGGATCCACCGAAGAAGCTCTGGAAGAGGAATCCGAGAATGGGCAAGCCTAGGATCGCCCATACCAATAGTTCTAAGTTCTCCATTCTTCTCCTATTAGCTCTTCAGTAGGTTGAGTTCGTCGACGTCGATGTTGTCTCGAAGTCGGTAAATTGCCATGATGATGCCCAGTCCGACGGCGACTTCCGCCGCAGCAACGGCCATGATGAAGACGACCATCATTTGACCGCCAATCGCTCGGTCGGCTGCTTCAAGAGCGATCCGGCTTCCCTCTTGGACCGCGGGATCGACCATCGCGAACTTGTATCGTGCGAACGAGAGGAACGTGAGGTTCACCGCATTCAGCATCAATTCGATGCACATGAAGATGACGATCGGGTTGCGTCGGATGATGACGCCCACCGCGCCCGTGCAGAACATGAAAACGGCGAGTGCCAAATAGGCGCCTAAGGGGACTCCAGCCATTACGAGATCCTCCGCTTCGCAAGAAGAATCGAGCCGACCACGCCGACGAGCAGCAAGATCGCCACGCCTTCAAAAGGAATGGTGTACTGCGTGAAAAGGAAACTTCCCACCGCCTGCGGCGAACCGTAGTTCGGCAACACGGTTTTCGCATCGTCCACCTTCATGAAGTTGGGGACGACCACCGCGGCCAGCATGCCCGCCAAGGACACACCCAGAGCAATTCCGATGGGTTGCTTGATGTCCTTCTTTTCGTCGAACAACTGCAGAGCTCCAAGGTTCAGCAGCATGATGACGAAGAGGAAAAGGACCATGATCGCACCGGCGTAAACCACGATCTGGGTGATGCCGAGCATCTCTGCCTGCAAGGTGAAGTAGAGAAACGCCAGCAGGAAGAAGTTGATGACCAGACAGAGGGCGCTTCGGACGGCATTCTTCGATGCCACGACTCCGATAGCGGCCAGTGCTGCCGGACCCGCGAGGGCACCGAACACCAGAAGATTGGGTGTGATGGTCATTCTCCACCTCCACTAGAAGGAGCCGGAGCCGCAGGCTTGCGGCGAGTACCCACCACAATTGTGGCGGAGGCCGTATCTGCAACCATGGTAGCGGTTCGAGTCTCCATCTTTTCCACTTCCGACTTCTTCGATCGGTTGGCCAGCCAGATCGCAACCAGAATCACGTAGCCAACAGCGGCAACGCCCACACCTGCGGCAGTCCCATACACCTTTTGAGCGAAGAGGTACGCCGCAATGATCATGAGGTTGCCCGTTGCGAGCGGAAGCAAGAACTTCCAACCCAGGTTCATCAGCTGGTCGTATCGAAGGCGCGGGAACGTCGCTCGGAGCCAAATATAGAGGCTCAGGCCGAATGCACCCTTTCCGAGCATGGTGAGCGGAGCAAGGTAGCCCTCGATGGCCTTGAACGACGGGTTATCGATGCGGATCGGAAGCAGATACCCACCAAAGAACACCGTGAAGAAGATCATGCTGAAGGTGAACATGGCGATGTACTCCGCCATCATGAACAGACCCCAGCGCTTGGTGCTGTATTCGGTGTGGTAGCCCGCAACCAGTTCGTTTTCCGCTTCCGGAAGGTCGAACGGCGGTCGGTTGGATTCAGCGATCATGCACACGAAGAAGACGACCGTCGCAATGAATCCCCAAGGCGTAAAGACGTTCCAGTTGTAAAGGAACGGCACCACTCCCCAAAGCGGCTCGCTCTGCTGAGCAACCATGTCGGTCATCTTCAGCGATCCCGTTGCCAGAACCATGCAGCCCAGGGCAACACCCATCGCGAGCTCATAGGAAATCAACTGAGCCGAGGCTCGAAGACCACCCATTAACGAATACTTGTTGTTGGAGGCGTAGCCCGCCAACACCGATCCGTAGGCTCCCAGCGAGGAAATGGCCATCACGTAGAGGAGTCCGATGTTGACGTCGGCGACAGGCGTCAACTTCGGGAAAGGTCCCCACGGCAGCGTTCCGGCGAGCGAGAGCGAGACGAACAGACTGATGCTCGGCGCGATCAAGAAGAGGAACCGGTCGATGTGACCCGGCAAGATGTCCTCTTTCGTGAACAGCTTCACGCCGTCGGCGATCGATTGAAGCAAACCGAAGAGCTTGAACTTCTTACCCTTCAAGAAACCGGGCACGAGTTTGCTCTTACGAGAGAACGTGATGTTTCCGGTTCGGTTCGGCCCAACTCGGTCTTGCATCCAACTCAGAAGGCGTCGCTCATACCAAATCATGAACGGCACCAACATAAAGATGGGCAGTATGACAAGCAGGGCTCGTCCGAAAGCGGACAGAACATCCTGAACAGTAGGGTCAAGTCCCTGCAACCACGACATCATCGCCAAGGGTGAATGTACCCGTTCGGCGTTTCTGCCGGTTTCCTGGAGACGTCGGTTCTACCGTTAAATCTTGATAAGCGGTGAACGTTTCTATCGAAACCAATTCTGCCCAATCGCTGTATCATTCCAATGTTGTGAAAAAGTCTAAGGCTGTGCCCGCTACTTTTGTCGCCGCCGTGGCTGTAGTGATGCTCTCCGGGTGCCAAACCCAGAGGCAGGTCCGCCGCTGTATCGACGAAAAGACCGGCCAAGTGCTTCCAGATTCTTATTGCAGTTCCACTTATTCTGGATACCGAGGCTCGTATCGCCCGCTGTGGGGTTACGGGGGAGCCTACGACGGTCGCAGCGTCACCAACTTCTCGCGAACACCCTCTGCCTCCGCAGATATCGTGTCCTCGAACGGCACCGTCATTCAACGAGCCACTCGTGGCGGCTTTGGAAGCTCCGGACGATCTTTCGGCAGCTCCTTCAGCTAGTTCTTAATCGATGCGTCGCCATAAAATCGAGCCGCGCACCAACTGGAAACAGGAGGTTGAGCGTTGGGGATTGCTGTTTCACACTGAAGACGAAGGCGTCTATTGGGACGAATCGGCTTATTACGAGTTCGATGCGCAAGAGATTAGTCGCATCGAGCGCGCCACCAACGAACTCCACCAGATGTGCCTGCAAGCGGCACAGCGCGTGATCGATCAGAAGGAATACCGCCGATTCGGCATCCCCGACTACGCCGTTCCCATGATCGAGTGGGCATGGGAAGCCGAACCACCCACGCTCTACGGTCGATTTGACCTCGCATTCGACGGGGTCGAGATTAAGATGTTGGAGTACAACGCAGATACTCCGACTTCGTTGTTGGAAGCCGCCGTTGTGCAGTGGCAGTGGCTGGAACAACGCTTCCCGGATTCGGACCAGTTCAACTCTCTTTACGAAGCCTTGGTAGCGGCTTGGAAGCGACTCAAAGACGAGCGGCTCTTGAAAGGCACCGTGATTCACTTTGCGTCTGCAGAGACCGTGGAAGATGAGATGACGATCGCTCTGCTGCGCGACACCGCTCATGAAGCCGGGCTGCAAACCGAGGGGATGTTGGTGGAAGACATCGGCTGGCATCCGCAAAAGCGGTTCTTTGTGGATCTACAAGACGCCCGAATGTGGACCATCTTCAAGCTGTATCCGTGGGAGTGGATGTTGCGAGAAGAGTTTGGTCAGTGCGCCGTGGAAACGTATCGAGACACCCAGTGGATCGAGCCGATCTGGAAGCTTCTCCTCTCGAACAAAGCTCTGTTGGCGGTTCTGTGGGAGATGTTCCCAGGGCACCCGTATCTTCTTCCCGCCTATCAGGATGGTCCCCGGGAAATGACCCGATTCGTCAAGAAGGCGCTACTCGGTCGCGAGGGAGCCAATGTCGAAATAGTCGATGGGACTCAGTCGGAGTCTGTCGAGGGCCCTTACGGAGAAGAAGGCTATGTCTACCAAGGTCTGGCGCCGCTCCCCCTCTTAGACGGGAATCGCCCCGTCATCGGCAGTTGGATCATCGATGAGGTCGCTCACGGCATCGGAATACGAGAAACCGCGGGCTGGATCACCAACAACACCTCTCGATTCGTGCCTCACCTCTTCCGCTAATCGGCGCCTTACGTGATGAGTCTCGCCCGGCGACGGTGCGTGAAGTAAGCCCACGCCCACTGCAGCAGCACAATGAGTTTGCGGTCGAAGTCGATGAGGTACCAGACGTGGACAAACAGCCACGCCACCCAGGCGATGAATCCGGTGAGCTTGATCTTGCCAACTTGAGTGACGGCGCGCTTACGTCCAATCGTCGCCATGCTCCCCTTGTCCCAGTAGGCGAAGGGCGGGCGCGGCGATCGCTGTCCGGAGATTTCGGCTTTAATGAGCCCCGCTACATATTTGCCCTGTTGCATGGCCACGGGCGAGACGCCCGGAAGAGGCTTGCCGTCAGCTCCGGCTAGATGCATGGCATCTCCAATCACGAAGACGTTCGAATGCCCCGAGATCGAGCAATCCGGCCCAACCATCGCTCTCCCCGCTCGGTCCAACTCTGTTCCCAACGACGCCACCAAAGGATTCGCCTTTACTCCCGCGGCCCAAACAACGTTCGCTGTGTTTAAGATTTGTCCATTTACTTTTACAAATCCGTCTTGGATATCCTCGACCGGATTCCCCAGGCGAACCTCCACTCCCATCTCTTCTAACGACCGCTTCGCGTAGTCACTGAGAGTGGGATCGAACGCAGTCAATAGCCTTGGCCCCGCCTCAATCAGGACGACTTTGAGTTCCTCCGGTCGGATCCGGCGAAAGTCGCCCTTGAGCGCCATTCGACCGAGCTCGGCGATCGCCCCTGCCATTTCCACGCCAGTGGGTCCACCACCAATGACCACGAAGGTCAGTAGGCTCGACCGGTCGCCTTCCCCGCGTTCCGCGGTTTCGAAAGACGACAAGACGCGCGAGCGAATCGATGTCGCATCCGCCAAAGATTTAATACCGGGAGCATTGCTCTCCCACTCGTCTCTCCCAAAGTAGCTGTGCGTCGCTCCCGTCGCGACCACCAGGTAGTCGAAGGTGATCTCCCCGCCGTCGTAAACAACTCTCTTCTTCTCCACATCGATCGCGGAAACCCCTGCCATGAGAACGGTTGTGTTCTTCTGCTTGCCCACAATCGCCCTTATGGGGGCGGCGATGTCCGAAGGACTGAGGCCGGCGGTTGCCACTTGATACAAAAGTGGCTGGAACAAGTGGTGATTGGTCCGATCGATAAGAATGACGTCGGCATCAACTTTATCAAGCTCCTTTGCCACTCGAAGCCCGCCGAATCCTCCTCCGATGATCACTACTTTGGAGCGTCCCATAGGTTCAAGACTACCGAACGTCCGACGAATTGAATTTGTTCAAGGCTTTTTTGCCTATCTTGAATCCTTTGGAACCATTTAAAGCGTCCATGTGTTAGAACCTCTAAGACGCAAGAAAGCGTCAAGAGGCGAGAGTCACGAGACGGCAAAGACCGAACTCGGGCATCTCACAAACGAGAAGCCAACTAAAGGCACTCGAGTTCATAGGAAAACCCCAGAAGAACAAACCCCAAATCTTGGTGGTTCGGCTAGCCCCCGAGCCACCTTTTTTCTTTATCAGCCTCTGGCGTTCGATTCGCCTCTCTCCGTCGCTGCCTTCCACCGATTGTTCGGAGATTTAACACTCCGTTCGTGTAAAAGGAGGAACAGAGGCACGCACGATGACTGGGATTTTTTTAGCCGCAACCTTTGGCCTTGGCCTACTCCATGAAGAAGGAGAGATGCTTGTTACGGGCAAGCGCATCACGCCCTATGGCAAGCATGTCGAGGTCGGCAGCTACCCGATCAACATGCAGACCTCTCCCGACGGTCGCAACGTCGTGGTCACGAATATCGGATACCGCCAATTTCTTACCGTGGTCGATGCCGAATCGGGCATGGTCAAGCAGCAGGTGGCCTTTAACAAAGGTGAGCGCAAATCGGATGTTGGGCTCTACTATGGTCTGGCCTTCCAACCAAAAGCCTCTAGCCCCATTCTTTGGGTCTCTAGAGGAGCGGAAGACCGCATCGCGAAGCACGCCTTCAACGCCGCTGCCCCGGAACCCCTTGGAAAGGAAGAAAAAGGGATTGAAGACGAGGCCCCCAAAGAACGGAAGATGCCGTTTCACCCCGCTGGGATCGACTTCACTTCAGATGGCAAAACGCTTGTCGCGGCTCACAATCAGACCACTCACACAAGCGATTTCAAGGGTTCGGTTGCGGTCTACGATGCCGAATCGGGAGTCGTGAAGCACCGTATCCCCGTCGCCGGTTTTCCTTTAGGCTGCACCGTTCTCACCGAAGGTTCGCGAAAGGACCAGATCGCCTACGTCGGCAGCGAACGCGACGGCACGGTTGAAGTGGTGGATATTCGTGGCGGCAAGCTCGTCCGGTCCATCCAGACGGGCCAGGCCCCGGTGGGATTGACCCTGAGCCGCGACCAGAAGCGACTGTACGTGGCGAACAGTGCCAGCGATACAGTCTCGGTCGTCGACACCGCAACCGATAAGGTTTTGGACACCATCTTGGTGCGTCCTGCCGCCATGCGTGGACTCCCAGGCGCCACCCCGACCGCCATCGCCCTCTCGGAAAACGGCAAGCGACTGTTTGTCACCTTGGCCGATATGAATGCGATCGCCGTGATCGATCTTGGGAAGAAGTCGACGATCGGATACATCCCAACAGGCTGGCTCCCAACCTCTGTTATCGTTCATAAGGGCCAGCTGCTGTTGAGTTCAGCCAAGGGCATCAAGGCTCAAAACCCGAACAACAAGCCCGTCAACAATTCCACTTACATTCAAAACGTCATCAACGGCACAGTTTCCCACTTCCCGATCCCGTCGGATAAGGAGCTAGAGGATCTCACCGAGCACGTTCTGGAGAACAATCGAATTGACCCGCGATTGGTGGGTGCGAGTTATCCAGGATTCCGCAATCCGGGGATCAAGTACGTGATCTATATCGTCAAGGAGAACCGCACCTACGATAACGTGCTGAGCGACATTCCTTACGGAAACGGCGATCCATCGCTCTGTCTGTTCCCGCGAGAGGTCACCCCAAACCAGCACGCGCTTGCCGAACGATTCGTTCTGCTTGACAACTTCCACGTCTGCGCCGAAGTTTCTCAGGACGGTTGGGTTTGGTCGACCGCCGGAATGGTGAATGCCTACGCTTCCCGAAACACCCCGTACAACTACTCGGGCCGAGGCCGAACCTACGACACCGAAGGCTCGAACAACGGTGTCCCCATCGACCTGCTCGATATCCCGGACGTGACTCGTCCGGCAGGCGGCTACATTTGGGAGCTTTGCGAAAAGAGCAAGGTCACGTTCCGCAACTATGGGTTCTTCACCCAGTTCACGGACGCTCTTGATAAGCGCTACGACGTTCTCGCTACCGCGGTCGACAATCGACCGACGAAGAAGGCATTGGAGAAGGTCACGAACACTTCGTTCCGTCGCTACGACTTGAACTACGCCGACAGCCCCATCTACGACGAGTACGACTTCACCTGGAACGCGCGCTTGGCTGCGTTCGGCGCGTACAAGTCCACCAACCGATTCTCCGAATGGAATCGAGAGTTTCAAGAGTTCGTGAAGAAGGGAGAGATGCCCCGGTTCCAGATGGTGCGTTTCGGGCAGGATCACACGTCTGGGACCCGAGCGGGCGTACCCACCGCTAAGTCGATGGTTGCCGATAACGACTATGCGGTTGGGAAGGTCGTGGAGGCCGTTTCGAACTCGCCGTTTTGGAAGGAGACCGTCATCTGTGTGTTGGAAGACGACGCTCAGAACGGGCTCGACCACGTGGACGCACACCGATCGACTGCGTACGTAATCTCGCCCTACATCAAGCCTAAGACGCACGATTCCCGGTTCTACAACACCGACTCCATGCTGCGAACGATGGAACTGATGTTGGGCATGCCTCCCATGAACCAATACGACGCGGTTGCTTCGCCCATCATGGTCTTCAGCTCGGATGCCGTGAACGCGCAGCCGTTCAAGGCCATCCCGCCCTCCAAAGCCATCGTTTGCGCGACGAACGCCCGAAACGCATATCGCGCCAAGGACAGTCTCAAGATCTCCCGGTATATCGAGGAGAGCGAGATCGACGAGGAGCTGAACGACATCCTCTGGCGATCCATTAAGGGCGTGAAAAGCCAGACACCGACTCTTCGCAGAGGACTGAAAACCCGGTTCGAAGAGGAAGAAGACGAGGACTAACCTGGCAATCCTCGGGAATATTCTGAAAGATTCGGGGAGTTTGTTCTCCCTGAATCTTTCCTTGAGTATCGTTATGGCGTCATGGCGTATCCCGTGCCCACCGGCGTTTATCCCGCGGTTACCACTCAGTTCAAGCAAGACCTCTCGCTGGACCTCGACCTCACCGCGAAGCACCTTGAGACTCTTATTGAGTCCGGCGTTCATGGGCTCGTCATGCTCGGCTCCCTCGGCGAGAACGTTGCGCTCTCTCCGGAAGAGAAAAAGGAAGTCATTCGCCTTGCCGTTTCGGTGAGCAACGGTCGACTTCCGGTTTACAGCGGTGTTGCGGAATACACCACCCCCGCCGCCATTGCCTATGGCAATGAAGTGAAGAAGCTGGGCGGCGCGGGCATCATGCTCATGCCGACCATGGTCTACAAGACCGATAAGCGAGAGACGCTCGCCCACTATCGCGGGGTCGCGCAAGCCGTCGATCTGCCGATGATCGCTTACAACAACCCGATCGGATATCAAGTCGATGTCACCCCGGAGATGTTCGAGGACCTCGCTTCCGAGCCGAACATTGTTGCCATCAAGGAGTCTTCCGGCGACGTTCGACGCATCACCGACCTCTTCAACCACGTCGGCAATCGCTACGCCATTATGGCGGGCGTGGATGACCTGGCTTTAGAGTGCGTGATGCTCGGCGCAACGGGTTGGATCGCGGGCATTGGTCTTGCCTTCCCCGCCGAGAACGCTCGTCTTTGGGACCTGATGATGGCGGGCAAGTGGGAAGAAGCCCGAACGCTTTATCGCTGGTACACCCCGCTGCTGCACCTCGACGTCGGAACCAAGTTTGTTCAGAACATTAAGTTGGCGATTCAAGAAGTTGGGCTGGGGGCAGAATGGGTGCGATCGCCCCGACTCCCGCTGGTCGGCGAAGAGCGCGAGCGCGTGCTGAAAGTGATTCACACGGGTCTCGAGAATCGACCCCAACTGTAAGCGTCCATGAGCGGATCGACTCGAATTCAGGTGGTGGACTCCCACACGGGTGGCGAACCCACCCGTGTGGTGATCTCCGGCTTCCCCGAACTGAATGGGACCACCATGGCGGAGAAGCGGGCCGATTTTTCGGCTCGCTTCGACCATTTGCGTCGGGGTCTCATCCTCGAACCGCGAGGCTCGGATATCTGGGTCGGGGCGTTGCTGCTCACAACAGAGACAGGATTCGGGACGATCTTCTTCAACGATGTCGGAATGCTTGGAATGTGCGGTCACGGCACCATCGGGCTCGTCGAAACCCTGCACCATCTTGGGCGCCTGACCGAACCGGTGATCCATCTTGAAACTCCGGTGGGGACGGTCCGAGCCGAGCGTCACGCCAACGGCGAGGTCACGCTGCAAAACGTCGCTGCACGTGCCGAGGTGCTCGACCTAGCGATCGAGGTGCCGGGAGTGGGTCGAGTGGTGGGGGATATCGCCTATGGCGGCAACTACTTCTTCTTGGTGCGCTCTGGACTTGAGAGTCTCGACGTGACCTTTGCCAACCGTTCCAAGCTGCTGCAAGTCACCACCGATATTCGCCAGGCGTTGATCGAACAAGGGTATCGAGGTGAAAACGGTCAGATCATCGACCATGTGGAAGTTTTCGGCCCGCCCACCCAGCCTGGCGCGAAGAGCAAAAACTTCGTGCTCTGCCCTGGCACCGCTTTCGACCGTTCTCCTTGCGGGACGGGAACCAGCGCGAAGGTCGCCACCTTGGTGGCTCGAGGAGAGCTGAAGGAAGGCGAGGAGTTCGGTCAAGAGAGCATCACGGGCTCGATCTTCTATGCAAGTTTTCTTTCGAAAGATGGACAAATCATCCCATCCATTCGAGGTCGCGCCCACGTCATTGGGGAGTCGACTTTGATCTTCGACGAGAGCGATCCTCTGCGATGGGGGGTGTTATGAGCCAGAAGAAGCGAGTCGTCATCATCGGCGGAGGCATCATTGGCACTTGTTCGGGGTTAGAACTTGCGGAGCGAGGGCATGAAGTCGTCCTCGTCGACGCCGAGCCGGACGCTTCATCGACCACACACGGCTGTTCGTATGGCAACGCGGGGATGATCGTTCCCAGCCACTTTGTGCCGCTCGCCGCACCCGGGATGCCAATGATGGGCATCCGCATGCTAAGAAATCCGGAGAGTCCCTTTGGGTTTGCCCTCTCCCCTTCGCCGAGGATCGTTACCTGGGCGCTCAAGTTTCTCACCTTTTGCACCGATCGGCACGTGAAATCCTCCGCCGAAGTGCTTCGCGACCTCAACCTGCGCAGCCGCGCGAAGTATCTGGAATACGCCAACTCTTGGGATACCGGATCGTCGTTTGGACTCGAGCCAAAGGGTCTTCTCATGATCTGTGGCGAGAGCCAGACGTTTGAGCACGAAGCCGAGATGGCCGACAAGGCGCGATCGCTGGGTCTGAAAGCAGAGGTGCTCAATCGCGATTCGTTGCAAGCGCTTGAACCCGATCTCGAAATCAAATCGGCAGGGGGCGTTCACTTCCAGGATGATGCTCACCTCACGCCCGCTCGGTTCATGCATGCCGCCAAAGAGCGTATCAAGTCGCTCGGCGGAACGGTTGTGAAAGGCCGCTCGGTTGGGTTTGAAGGTGCAGACGGCAAGCTTCAGAAGGTCCGCTTAGATGATGGATCCACTTTGGAGGGAGACGAGTTCGTGCTGGCGACGGGAAGTTGGTCGCAAGACGTAGGAGAGACGCTTGGTCTCAAGATGCCGATGCTCGCGGGTAAGGGATACGGCTTCACCGTCCCTAACCCGGTGCAAACTCCCCGCTACTGCTCGATCCTCGTTGAAGCCAGAGTCGCCGTAACCCCTATGCTCGATGGGGTTCGCTTTGGGGGCACCATGGAGCTTGGTCTCCCGAACGACAAGATCAACCCCAAGCGCATTGCAGGCATTCGCAAGTCGATTCCCGGCTTCTTCCCCAAGTTCAAAGAGGAAGACTTTCAAGACCTACCCATCTGGTACGGACTCCGGCCTTGTTCCCCGGATGGGCTTCCCTACCTGGGTCGGACGCAGAAGTGGACGAACCTGGTGGTTGCCACCGGGCACGCCATGATGGGCATGAGCCTCGGACCGGTTTCCGGAGAGTTGGTGGCGCAGGTGGTGACCGGTGAAAAACCGACAGTGAGCCTGGAAAAACTGCACCCCGAGCGCTTCCAATAATCTTTACTCAAGTAAAGCTAACCGTCGTAACCTTTACGCGTCCAACGTGTGCATCCAATGATTCTTGCCGCCGTCACCATCCTTCCACTTCTTGTGCCTCAAGCAAGACCGGCAAACACCCCTCAGCCCGTTGTCTGGACGAATACCAAGCCCAAGCAGTGGGAGATGAAAGGGTTGATCGACCAGGCGAAGCCCACCACTCTAGGGACCTTTGCCAACACTTACACCACGCGTAAGGAGAAGGCTCAGTACGACCGGTTCCTGAGAATTGCGCAGGACGACTGGGTGGAGTTGGAAAAGCAGAGCTTTGAGAACATGTATTCGTACGAAGCAACCACAAAGGTCCAGGCGGAAACCCCGGCTCTTGTTTCGTTTACCACGGCTTGCTACTCCTACATGGGCGGAGCTCACGGGATCGGGATCACGCGCACGTACAACTTTGGATTCTCGAAGGGCAAACCTGCTCTCCTCAACCTCATGGATTTCACAGGCACCAAGGTGAACCGTGACAAGGTGCTTGCCAGACTCTTCAACCGGATCCGCAAAACCAAGGGGACGGATTGGGTGGAGGAAGGCATGGTGAGAGGGGTCAATTCCACTCAGGCCGAGCGGTTTTGGGTGGGCAAAAAGGGCATGACTTGGGAGTTCGACCCTTACGAACTCGGGAGCTATGCCTCGGGACCCTTTACGTTCTTGCTCACTTGGAAGGATCTCAAAGGGCTGGTTCGATTCGACACCCACCTGAAGGGTCTTGCGCGATAAATTTGGATTTCGAGACGCTTTTGTCCGTGGTTTGCGGCCAACGGGTTCCGATACCCTTTCAAAGCCGATAGAATTCGGCTGTTAGGTGTCACGCGTCCCTGTTGGCGAGCGATCAACGGCGATCCTTGGAACCCGGACCATTCACCTCGATGGAGAGTGTCAATGAGTCAACAAGATATCCGAGTCGGTGTCGTAGGCTGTGGAGCCATTTTCAACAACCACGTCACCGGTGTTAAGCAGGCGAATGGTGCGGTTTTAGCCGCCATTTGCGATGAAGTTCCTGAAAAGGCCGAAGCCAAAGGCAAAGAGCAGGGCGTTCCTTACTTCACCTCGTTTGAAGAAATGCTGCCGCACGTGGATGCGGTGAACATCTGCGTCCCCAGCGGGCTTCACTCAAAGCTGGGCGTGCTCGCTGCCCAAGCCGGCAAACACGTGTTGGTCGAAAAGCCGGTCGACATCACCTATAAGGCCGCTAAATCCTTGGTGGATGCCTGCGAGAGCGCCGGAGTAAAGCATGCCTGTATCAGCCAGCACCGATTCGCTTCGGCGATCCAGAAAGCTCGCGAGATGGTCCAATCCGGAGCGCTCGGCACGATGGTTCAGGGCGATGCCTACATCAAGTGGTACCGAACGCAGGCCTACTACGACTCTGGGGATTGGCGCGGCACTTGGGCTCTAGACGGTGGTGGATGCTTGATGAACCAAGGCGTTCACTACGTCGACATGATCCAATGGGTGATGGGAGGCGTCAAGGCCGTTCGAGCCATTACTCGAACGATGGCCCACAACATTGAAGTCGAAGACGTGGCTTGCTCGCTGATCGAATACAACAGTGGCGCGATCGGAGTCATTCAAGGCTCCACCAGCGCATTTCCGGGACTCTCCGAACGATTCGACGTCCACGGCAAGCATGGGAGCATCATCATCGAAGGCGACAAGGTCAAGCTATGGGAAGTCGACCCGGAGGCAGCCGACCTGGGTCCTTACGGTCGAGGCGTTCTCACCCAACCCACCCCAAGCGTCCATGTGCTGGATGGCGGTCAGGAAGGCACGGGTGCGGCCGATCCGTCGGCGATCTGGGGCGAACAGCACAACATGCAAATTCAGGACTTCATTTCTGCCATTCATGAAGACCGCAACCCGTTCATCACCACTCGGGATGCCCTTGAGCCGCTCAAAGTGATCCTCGCGATCTATGAAAGCTCGCGGCGGGGTGGGGAACGCGTCGAAGTCGCCGAGAGGGAAGCCTAAGGCTACTTCTTCGGCTTTTCTAGCCTCGCCCGACTCTCGACGAGGGTCGGGAAGAAGGCAGAAGAAAGATGGACCCGGACGGTCGAGGAATCGGCTCGTTTCTCCGGGTCCTTTTCGTTTAGCTCATGGGCCAACGCGTGCAAATCGGCAATCGCCTGTTTAAGCACCCTTGCCTTCTCCGGGGTAAGCCATACGTTGGACTGGGAGAATCGGCCGAAGTCTTTGAGCACGGGGTCGACCTGCACGGCCTTCCAGAAGGCGCGTTGCTCTCGATCGATGAGGCTCAGCACGCTGCGGAATCGAACGTAGTACTCTTCGATCGTCTCGTCGCTCTGCTCTCCAATCGGCAAGCGAGTGATGAGACCCTTCTTCGTATAGAGCGCTTCGGTCCGGGATCGCCTCTTTCGGGTACCAACCTGGATCACCAGCCCGGCGTCCACCAAGTTGTTGATGTGGGCTCCGACGCTGGCGCTCGACTTGCCGACCTCTTTGCTAATCTCCCGAATTGCGTAAGCCTGGTCTTCGGCAAGGCAGTTGAAAACCTCGCCGGCGGCAGCGGAAGAGAGCACCTTCAGCTGATCTAAGTTGAGCAAGACCAACTCGACCTGACCCTCAAAATGGGTTTTGCTCCGTCCTTCCGACTTCTTCGTCTCAGTCATTTGTTGCTACACCGTTGCAGAAAGCCCTCAAGAGGGACGCGCCCTTCGTTATGGCATAGGGTGGCCTTGCGCCGCAATCAGCAATCGGTACCAATCTTCTCGATTCAGATCGAGTGAATCGGCCTTCACCGCGTCCTCGATATTGTGCGGCTTCGTGCTTCCGACAATCGGAACGATCTTGGACGGGTGCTTGAGCAACCATGCAAGAGCTACGACGGTTCGTGAGACCCCGTGTTTCTTCGCAACTTCATCAACAACCTTCTGGATGGCAAGAAGCCGTTCCGCGTTCGCCCGATCCAACTGAACCTCTGCGCCCTCCCCAAGGAAGCCGCCGCCCAGCGGACTCCACGCCAGGGGCAGAATGTTCTCTTCAATGCACTGGTCAAGGGTGCCATCGTAGAGGCAGTCGATGTGCCCGAGGCTGATCTCGACCTGATTCACGACGAGGAAGTGATCGGCAAGGACGCTCTGAAGCATCGAGAGCGTGGACGGGAGAAAGTTAGATACGCCGAAGTAGCGGACTCGTCCGGAACTGTGCAGGATGTCGAATGCCTCGGCCACCTCGTGCGGATCCATCAACAAATCCGGTCGGTGAAGTTGGTAGATATCGATGGTCTCCACCCCAAGTCTCTTCAGCGAGCGGTCGCAGCACTCAAGGATGTATTCCTTCCTGAAGTCGTATCGCCCGGGCGAATCAGGATTAGGATCGCCGCCAAATCGGATGCCGCACTTGGTGGCAATCACAATCTCCTTGCGCATGGATGGGACGTCTTTAAACAGCTCACCGTGAATTGACTCGCACGTCCCCTGACCGTAAATGTCCGCATGGTCAAAGAGTGTGTAACCCGCCTCCCACGCGCTGAGCAGGGCTTGCTTGCCCGCCTCGACGTGATTCTGGGTAAGGTCGGCGGGGTTCCACACTCCCGAAATCCTCATGCACCCGTACGCAAGGCGCGAAGAGACAAGGTCGGTATGAGGAATCGAAACGGTGGTCACGATCCGGTTTTACCGGTTCTGAGCCATTTAGGGGACGGGCAACGCGGAAAAGTCGATGCTTGGCGCCTGTTTCTCAGCCTGCACGGAGACGGTGGATCGGAGAGCCGGACTCGTCCCCTCGAATCCCCCGTTCTGCAACAACCACCGGGTTCCAATCGACTTCAGATCGTAATCGATTCGATCTTTACCGCCCGTAGCGTCATGGGTGAAGACTCCATTCGTGAGTTGCTTCCAGTTTCCGGAACCCGACTTGACCCAGACAGGCCCAAACTCGGCGGCGCGCTTCAAGTGTCCGTTCGTGCCCCAGAAGTTCTCGTTAAAGCTGTGAAGTCCGCGTAGCAATCCGCCGTCTTTAGGCGCTCGGAAAGAAGCGATCAGCATCCACTTGTTTTGGTCGGGTCGGAAGTAGTAACCCGTGTAGATGGTCGCGGTGTCCGCCTTCTGAGCTCGGAGAAGGAATCGTTGCCGCACTCCTGTTTGCCACTGAATTTTGAGGTGGCTGTGCCCGCCCGTGCCCTCGTTGCCAAAGTCGCCTGCATACACGCCTTCCCCTTTGGCAAGAAGCTTCACACGGTTCTCATCCGCCACTTTGTTCCGATCATCCGCCTCGGTGCCGCTGTCCCAAACAGAGAAGATGACGCGACGCTCGGTGCCGGAGTTCACCTGCATCCCAAAGTAGCCTCGCGAAAAACCGCATGCCATGTAGAACGAGTGCTGCGGATCGTTCAAGGCTTGGACCTCGTTGTAAAACCACTCCACTCCGCCGTCTTTCCGATCGGACTCCCCAGGGTTGGGATAGCCAATGTGAACCGAGGCCGCGTTCCGCCGTGGCTTTAGGTTGAAGAAGAGGTTATCTTTGTTGGCCCCCAAAAGATTCAACTGTTCCAGAACACCTTCCTGCAGGTTCGAGATCTCGATGGTGAACCAACCTCCTGCCGGAAGAGTGACGCCATCCGAGACGATCGTCGTCCCATCCAGCCTGGTCTGAAGGACCTTGCCATATCCGCTGGAAGGCTGCTTGACGGTGACAAACGGAAGCCCAGAAAAGTTTCTGCCGAAGAGCTGCACTCGGAAGCTGTCTCCAGACTTGGCAAAACCCCCATACCGGACCGAGGTGCCGGGAGCGAACTTCACTTCCTTGCCTTCCTGAACCGCTGACTGATCGCCTGCGACCACGTACCCCGTAAATGCTGGAATCTTGAAGTCACTCCCAACGACTTGACCGGATAAAAGTACCAACAGCGACGTAACCACGCTTTCATCATATCCGGAAATGCAAGGCGCGCAACGGATAACATGAATGCCGTATGGAATGGGCAACGATCTCCGGAAAGAACCGCATCGGCGGACGCGAATCCAGTCTCGGACCGGGCGGGCATATGGCTTTCAACCCGATCGAGCACGAAGCGATCGAACCGGTGTTTACGGTTGCCACGTCGGCAGAAATCGAGAAAGCTTGCTCGCTCGCATGGGAGGTCTTTCACTCCGACGTGTTCGGCTGGGAAGAGCGAGCCAACCTTCTGGAGAAGATTGCAGAAAACATCGAGGCCATCGGCGATCCTCTTCTGCAGCGCGCACACGCTGAAACCGCCTTGCCGCTAGCACGGCTCACTGGAGAGCGCGGCCGAACCTGCGCCCAATTGCGGATGTTCGCCTCTGCAATCCGAAACGGCGAAGTTGCCCAAGAAACGCACATCGGAGCCGATCCCGACCGTCAGCCCCTTCCCCGCCCAGAACTCCGACGACGCCTTTATCCGATCGGTCCAGTAGCCGTTTTCGGAGCCTCCAACTTCCCTCTTGCGTTCTCGGTGGCAGGAGGAGATACAGCGTCCGCCCTGGCCGCGGGATGTCCGGTAGTGGTGAAAGCGCACCCGGCCCATCCCGGGACGAGCGAGTTGGTCGCCCGTGCCATTGACGAAGCGATCAAGGCTTTGGGTCTACCTGCCGGGCTGTTTAGCATCGTGTTCGGAGGGGCCGAAGTAGCCGCTGAGTTGGTCCAGCATCGGTTCATCAAGGCGGTCGGGTTCACCGGCTCCAAGGGTGCCGGTCGCGCCCTATTCGACCTCGCATCCCGTCGCCCCAATCCGATTCCTGTATTCGCAGAGATGGGAAGCGTGAACCCGGTCTTCGTTCTTCCAGGAGCGTTGCAAGAGCGTGAGGAAGCTTTGGCAAGCGGGTACGTGCAATCTCTCACCATGGGCGTGGGCCAGTTCTGCACCAACCCCGGCGTTTTGGTTGTTCCCGACGACGCCGTCGGCGATCAGTTGGTCGAGCACATCGAACAGTCTCTGATGAGCATTGAGGCCTGCCCGATGCTAACCTCCGAAATGGCCATGCGCTACGAAGAGGGCGTTTCAAAGCTGCGTCACAACCTTGCGATTCAGCCGCGGTTCGCTCCGGAGGGATCGAGCGATGGGCTGGTCCGCCCTGCTCTGTTCCAAGCCTCTCTAGCCGATGCCATCGAATCGCTTGAAGCCGCGCTTAATGCGAAAGCAGACGCAATTCATTCTGACTTCCTTGAGGAGATCTTTGGTCCGGCCGGCTTGGTGCTTCGAGCCTCGTCGGTGGA
>CAYYJX010000035.1:19524-33762 GCA_964471545.1 uncultured Fimbriimonas sp. | reverse complement strand
ATAGGCCGCTTCGACAGCAAATTGGAGTCGGGGAGACATCGCCGTTTATTGTACGAGTTTGTGGCCGGCAAAAACCTTTCAGCGATCTCAGTTGCGCCCGAAAGTCTCCCGACGGCGATCCGTCAAGAGTAGGCCCTTTGCTGAGCCTTTAGCGAAACTAAAGCGATGGAAGACGAATAAAAATTGACCACGTTCAAAAATTTACTGACAATGGCTGATTACTGTCAGTGATTTGCTTTTTCAGTCCCAGAGTCATGGCAAATCTCCGTTAAAATCATCCCTGGCAAATGGTAGTAAGACTCGAATACGGGACTACCGGGCTGGAATGCTCGATCCCCGACGGTGAACTTCAAAAGGTTCTCCGCATTCAGTCGTTGCCGCCGCTCGCCGACCTTGGAGATTCCGTCGCGAAAGCGATTAGCGCTCCCATCGATCAGATTCCTTTGGCGCAATTGGCGCAGGGCAAAAAGACCGCTTGCCTGGTGATCTGCGACATCACCCGTCCGGTTCCAAACTCCGAGGTGCTACCCGCGGTGATTGGAACACTGGAGGGAGCGGGCATACCGCGCGCGGGTATCACCATTCTCATCGCCACCGGAACGCACCGACCCAATGAAGGCGATGAACTCAAGAAACTGGTCGGGCCGGAGATTGCCCGCAACATTCGGTGCGTAAACCACTTCTGCACCGACCGCGAGTTGCTGGTGGACTTCGGCACAAGTGCGAACGGCGTCCCGATTCACCTCAATCGCATTTATGTTGAGGCCGAACTGAAAATCACTTTGGGGATGATCGAGCCCCACTTCATGGCAGGGTTTGCCGGTGGCCGAAAAATGGTGATGCCAGGCGTGGCCGGACTGGACTCGATCATGGCTTGGCATAGCCCCAAGTTCTTAGAGCACCCTCTCGCCACGAACGGCTCGGTGGAAGGGAATCCGGTGCACGAGGAGGCCTTGGCAATCTGCAAAGTGTGCCCGCCCGATTTCATCGTCGACGTTGCCCTTAACGAGCAGAAGCGCCCTTGGGCCGTATTCGCGGGGCACTTCGAGAACGCATGGTTGAAGGGCGTCGAGGCTGTTCGTCAAACCACGCAAGATACAGTTTCAGAGCCCGTTGATGTGGTTGTGACCACCTGCGGTGGATTCCCCCTTGATCTCACGTACTACCAAACCGTGAAAGGAATGGTGGGCGCTCTGCCCATCGTGAAAGAGGGTGGGTGGATCGTCATCGCCTCTGCTTGCGACGAAGGAATCGGGAATGCCCACTTCCGAGAGGCCCTGTTCGGACTCGACCGTATCGACAATCTGGTCGAGCGCATGGAGTCGGGTGATTGGGCGCCTGTTGCCGACCAGTGGCAGATTGAAGAACTTGCCAAGGCGGCGCGTTCGGCGAACATCGCCATGATCTCGAACGGTATCACGCCCGAAGAGTGCAAGCGAATCTTCGCCGAGCCGTTCCCAACGGTCGAGGCGGCGCTTGAGCATATTCGAACGCTGTACGATCGCCCCATCACCGTGGCGGCCATTCCTAAGGGGCCGTACGTCATCGCCAAGGTCCAAGCCTAGGGCTCAATGTTCGATTCCATGTTCGATTTCTGTGCGAAAACGTGCAGAAAATGTTATGCTTAACCCATGAGCGAGTCGGAATCCGCCCTGCCCGAAGTTCGGCAGCGTCGGATCATGGAGGTGGCGGTACGGACGCGCGTGCTGAAAGTGCGTGCCCTCGCTCGCGAACTAGGCGTTCATGAAATGACCGTTCGGAGAGACTTAGAGGCTCTCAGTCAAAAAGGGCTTTTGGTTCGCACCCACGGTGGAGCAACGCTTGCCGGCCAGGTCGGCGAAGAACTTGCCTACTCCCAACGCTCGCACCAGGCGATCGAGCTCAAAGAAGCGATCGCCGCGAAGGCCATAGAACTGGTACGCCCTCGTGATACCGTCGCTCTCGATGCAAGCACCACCGCCCTTGCGCTCGCTCGCAGACTCAACCAAGTCCCAGAGGTCACGGTGATCGCCTCCGGGCTGGATACGATGAATGTGCTCGCCCAGATCGGTGTTCCATTCGTCGTCCCTGGCGGAACCTTCCACGAAAAAGCGCGGTCGATCACGGGCAACGCGTTCAGCGACGCCCTTTCCAAGATGCGGGTGGACGTGGCGTTCTTCTCCTGTAAATCGTTCGACGACGATCTCGGACCCATGGACGCTTACCCGCCCGAAGTGGAAACCAAGCGAGCTTTACTTCGAGCCGCCAGCCGTCGCTACCTACTGGTGGACTCAGGCAAGTTTGGAGCGCACTCGCTTCTCCAGATCGCCCCGCTCTCAGAATTGGATGGTGTTGTGACTGATGCCCATCCCAGCGACAAAGTCTTGGCGCAACTCGCCGAATTCGAAGTCGATCTCCATCTTTCTTGATGCCGTCCCGGAATCCATTCATGAAGCACCTTTCGCTCTCGGACCTCACCCCTGAACAGGTAACCGCCCTGAAGTCGCAGGCGATCGAGACTCCCAGTTGGGGCTACGGCAACTCTGGAACCCGATTCAAGACGTTCCCTTGGCCTGGAGCCGCACGGACCGTTTGGGAGAAAATCGAAGATGCCGCCGAAGTTCATCGGCTAACGGGAATCGCCCCTTCGGTCGCGCTTCACATTCCGTGGGACAAGCCAACCAAAGCCGACGGTTCGGATCGAGGAGCACCCGTCTCCGAATTGGACTGGGCAGGGCTCGCAAAGTTTGCGACCGACCGGGGTGTTCGACTCGGGGCCATCAACTCCAACACGTTCCAAAACGATGTCTACAAATTCGGGTCGCTTGCCCACCCCGATGCAGCGGTTCGAGCAAAGGCGATCGCGCACATGAAAGAGTGCTGCACGATCATGGGGATCACCGGCTCGGGAGAGCTTTCGGTGTGGCTTGCGGACGGAACCAACTATGCCGGGCAAGACTCCATCCGTGGCCGAAAGCACCGAGTCCGAGAAGCCTTGGCAGAGGTCTACGGTTCGTTGCCGACAGGCTCCAGAATGCTCGTCGAGTACAAGTTCTTTGAACCCGCGTTCTACTTCACCGACCTCTTTGATTGGGGCGCCGCCCTTACTCACTGTTTGGCGCTCGGCCCAAATGCGCAGGTGTTGGTCGACCTCGGCCACCACGCCCCGGGAACGAATATCGAGGCCATCGTAGCGTTCCTATTGGACGAAGGCCGCTTGGGCGGATTCCATTTCAACGCCCGCCGATACGCAGATGACGACTTAATTGTTGGGACCACCAATCCCTATGAACTGTTCCTGATTTATGTCGAGATCGTCTCAGCGCTGAACTCCAGCGACGCCATCGCTCGGGACGCCGCGAGCAAGATCGCCTACATGATCGACCAAAGCCACAATATCGAACCGAAGGTGGAGGCAATGGTCCAAAGCGTTTTGAACTGCCAAGAGGCGTTGGCGAAGGCGCTGCTCGTCGATCACAAAGCCCTGCGCGAGAAGCAAATTGCCGGAGACGTACTCGGCGCCCATCGCGAATTGTATGGAGCCTTCCAAACCGATGTTCGCCCTCTCCTCTCGGAGCTTCGCGAAGAGATCGGAGTTCCCGTCGATCCCATCGCGGCTCACCGCGCCAGTGGTTACAACGAGAAAGTCGCCTCTGAGCGCGGATCTGCAGACAGCGGTTCCGGCTACCCCACCGAATAGATTTCCCTGCCCATCTCAAGAGAAAACCCATGCCCCAATCTTTCTGGAAGAAACTGCCCGGATTCGAGACCGTGAACGAAGGTCTCGCTGGACTCGCTTACCGATCTCGGTGCCTAGGTGCAGACCGGGCGGTGGTGAACATCTTCGGCGGGAACACCTCCACAAAAAGCATTGAGAAAGACCACGTGGGCAGGGAAGTGCGGGTTCTTTGGGTGAAGGGTTCGGGCTCTGATATCGCCGACATTACGGAGAAGGGCTTTGCCGGATTGCGGATGGACGAAGTGGACCCCCTCTTCGAAAGAGAGACGATGTCGGACGAGGAAATGGTGGCTTACCTGGAACGATGCACTTTCGAACCCGGACGTCCAAGACAATCCATCGAGACGCTTCTGCACGCCTTCGTTCCCGCCACTCACGTCGATCACACCCACCCCGATGCCGTTATCTCGATCGCCTGCGCCAGTAGAGGGCAGGAGATCATGCGTGAGATTTGGGGAGATCGCGCCGCTTGGGTGGATTACATTCGCCCAGGTTTCGACCTTTCCAAACAGATCGGCGCCGCAGTTCGGAATAACCCGAATCTGGAGTGCGTGGTGATGGGCAAACATGGTCTGGTCACCTGGGGAGAGACTCAGGCGGAATGCTACGCCTCCACGATGAAGATCGTTGGAGAAGCCGAGGCGTGGCTGGATAAACATCGTCCGGTGGAGCCGTTTGGACCCCGCATTTTTGAGCCTCTTTCCGAAAATGCTCGACAAGAGGTGCTTGCCTCCGTGCTCCCTGTGTTGAGAGGCCTTGCCATTGGTGTGCGAAAAGACACCGACCTGGAAAAGGATCGAGCTTCCCTGATCTTGAGGGTCGATGACTCCCCGGAGATCTTAGAATTTACTCTCCGCCAAACGGCGGCATCGAGTTCGCAGTACGGCGCATCCTGCCCGGACCACCTGGTTCATACCAAGCGTCTTCCCCTGTGGGTCAACTGGAACCCGGCTTCGGGGGTAGAGGCGCTCCTCGCCGCTCTGGAAAGTGGCATGGCAAGTTACAAGGCGGAGTACGAGGCTTACTTCAAGGCCCACGCGGCTCCAGGCGACAAGATGAACTCGCCGCAGCCAAGAATCATCCTGATCCCAGGTTTGGGAATGATCACCACCGGTCCCGATGCCAACGGAGCAGAAGTCTCGGCGGAACTGTTCCTTCGAGCGTACGAGGTGATGCGAAACGTTCCTGCGACGGGCGACTTCCAGCCGCTCAGTCCTGCGGAAGCTTTCGGCATTGAATACTGGCCGCTCGAACTCTACAAACTCAGTTTGAAGCCGAAGCCCAAAGCTCTCTCTGGCAAAGTGGCTCTCATCACCGGAGCGGCTTCTGGAATCGGTAAAGCCACAGCATTCCGTCTGGCCGAAGAAGGAGCGCACATTGTCGTCGCCGATATTCGGGCCGACGTCGGAGAGGCGACGGTAGAGGAACTGCGGACAAAGTTCGGCAAGAGTCGGGTGATCTTCGCCTCCTGCAACGTGACCGATGAGGCGGCGGTCGAAGACGCCTTTAAAAAAGCCACCCTCGCATTCGGGGGAGTTGATCTTGTGGTTTCGAACGCTGGGATCGCAGGGAGCGCTCCGATCGAAGAGACGACGCTGGAAGAATGGAACCGAAATCACTCCATCCTCTCGACCGGCTACTTCCTGGTTTCCCGAGAGGCTTTCCGTATTTGGAAACGGCAACAAGTAGGCGGAAATCTCATCTTTGTCTGCTCCAAGAATTCAGTTGCCGCGGGTAAGAATGCCGCCGCCTACAGTTCCGCGAAAGCGGCAGAACTTCACCTTGCCCGATGCTTGGCAGAGGAAGGGGGCGCCCATGGAATTCGCGTCAACAGCGTTCTGCCCGACGCTGTTCTCTCCGGGAGGTCCATCTGGTCCAGTTCTTGGAAAGAAGAACGGGCGGCCACCTATGGGATCGCCATCGAGGAACTCGACGATTTTTATCGCAAAAGAACCACCCTCCGACAAAACGTGTTCCCAGAAGACATCGCCGAAGCGATCTGCTTCTTCGCGACTCCTTCTTCAAGTAAAACAACCGGAGGGGTAATCACCGTGGATGGTGGAGTTCCAATCGCCTATGTCCGGTAGCACCAGAAAAGCATTCATCGCGATCGATCTCGGCGCAAGCGGAGGAAGAGTCGGCGTTGGATTCTTGGATGCACCAAACGCCGAGCCCCTCATTGTTCATCGATTCGAAAACAACCCGGTTTGGGTACCCACCAAAACGAGACCCGTTCTAACTTGGAATATGGTTGGACTCTGGGGACATGCTCTGGACGGTCTTACCCGGGTCGCTGCTCTCGCAAAGGAACACCACTGGGAGCTAGTCTCCATCGGCGTCGATTCTTGGGCGGTGGACTTCGGCTTTCTGGACGATGAGGGCAACCTCACCGAGCCTGTTCGCCACTATCGAGACTCCGGAACGAACGATGTTCTTTCCAAGCTTCTCAGTGGTCTCGGAGCGAAGACCATCTACGAACGGACCGGAATTCAGTTCCTCCAATTCAACACGCTGGTGCAGATGCTTGCACGCAAGTTGGAGAGAGTGATTCCGCAGGTAGAAGCGAATCGGACCCGAATGTTGATGGTGCCGGACCTGTTCCACTATTGGCTTTGCGGTTCTAAGGTGACGGAGCGGACCAACGCCAGCACCACTCAAATGGTCTCGATTCAAAACGGTCAATGGGACGCGATTCTTTGTGCGGCGGCGGGAATCACCCCCAGCATCCTGCCATCCATCGTGAATCCTGGAACGACCCTTGGAACGATTCGTCCCGAAATCGCCGAGTTGTGCGACCTCCCAGCCACGCTAAAGGTTGTCGCGGTTGCGACCCATGACACAGCGTCTGCCGTCGTTGCCGCGCCGATCGACCGAAAAACGGAGCCGGACGACTGGGCCTTCTTGAGTAGCGGCACGTGGTCGCTGATCGGGGTCGAACTTCCGAAGCCCGTCGTTACCGATGAGTGCCTGATCGCGAACTTCACCAATGAGGCCGGCTACAAGGGGACGACTCGGTTCCTCAAGAACGTGGCAGGCCTTTGGATTCTTCAGGAGTGCCGTCGCGCCTGGGACGTCTCGTTTGACGAGCTTTACGCGGCTGCCGAGGCGGCGGGCGATGCCCCCAAGCGATTTGACGTCGACGACCCTCGATTCCTGGCGCAAGGGACGGATATGCCGGATCGAATCCTGCAAGTGAGCGGTCTCGGATCCTACTTGGCGAACAAGAGTGAAGAAGAGCAGCGCGGCATCCTCGTCCGCTCGCTGTTGGAAAGCTTGGCTCAGAAGTACGCCGAGAATCTCGAAACGATCACGCGACTTACGGGACGGCCCATCCGCAGGTTGGTGATCATGGGCGGGGGTTCTCGAATCGACCTGCTCAACCGCCTCACCGAGGAAGAGACAGGTTGCCAAGTGATCGTGGGTCCGGCGGACGCCTCGATTTTAGGCAACCTGTTGGTTCAGATCGACGCTTACACTGAGAACGTGTCGCAGTAGCGGTAAGAGTTGATCAACTTGCGCTCGCCGTCTTTGCCGGCGAAGCCGTTTCCGTGCTCCATGCCGAGCACGCCCGTGAACTTCTTTCTAGCAATGTGCCGGAAGATGTTCTGGTAATTGATCTCACCTGTCGTCGGTTCATTTCGACCAGGGTTGTCACCAATCTGGAAGTAAGCCACTTCAGAGTAAGCCGCATCGATGTTGGGAATGATGTTGCCCTCTTGGATTTGCTGGTGATACATGTCGAACAAGATCTTGCAGGAGGGGCTATTGACCGCGCGGCAGACTTCAAACCCCTGGGCGATCTTGGTGAGATACATGCCCGGGTGGTCTCGGAAGTTGAGCGGCTCCAGCACCATGACTAGGCCGTGCGGAGCGAAGATGTCCGAAGCTCGGCGAAGGGCTTCCACGACGTTTGCGGTTTGATAGCCTCCGTCCAGTCGATTCTCGACCGTACCGGGGACAACCGTCATCCACTTGGCGTTCACGCGTTTCGCGACGTCCACCGCCGCCTTGCACTCGCCTAGAAACTTCTCTAAGGAGTCCTGTTTGCCCGTTGCGAGGGTTGCGCCCCATGCCGTGCCCATGTTCACCACGAAGACACCCATGGTGATGCCCAGATCGGCCATCGCCTTACCAATGCGTTCTTGATCGGCAACCGATCGGCCCGGCATGCCGTTGTCTTCCCAGGCGTGGAAGCCCTCGTCGGCAGCGAACTTGAGCTGATCGACCGGATCATCTCCCGCATGGTTGCGAAACATCCCAAAGTGAGGGCCGTACTTGAGCTGGAATCGCTTGCCCTGATTGGCAGTGCCAACCTCTTCAATCATCTTGTCTAACATGGCGTTCGTGGGGGAAGTTGAAGGAGCGGACGGAAGGCGAACTCCCGCCGCTGAAAGAGAGACGGCCGCCCCTGAAGCCAGGGACGAGCCGATGAATTTGCGTCGAGAGAGGCTCACGAGAGCGAAGCCTCCTTAGAAGACGTCCTTTGTGGAGCCCGGAATGGCAACGGGAGCCACCGGAACCTCGCCGAACGCCAACTGAGCGGGTCCGAGGGCAACCTTGGAGTTGAGCGCGGCATCCCAGCTGACTTCTTGTCCGGAGTAGGCGCTCATGCGACCCATGATCGCCGTAAGCGTGCTCTCTGCAACTTGAACGCCCTCGTTGAATCCTTCCGAATTCTTGATGCTCTTGTAAAGCCGAACGTGCTCCAGAACGTATGGGTTTCGGCGCTGGCCTTCCCACTTCCATTCCTTTTCACCCGTGATTCGGTTGTTCGCGTCCGATTTGCCCTTGGTGCCAAGGATTTGCTCGGAGACGTTGTTCACGCAGTTGTCGATCTGGCGGCACCAGGAGATCATCTTGGTTCCGTCTGCATAGTGGTATTCGGTGGCAAAGTGGTCGAAGATGTGGCCGTAAGCCTTATCCGTTCGAGACTGTCGACCACCCATGGAGATGGCCTTCACGGGGTGCTCGCCCTTCGCCCAGTTGCAAACGTCGATGTTGTGTACGTGCTGCTCGACGATGTGGTCGCCCGAAAGCCAAGCGAAGTAAAGCCAGTTGCGGAGTTGCCACTCCATGTCGCTCCAATCCGGTTGTCGATCGTTGCGCCAAAGACCGCCTTGGTTCCAGTAGCAGTTCATCTGGACGATGTCGCCCATTTGGCCATCTCGAATGCGCTTGATGCACTCGTTGTAGGCAACGTCGTGTCGGCGCTGGGTTCCCGCAACAACGCTAAGGTTCTTCTCCTTCGCTTTCTTGGCGGCTTCCATCACCATGCGAATGCCAGGACCGTCGACGGCGACCGGCTTCTCCATGAAAACGTGCTTGCCCGCTTCGATTGCAGCGGCAAAGTGGATCGGTCGGAAAGCGGGAGGCGTGGCAAGGATGACGACATCCACTCCGGATTCAATAACGGCCTTGTAGGCGTTCCAGCCGCCAAAGATTCGACCGTCGAGTTGGGTGCGGTTCGGCAGTTCCTTCTTCAGCGATGCGACCGATCCGTTCAGTCGGTCCGGGAACAAGTCGCCCATTGCCCAAACAACGGCGCTCTCTTCAGCGTTCAAAGAGTCGCGAAGGGCTCCGCTTCCTCGACCACCGCAACCAATAAGGCCGATCCGAATCTTTGTTCGATCCTGGAAGAATCCGGTCGCACCGAGTGCGGAGGAGGTAGCGGCAACGCTGGCCGCACCGGAGGCAGCACCTGCAAGAAAAATTCGTCGTGACAGTTCCATGGTCGTTTGCTTCTTTGCCGGTTCAGACGTTCGAATGCCGAACCCTATCTATAACCTTAGACCGTTCGGGAACGCGTTTCCACCCCGAAACGCCACAAACTCACAGACACGCGTCACTTTCGGCAAAACAACGGGCAAAGGCTAAAAATTTAGCATCGGAATGCGTGGTCAAAGCTGCACCGGAAAACGGCTGAATGCGCTAAAGTTGAAGGTAATGGACTCCCGTGGCATTGCATTGGTCGCAGGCGGATTAATGGCGCTTGCGTGCTCGCTTCCGACTGCTCCCGCAAATTCTCCCGATCCTGCCGGAACGCTGACGCCTTCTCCGGTCCAAGGAAACCGGAACACGAACATCACGAAGCTTTACGACGAGTACTGCGCAAAGTGTCACGGAGCCAACGCCGAAGGTGGCGGTGGCGGAACCCCCTCGCTGTTGATCGAAGACAAGTTCGATCAGAAGTGGGACAAGCCTTTCTTTGACGTCATCAAGAACGGCATCCCCAACGGCGGAATGGATGCTTACGGCAAGTCCCTTTCCGATGCCGAAATTTGGGGTCTCGTCGTTCACATTCGCGAGCGCCAAAAAGATGGGCTTCGACGGATGGGCATGGGTCCGAAGAAGAACGGCAACGTTTACACGTCTAAGTACCACTCTTACAAAGTAGAAACAGTGATCCCAGCAGGCAGCGGGCTCCAAACCCCGTGGGGCATCGACTGGCTCCCCGACAAGTCCATGCTAATCGCAAACCGACCCGGTTTTGTGATGCACGCGAAACCGGACGGATCTAACCTACGCCGTATTGAGGGCATTCCGCAGTCGATCGAGCTTGGCCAGGGCGGCATGATGGAAGTTTCCGTCCACCCGCAATACGCCAAGAACGGCTGGATCTACCTGGGCTTCACCCAGCCTCGGCCGGATGGTCAGCGAGGCGGAATCACCAAGATCGTGCGCGGCAAGCTGGACCTATCCGGTTCGGCTCCCAAGTGGACCGCTCAGCAAACGATTTTTGAAGTACCGTTCACCCCCGAGAACTACACGGGCAGCAGTGTCCACTTCGGCACGAGAATCGTCTTTGACGGCAAGGGCAACATCTTCTTCTCAATCGGAGAGCGCGGAGAAGGCAACAAGGCGCAAGACCTCAACTTCCCGAATGGCAAGATCTATCGAGTGAAGGAGGACGGCACGATTCCGTCGGATAACCCCTTCGTCGCTCAAATGTCGGGTGATAAGAAATGGCTCGGAGCTATCTGGAGCTACGGTCACCGAAACCCGCAGGGTCTCGTCATCGACCTCGAAGGCAACCTTTGGGATACCGAGCATGGACCCCGAGGAGGCGACGAGTGCAACTTGATCAAGAAGGGCTCCAACTACGGTTGGCAAAAGTACGCCCACTCCATCAACTACAACGACACCCCGCTTTCGGTGCCGTGGCCGGCTCCGGGTGAAAAGATCGAGGTGGCGAAATTCCGATGGCTCCCGTCGATCGGCGCTTGTGGTCTCGATCTCGGAAAGGGCGGCGTGTTCTCCAAGTGGAAGGGCGACCTCTTTGCCGGCGGCCTCAGCGGAAGCAACGTCGACCGTCTCCGATTCAAGAATGGAGAACTGGTTGAGCGGGAAGAGATCATCGTTGGGCTAGGAAGAGTCCGCGAGGTCGCAACCGCTCCGGACGGTGCCATCTATGTGGCGCTCAACCAACCGGACTCCGTGATTCGCATTGTTCCGGTCAACTAAGTCCGCTTCTTACTAATCATGGAAAATCCAAGCCTCTCGCTCCGGTGTCGAACGCTGTTCGAGCGAGAGGTGGTGGATCGCTGGTTTCCGCTCTGTATCGATCCGAAGGGAGGCTTCCACGAGTCGATCACTCAGGCTTGGAAAGTTGAGCCGAACGATCGTAAATTCGTGGTGAACCAGGCTCGCCTCACCTGGGTCTCTGCCACCATCGCTCTTGCCGATCCGGCTCGAAAGAGCGAGTTCAACAACTACGCGCGCCACGGCGTTCGCCATCTGTTAGAGCAGTTTCTACTTCCCAATGGGTCGGTTCGGGTTCACTCGGGTGAACCTGAAGACCGGAAGGACACCGAACACCACGCCTACTTCCTATCGTTTGTTCTCTTCGCTGCCGCGGCTGTTATCCGAGCCGGAGGCGACGGAGTGGATGAAGCCAAAAAGCTGGGTCGCGCCGTATTGAAGCGATTGGAACAGGCGCACACCGATCGAACGCACGGTGGCTTTTTCGACGTTCTGAATGCACGCGATGAGGCGCTCGTTGGACCGGTGATCGGGGAATTGAAAGGCGAATCCGACATCATCGGGACTCCCTACGGACTCAAGTCTCAGAACACCCACCTTCATATTCTGGAAGCGCTCGCAGAATGGCTAAGGGTGGAGGACTCGGCGTACGCTCGGGAAGAACTGCGCGAACTCGTGGAAATCTTCCTCACCGACTTCGCCGCCGAAAACCATTCGGCAGACGGTATCTGGCTCCACCAACTCCTTCAACTCGACCGATCTCCCGCGCACTCGTACGTCGGTCCGCAGGGCCGAATCTCCTTTGGTCACGATGTAGAAGCCGGGCACTTGGTCCTCGATGCCGCGGAGGTTTTAAGAGACCCGATCCTGGTGGAGAGGGCGAAAGCGCGACACCTGGAAATCGTTCGTTTCAACCTGAAGTGGTCGAACGATCGCGACAAGGGCGGTCTCTACTACGCGGGCGAGCCGCCGATGGCAGGGCAGGCTGCAAAAATACTGAATGCCAAGAAGTCTTGGTGGGCGCAAGTCGAGTGGTTGCTCGCACTCTCCACTGCGATCCATTTGGATGCTCCTGCCGACCTAAGGGCCGAAATTCGGAAGGCGACCGAAAAGTGCGTCGATTGGCTCGAAAAAGGACAGACCGACGATAAAGCAGGCGGCTTCTTTGAATGGGTCCCACCGGAAGGTGAGACCCACAAAGGAAGACCTTGGAAGGAGCCGTATCACGAGGCACGTGGATTGCTTTACGCCTCGCGACTTCTGGCTCAGTCTGGGCTCTAGAAGCCCAAGACCTTTCGGTGGAATGCCAACGCCGCGGGGAAGTGCGCGTCCCAGTACTCCCAGTTGTGATCGCCCGGATGCTCCACGTAGGTGTGGTCGTACTGTATCTTCTCGAGGTGCGCCTTGAGTTCTCGGTTCTGACCGAGAAGGAAATCTTCTGTGCCGCAGTCAAAGTAGATCGAAGGTCGATTCTGAGCCGATGCGGTGAGGTGGAAGAGGTCGTTCTCGGAACCTGCGGTTTTGCCGCCCGTGATCGGCAGGAATTCCCGCACAAACTCGGCGTGCCACTTGTCATCGCCCTCTAGGAGTGCGATTTCATCCAGAGTTTTGACCTGCGCAGGGTCGGGGAAGCTATGCCCAAATCCAACCGCTCCGCTGTGAGAAGCCGCGCTTTTGAACCGATCCGGATAAGTCAACGCGAGGCGGAGACACCCATACCCACCCATGCTCAAGCCGCCGATCGCCCAGCCGGGTTTGGTTGGAAACCATTGCTCAATCAACGCCGGAAGCTCTTCTCCAATGGCGGCGCCGTACGCGGCTCCTTGCACACCATCGACATAGAACCCTCGACCGCCGTCGGGCATCACCACAATGAGCGGCAACCCATCGACATACCTCTCGATGGATGTGCGCCTGCTCCAAACCGTCTCGTCATCGCTGAGTCCATGCAGTTGGATCAGGACGTGATACGGACCGGGAGATTCCGGAACGATCACCTTTGCTCGTTGCGACTTCTTGAGCGCACGCGAGAAGTAACTGAGGTCGAGAAATGCCACAACTGGATTGTAGCGAGGATGCCGAGCCTCTACGCCAGATAGGGACGAATCAGCGCGATTTGTTCCTCGATGGATTCCCATACTCGCCCAGATTCGCCGTGGACGATGGTAAACGGACCCTCAAAGTCCACCGCCGCAAGGATATCCATGCACCGGGTGAAATCGGCGACATCGGGGCTACCCGCTTGGAAAGCGCACTTTGCATGGGAGGATTCGGCAAGGGGGGCGATCTGCTTCAGTCGATCGTACTTATCCTCGCCAGCCCAGTTGCCGAAATCGAAGCACAGTCCAACCTCAGAGGGGGCATCGGTTCCTCGTCCCACTTTTGCATTCAGGGAATCGTAGAGGGCGTGAACGGCTTCCGGCGTTTCCATCAGCGGAAACCAGTTCTCAAAGACGATGCGGACTCCTGCCTCTTTTCCTACTTCAAGGATGGACACCATTGCCTCTAGCGCGCGATTGAAGGCTCCTTCCGTCGTGGACTTACCCGCAATCACCCGAGCCCGTTCAACGCCCGCCGCTCCCGCGGCGCGAACCCAGTGCTCAATCCAAAGCCGATCTCTCTCCCCATGTTCCGCATGAGCGATATCGCCGCCATCGATCAAGAGTTGTCGAAGGACGACGCCGTAAGGTTCACAGTGCTCCATCAGAGGACGCAATAGCTCGGGCCTCAGGTGGAAGTGGCAAATCTCCAGGTTGAGGATGCCTCGCTTGGACAGTTCGATCGGGAGATCCGCGAGCGTCCCCAGTTCAGAAACGAAGGTCCCTTCAAACGGTGCCTCTGGCGCGTCAGGATAAGACTTTCCCAGCCACTCGTGCACCGCCCATGTAGAAAGGGACAGACGCTTGGGTGCGGACGGTAAGGGACGAGGCATAGAGACAGTCTACGCCGATCTCCGTTTTCCCCTAGCCAGTGGGACCAGAGCTTTCTCGGATCACGAGGCTGGTGGGAAAAACGCGGGACTCGGGTGCCGTGTCCGATTC
>CAYYJX010000035.1:0-19424 GCA_964471545.1 uncultured Fimbriimonas sp. | reverse complement strand
ACGAACCGACCCTCGCCGATCAACGCCGGATCGTCATCGAGCCCAAACTCCTTGCGCAACGCATGAAAAGCGTGGTTGCGGTCCCGCCCGTCAACCGTTTCCTCTGGACCACCGAGGTAAGCAATGCGGTGATGCCCTAATCCGGTGAGGTGCTCAATCGCCCGACGTACGCCACAGGTGTTGTCGGCGTTGAAGACGGGACTCTCCCCTCTCATGTCTGCACCGAGGGCGATTGAGGGAAGACCGCGCTTGGTAACGGCCTCGCGGATGGGCTCAAGTGCCAAGTCGCCGGAAAAGATGAGGGCGTCGACTCGACCATCGGTGAGACTGTCGATGAACTCCGTTTCGTTCACCGCGCTATGGTGGGCAAAGACGCTCGCGGCGTACTTCGTATCCTCCAACACGTTCATCACACCGTTCAGGAGCTGCTGGAAGTGAGGGCTCAAGAAGGCGTCTTTATCAGGCTTCGCCGGAACAATACCAATGCTGAAGGCTCGTCGAGCGTTGAGAAGGCGAGCAATTCGGTTGGGCCGGTAATCCAACTCTTTGGCAACTTCTAAGACCCGTTCGCGGACGTGCTCGGGCACCGGTCGAGGCCCATTGTTGAGGGCATAACTCACCGTGCTGATAGAAATGTTGAGCCTCTTCGCGATGTCCTTTATCGTTGCGGGCACGGAGTCAGTTTACAGGTTTTGGCAACAGGTGACATAGTCACTCGATTCCGAGACACTTTCCGTACGGCTTCCATCGCGAGTATCCTCGCAATATGTCGATGTGGACATCTGTTGCAATTCTCTCGCTCTATGCAACTCCACCGGTGCAAGGTCCGGTCCCGTCGACTCCGGTGACGCCAACCATGGCTAAGAAAGAATCTGCCTCTGTCTCTGCTCGCGCTAAAGACTGGCGCAACGGTGCGGTGGTTTACCAAGTCATGGTGGACCGATTCGCGCCGTCTGCCGATTTGGAGGCTAAGAAAGCTCTGTATTCGGCTCCCCGGCGATTACGCACATGGTCGGAAACCCCTTCCGCAGGCACGTTCAGCCAGAAGGAAGGCATGTGGTCTCATGAACTCGACTTTTGGGGAGGCGACCTTAAGAGTCTCCAATCTAAGTTAAGCCACATCAACGATCTCGGCGCGGATGTTCTTTACTTGCAGCCGATCTTCGAGGCGTTCACCAACCACAAGTACGACACCTCCGACTACAAAAAGGTCGCGGCGGAATACGGATCGGAAGCCGACTTAAAGGCACTCATCAACGACGTTCACAAGCGCAAGATGAAGATCGTCTTGGATGGGGTTTTCAATCACCTCGGCAAGAACTCGCCGATGTTCAAGGCGGCGTTGAAGAATCCCAAAGATCCGCACCGCAAGTGGTTCAGCATCGACCCCAAGCACAAGAACGGCTACAAGGGGTGGATCAACATTGCGAATCTGCCCGGTTGGAATCTAGAAAACCCCGAAGCGCGTGGTTATCTTTGGAACAACAAAGACTCGGTCGTTCGGCATTATCTGGACAAAGGGATTGATGGCTGGCGACTCGATGTGGGCTTCGAACTCGGCCAAGAGTTTCTGGCGGAGGTCCGTAAAGCCGCCCACCAGACCAAAAAGGGTAGCTGGGTCGTCGGTGAGATCTCCGGGTACCCCGCTGAGTGGAACGGCGCCGTCGATGGCGTTTACAACTTCTTCCCGCTCAACCTTGGCAACGACATGTTGCAGGGCACCCTAACCGGTGGGCAGGTGGGAATGATGCTCGCCGATATGGTTCGAGACGGTGGGATCGAGTTTCTGCTGAAATCCTGGCTGCACCTGGATAATCACGACACTCCCAGATTCGCTTCCATGGTTCCCAAGTTGGAAGATCGGCAGATTTTGCGGACGATGCAGTTCACGCTTCCTGGAAGCCCCGTGGTCTACTACGGCACAGAGGTGGGATTGCCCGGGAACGGGGATCCCGCCAACCGAGCGCCGATGCCCTGGGACAAGGTGACGAAGGATAACGTCGAGCTGAAGCTCACGAAGGAGCTCATCGCTCTCCGCAAAAAGCACGGCGCGCTGCGATACGGCGACTTCCACGCTCTCCGGTCGGATCGCTTGCTCGCTTATCTCCGAACGACTGAAAACTTACGAGACGCGGTGATGGTCGTTGTCAATCCGACCAACGAGCCCGTGAGCGAGATTTTCCCCTCGCGCCTTGGCAGGTTGCTCAGCTGGGGCGAGATGGAAGACACGAAGACCAAGGAGCGGTTCCGGTCCATTACGGGCATCATGCGTGTTTCGGTGCCGGCTAAATCTGTCCGCATTCTTACGCCCGTCACCGCTCCGGTCGATGGATACTCCGCCTATGACCGCGTGAAATAATCATCGCATCGAGCTTGGAAAGGCGATTCACGATCGTTTCACGGTCGGTTTTGTAACGTCTCTCTATGTTTCGATTCGAAAGGAGAACGAGTCATGTTTCTATAGGCCTAGCCGTTGCCTTCATCCTTGGCTGTGCGGGCGAGTGTACGAATGTGAAGAAAGAGGAGACGCCAGAGCCAACTCCAGGAATGTCCCCAACTGTTTTTGAGCGTGGGGTTCGTACAAGTTTCACGACCACCAATCCGATCATTGGAACGACTTCGTTGGCCACCGAAAACGGTGACCTTCAAGAAGCGTTTGGAATCGACGCCTTTCTTGATCTTGAAGTGACCGTCCCAGAATCAGTACCCCTTGGTCGTCATCCGTCGACCATTTCCACACCAAAGAGTTCGGCTGGGGTCGACCTCTTTGTTTTAGACAGTTCGAGACCGTCAATGCTTCATCTGTACGGAAACGAGATTTCGCTTGGGGCGAGTCGTTCCGCACTAGCGGTCACGGTTCGACCTCCCGGACCGACCACCATCGAGTTTGAACTTCCAACCGGAGTTGTGCCCCGGTTCTTGGGCAACACTTGGCAATCTACCACGACACCATTCGACGTAGGCTCCAACAGAAGCTCTGTCATCGAGTACATCTTAGATGGGGAACTTCCTGCCGGCGATTATCCCTTCAAGATGCTTTGGAAGCGAGGCTCAGAAACACTTGCGGAGGCTGCTGGGACGATCAAGGTTGAAGAAGTCGTCAACCGGATTCGGCTCTACAACCCGAGATTCAACGCTCCTGCGGCTACCAACTGGGACTTCCCAGACTTGCGAATTGCGAGAACCATCCTGCCGGCTTCAACCAGTATTTCCGTTTCGCAAGGGAGCCGATCACTTACGATGATCGCGAATAAGGCGCTCCCGCCCGGAACCTACTTCGTTCCGACCGACCTTCGACTAGAGTATCGCCAAGGGGCTAACGTCTACGAAGGGTCTTATGGTTACGTGGTGATCGAAGAAAACTCCGAGGGTCGGTTGTCACTCAGAATCAGGGAGATGAGCATGATGGCAGCCGAAGGAACGCCTCAAGGCTACTTCTCGATGGAAGGCATCGTCAGGCGCAACTTCTAAACCTGGATCTGCCGAACCATCTCAATCAGTGCCTGGTCGGTCTCAAAGGAAGGCCACGACCGACCAGGCAGTTTCTCTGCCAGTTCATCGATCCTCTGTTGTTTCCTTCGGTGATGCTTAATGCCTCGCTCTTCGCTTCGCGATTTAAACTCGTCAAAGAGGTAGCGCGCCGTCTCTAGATCATTCGCGGCGGACGCAAATTCGGCCGCACGGAACAGGGCCTGACTGAATTCGCTATGAGAAGATCGTCCGCTCATGCGTGTTAAGGCATCCAGAAGCAAAGGCTTCGCCTCTGGAAGGCGACCAAGAGCCACCAGAACCATCGCCTCTCCTTCCAAAGAAGCGGCAAGGGTGGACCACTGCCCTGCATGGCGCTTGACCGAGACACTTTCCGTCATCAGTCGCAAAGCTCGGCCAAGGTCGCCCGAGTAGAACGCCACGCTACCGCACTCATGCAAAGCGCTCCCCAGACCTTCTTGCCTCATTTGCTCTCGGAACCACCGAATGGCGCGCGTGCCTCTCTCAAGCGCAATGTCGTCACGTTCATCCATCCACGCGATACGAGCGCCGACGATGAGATTCGGACCATCGATTGCCTTCGAATCGGTAAAGGCGTTCTCAGCCTCCTCGTGCCTTCCCAAATGAGAGAGGATATTGGCCAGTTCCACCTGTGAATTGGTGGAGCCGTTCTCAACTTCATGGGCGACCAAAATCCGGGAGAGGGCCTTCTCGTAGTCCCACCGACGCGTCGCTGCTGCCGCCCCAAGTCGCCAGGTAGAAGCCAGCCTGGGTTGTTCGGCTTGAAGAAAGAGCTGCTCGTGATCAGACTCATTCAACAGCACCGACCAGTGCGGTTCCAGGACCTCGAGTATTCGCTCGTATCGATCGGAGTCGTGGTTCGCCAGTGCCCCGACAAGGCGAAAAAGGGCGCGGCTATGCGGTGCCAGAGCTTCGAGAGAGCCGTGCTGCCAGTTCCTCGAAAAGTTCTCCAGATGATCCCAGGCTTCGCTCAGAATGATCTTCTTTTGATCGTCGTTCAATCGAAGTCGGTCGCGAACCAGAGAATGGACGACGAGCACCGAACCTTCCTCGCCAAGTTCTGGAGCGGCGATCCCTAGCGAAACCAACTCTTGGTCGGCGTCTGGCTCGCTGATCGGTTCAATAGACCCACCCAGCAGCACATGCCTGCCAAGTCGTCGCAGGCCCGCTTGGGATAGCCGCGAAAGGGTCCATTCGATCGCCTCGTGAACAGGTGACGGCGCCTGAGAACCCTTGGAAATTGCGGGAGGAGTTGCTTTGCCGGCAAGCAGTTGAAGGGCCATCGGGTGGCCGCCTACTTTGCGACACATCTCCCGTACGGTGGCCTCCGGGAGAGACGTTCGGTCAGAGAGGAACCGGAAGGAATCGTCGGGAGAGAGTGGACCCAACGGAATGACCGTTTCGGCGGAATCACCCGTTGCGATCCGGGAAGTGAGCAACACGCGAATGTCCGGCCTCAACCGAACGAGCGAAGCGATCGCCGGTCCGAGTTCAGGAACGTTCTCCCCTTCATCGAGAATGAGTACTTCGGGCAAGGCGCATCTTGGAATATCGCTCCAAGTCGCGTTGAGTAAAGTGGGCAGATCGTCGCCCTTGGCAAGCGTGCGGATCGAAAGAAACTGAGCGTTCACCATCCGGCGAAGAAGCTCGAGCGCAAGGTGAGTCTTCCCGATGCCTCCTGGACCCACCAGACTCACCCAGTACCTGTCTTGTAGCGTTTCTTGAAGGTGGGCGATCTCGGCGGCGCGTCCGTACGTGGTGGGCAAGCGAAGGCGTTTCAGGTCTTGCACCATCGTTCGCCCTTCTGTCCACACCACTCCCGTAGAGGCTTCGTAGTCGCTCACCGCTTTCAGCGCGATCTCCGGGAAACCGAGCTCGATCGAACGTGTCACCAGTCGGCGCGAAACTTCTTGTTGACTGCACTTCGACCCTCGCCTCAGCGCCTCAAAAGACTCCTCGGAAGCGTCGTTTGTATCCCACTGGAGGGCGGCAACGGCAAATCGATCCTCGTACTCAACTTCGGCGTCCAGCGACCACGATTCAAGGAGTCCAGGGGCAAGGCCACCCTCCAAGAGGTGACAAACGGCTTTCCAGTCCTGGCGTTCGGTTGCGGTCCGCAGCAGGTCCAAATCGGTGGTCACCGCTCCGAGCGAAACCTCGGTTCGACCCGCTTCAACAACCTCCGCTCCCAGTTCGCGCCGAATATGGGTTAAGACCGTACGCAGGCTTTGGCGAGCCTCATCGGCCGCCGAATCCGGCCAAATCGCTTCGGCAAGTTCCGCTCGTGGGGTGGGGCCGTGCAGTGCCAAGTAAGCGAGAACGGAAACAACCTTTCTCAGCCGTGGCAGAGAAATTGGCTCTCCGGATCGGCGAAGTTCTAGGGTGCCGAACAGCTTGAGCTCTAACGGTTCGGCACGCTGGAATTCCATAGCTTCGGCGAGTTGATCTACGACCTCTTGGAAGGGAAGTTTCCGCGATTGTTCCCGTGGTCGACCGTTAAGTTTACGTTTTCAACCACAGACCGGCGCACACCTAGTCTTTCTTTGGAAAGAACAGAATGCCGTTCGCCACCGCACGTTCCACACCGCCTGAAGGCCGATTAAGGGTGATTCCCAAGAACTTGATCGCAGACGATCCACCGCCATCAAGGTTCAGTGCTTCTCGGCAGCCCAGCCACTTCATGATCTCGGCTGTCTCAGTGAAGGTGGTCCCGACGCTTTTCGTTTGGCGCCCATCGATCACCGCGAAAACCCACTTTCCATCGGCTCTGTATCCCACCGCTGTTCGTGGGTGGCGAGGAGCCCTTTCGTCTTCCTTGGGTCCGGCGTACGAGCCGCTTTTCAGTAGGACCGGCCAGCCTCCCATCGCCTCCGTGACGCCCTTCGGAAGACCGGTGAGCGCCCATTCAATCTCAAGCTCCTTCCCGACCTGAAGGCCCTCGCTCTGCTCGATCGCCTTTCCACCCAGGCCAATGACCGCTTCGTTCTTCCCGATGTTCGCTCGCTGGACGTTGGACTCGATCGCTAGTATTCGGCAACGAACTTTGCCGCTGATCTCACCATTTCGTCTTGGCATCGCGACCCTTACGACGGTGATCGGGGTGGGCCCATAAATCTGTCCGGCAACCTCAAAGTTCAGTCCTACTCCGTCTGCAGGTACTCGACCGTTGATCACAGTGGGCGTCCAAGACTTAGACTTGTCCGTGGTTGAAACCTTCACGGAGAACTTGGGTGAAGCGATGGACCAAGGAGTCTTTGCACCCCAGGCAAACGCCAAGTTTCTGTTGTCTGGGATGCTCAGAAGCTTGCTTTCGTGGATGGCAAGACCCTGAGGGTCTCCGCCCGGATCAGGCGTCCATTGGAAAAAATCGCCATTCAGTCCGCCCAAGGCATCAGCCTCTTTAACCATCTGGCTTACCGTTCCCCGACCGTTTGTTGCGCCTGGTTCGTAAATCGTGCCGCCCGCCAACCGACTCTCAGCACGAACCTTCTTAGGATCGATGATCAGCGCCGATACGGCTAGAGGGGGCTCCAACTGGTTCATCTGAACGTAAGTCACCCCATCGGCGAGTTCTTTACGATCCGTTCTTCGACCCGTGATCTCTTCAATCTGGGGGGCGAAGCCAATGGGCTGTAAACCAACGAGAGTCCAGACAGCAAAAGAGGCGAGCATCCCCAATAGGTTAACTCGCCTCGCGTTTAAGTGTCGGTTAAGAGCCTTGCGTTACTTCTTCAGAATCGACTCGATCCACTCTCGCATGATGGGGATGACGTTTTCGTTCTTCTCGCCCGGTGACGTCCATCGTCGGAAGCTGTCTAGGAACGAGGTGGTCTTCTTGAATCCGTGGTCGGATTCGGGAAGTCGAACGTACTTTGCTTGCCCTGGATTCTTCTTGTTCAGAAGATCGGCAACGAATTTGTGGTCCTCTTCACCAGACACGAAGTCGTTTTCGCCCCATAGCATCAGCACCTTACACGTTTGCTTGTCCCAGGTGGCGCCTAGGTTCTTCTTAGCCAATTGCTGGAAGAACGGAATGCCGACGCCGGAGAACGTCTTCAAATCGGGTGACATTCCGCGAACTCCGTCGGCAAGTTCGGGCCGCTTCTCGACGATTTCCTTCGCCGACCAGCCTAGGTCGAACATGTAGTAGGTAATGGCTGCCAGTTGAACGATGTCCGCATCGACCTCACCCGGCTTAGCTCCGGCAAGGAGCGATTGCCGCCGCGTGTTTTCGAGTTGATACTCCGTCCAGGTCTTTGCCAGCGTCGCGCAGGCAATGAGTCCCGCGATCGGTTCCTCTTCCGCGACCAGCGGGCCAAAGGTTCCGCCCATGCTATGGCCGAAGATCACGATCTGATCCGGATTGACGAAGGAGAGAGTCTTTGCCTTCTTCACGCCCGCTTTGTAGGCGGCAAGCTCGTCATCAAAAAGCAGATCCGTATACGCCGGACCTTCGCTATCGCCTTGCCCTGGCTTATCGATTCGGACGGTGGCATAGCCGGACTTAGCGAACGCCTCCACGATGTTTCCATAGGGCATCGTGGCAAAATCCGCGTCCACGCTGTAGGCGCCAATGCCGCCAATCAGGAACAAGGTGGGGAACTTCGTTTTGCCCTCAGCCTGAGCACCAGAAGGAGAGGTCGCAATGAGGCGGACCTTTTTGCCGTTGGCAACAAACGATTCGTAGTGAACGTTGAATCCGTCCGCTTTCTGCAGGGGTCGGGCGGCGGCGGCACCAGAGAGCTTCGATTTCTTTCCATCTCGGATGACCTCGATCTCGAGGTTGTCTCCACCGTACAAGCCTGCCATGGTCAGCTGAACGGCATTCGGAGCCGTCACGGGCTTTCCGTTGAGCGAGACGATGATGTCTGCCTCCTTCAATCCGAGGGTTGCGGCCGTCAGGTTCGGGAGAACGCGCACTACTTTGATGCCTTTGCCGGCTTCGATGCCCGCTGCTTTGGCGTCATCGGCCGAAACTGGACCGACTTGGGCACCGAAGACCGCCTTGCGGCGCAGACCGCCGATCTCACGGGTTTGACTCTGACCAACAACCGGTTCGACGAATGCCGACGAAAGCGAGGACACGCCCATCAAGAGCGTTGCCGCAAGGGCGATTCGGGCGCAGAGAGCGCTTCTCAGGCGCCCGGTTCTCTGGATTTGACCGAACTTTTTATTCACAATTTTGAAAATACTTGCGCTAATTCGATCTAGTTCCGAAAATCATGGAAGAATTGATCGTCTAGTTAAGATTGCGATGGCAGGGAAGTCAAAGAAGGATAAAGAGGAGATGCTTGGCGAGTCCGGCGAGAAACTTTCTCGGCCTGCGGTTCTGCTGCATCCTATTCGAAGTCGACTTTTCGCTCTTCTACATCGCGGACCCACAACGGTAGACGATCTCGTTCGGCTGATGCCGGATGTCCCAACGGGCAGTTTGTATCGGCACCTGAACCTTCTCGTTCAGTCGGATCTTGTGGTTGTCACCGGCAAGCAAGGCGTACGAGGCCCGACGGCGTGGATCTTCTCGATCGGGCCAGAGAAAGGGTTCTTTACTCAGGAGGAGCGCTCGGAGGTTGGACCTTCCGAAATGGCGCAACTGATCACCTCGGTGAGCGAAGCGGTCACTCAAGCGGGTTACGCATGGACTGCACATCCCAAGTTCGATCTAGACGTTCCCGGGTCCTCGGTCGTGGTTTCTGCCCTCGACCTAACGCAAGAGCAATTTGAGACCATTCGTCAAGCGGTTAAGGAAACCTGGACCACCGGTATGGAGAACGCGACTAGCGAGACCGCGAAGCAGAACACCAAGAAATGGGTCATTGGCTACTTCGCCATTCCCGTCTTGGATGACGAGAACGGCGAAGCCTAGAGACGCTAACGACTTAGGATGGCGACGAAGTCGTTTCCTTGCGACGAGCCGGTTAATCCGGGAACGATCCCTTCGAATGTACGAAGATTCGTCTGGCTGCCGTTTCTAGGGTTGAACAGGCGGTAGTGCTTCAGCCCGCTCGCCTCTACCTGAACAGGGCGTCCGTGAGGGCTGTAAATCACCAGGGTTGATCCATCGGCCGTTGCCAGAGCAAAAGGCGGAGCCCAGTCCGTTTCCTCTCCTCCGGAGACCCCTGAAAAGGGCTCCAATTCAAGGAACGGAAGACTCAGCATCAGCGATTTCAGCCTTCCATATTGCCAAGCACCCGGCAACTGGAGCGATTCTGCCCAAGACCCAAGCGGGCGATTGACGCCGATGTGCTTTGAAGACGCCATTTGCCAAACCGCGTGGCACCCGTACGTCACTCCCGCAGCCCCCGAGAACACGGTGGAGTAGGCGGCACGCCTACAGTCCGAATCATCCATGTGAAGACCCGTTAGATCAGAAAACTGGGCATGATTTTCATAACGAGGCTCACCATCCAAAACGGGTTTCACCGGCGAAAGAGCGTAGTCCGCTTGCAGCTTTTGATCGGGTCGGAGAGCAACCCGGACGTGTCCGGTTTGGAGCATGTTGAAGTCAAGCCACTCCTCGTCATGGAAGTGCTGAGAACTGCTCATTTCCCCTTGGGGGTGCATCGTCATGAGACGACGGTAAGGATCGCCCTCTCGGAGTCCCTTCGCCTCGGCTCGGAAGATCTCTTCGTACCCGGTCGGATCGCGATCGCCGCCAACCACCCAAATGATGTTGGGACGCTGGGCGAAGCGGCGACTGACTGTACGCGCGAATCGGAGCATTTTCTCCGGGTTGAAGATCACCGGACCATCTCCCCAGGTTCCCTTAAGCATTTTGTCGCCCCAGGTCGGTAGCAGGGCGGCGTACATGCCGTGCTCTGCCAACTTATCAAGAATCGCATCAACATGGGCCCAGTACGCCGGATTCAACCGATCAGGGTCTTCCCCGATCAGAGGAGTCTCCCCGTACCGGTTAGGCGTTCGAATCCCATCGAGTTCGGCGAGAAGAACACATTGGATTACGTTGAATCCCTGAGCTTGGCGGGCCCCAAGGTAGATGTCGACTTCCTCAAGGGTCAGGCGGTGAAACAACTCCCAAGCGGTGTCGGCAAGGTAGAAGAACGGAGTCCCGTCCTCATGAACGAACTTCCGATTTGAAGAGTCGACGATCAATCGGCCGCGTTGCCAGGGAGCAGACATAACCCTATTCTATGAGCTTCTTCATCGCGCCGGTGTCCCATCAAGTGCCCTCAACGGCATCGATTTGCTTCTAGTGGCACATTCCGCAATAATGCCCAACGTGATCTCGATTTATGTTGCCGCCGCGCTGTTGGGACAAGGGAGCCCGCCTCCTCCCAATATCGTGTACATCATGGCCGATGACCTCGGCTACGGAGAACTCGGCTGCTATGGGCAGAAAAAAATCCCGACTCCCCACCTCGATCGCCTAGCGTCGACCGGGATGAAGTTTGAAAGGGCGTATGCAGCCAGCCCGGTGTGCGCGCCAACCCGGTACTCACTCCTTACAGGCAAGCACCAAGGCAACGCAGCCATTCGTGGCAACAAAGAGAGGGGAGGGTTCGGACCGACGGACCCAGAAGGGCAGACTCCTTTGAAAGCAGAGGAGATCACGATTGCGGAAGTGCTGAAATCGGCGGGCTACCGAACGGCATTGGTGGGTAAGTGGGGTCTTGGAAGTCCGCTTCCGGGGGAGACGCCCAACGATCACGGCTTTGACGAGTTTTATGGATATCTCTGTCAGAGAAGAGCCCATAACCACTACCCGGTTTATCTGTGGAAGAACCGAGACCCGGAACTGCTGGGCAACCCTCTTTTCGCCGCACACCAAAAGCTTGCAGCCGCTCTTACTAGTGAAGACGAGTACTACAAGAAGTATTCGGGACCAACCTTTGCCGCCCAACGACTGATGGAAGAGTCGGTTAACTTCGTAAAATCGAACGCAGGCAAAAAACCCTTCTTTCTCTACTATGCGCCCACCTTGCCGCACGTTGCGTTACAAGCTCCCAAAGAGTGGGTGGATCGCTTCCCGAAAGAGTGGGATGATAAACCTTATCTTGGCGAGCGCGGTTACCTGCCTACCGCTCGACCCCGAGCAACTTATGCGGCCATGATCGCCTATTTGGACCACACCGTCGGTGAGATTGTAAAAGCGCTGGAGGTTACCGGGCAGAGAGAGAACACCCTTATCATCTTCACGAGCGATAACGGTGCGACAACTGCCGGAGGAGCGGCTCAGGAGTTCTTTCAGTCGAATGGCAACCTGCGCGCAGGAAAGATGAGCCTGTATGAAGGCGGAGTTCGAGTCCCCCTCATTGCCTCATGGCCTGGGAAAGTCGAATCAAATTCGGTAGCCAAAGAAACCGTCGTTGCGTACGACGCCTTCGCAACGCTGGCAGGGGTTGCAGGATCCAAGGTGCCTCGAACGGATGGAATCTCTTATTTGCCCTTGTTACTAGGGAAGAAGAGCGCCAAACGAGAATTTGCCTACTTTGAGTATCCCGAAGCTTCCGCTATGCAAAGCATTCTCATGGGCGATCTCAAAGTCATTCGACCAGATCTGAAAAGGAATCCAGATCTCGTGGAAATGTACGACCTTTCAAAGGACCCGTCTGAAAGAAGGAATCTCGCTGCCGAGAACCCCGATTTCGTGCGGCGGGCACTCGAGAAGATGCGATCCTTGCATCGACCGAACCGACTGTTTCCGCTTGGAAAGATTGACGGTTAACGAGTCAAAGGTCGTTTCAGGACTGTCTAGCGACCGGGCATGCCCGTGATCCGAGCCAGTTGGTCGAAGAAGGCAACTTTGTGAGGAGTGTTGATGTGCCAGTTGATCGGCGGTGTTTGGAAACCGGAAAGATCGGCGTATCGGGATTCTCGCGGCTGTTCGGACCAGTCGAATCGGCCCTGGACTGCGTCACTGCCGTAACCCTGATCGTAATAGCCCCAAGACACGCCTGCGGCTATCGCCGCGTGCAAGTTATCGAGGTGAATGGAGTCCTCATTGATCACAATTGGCTTTGGCTGAGCTAGGAATGCCGAACTCTGTCGGATCTCGTGAATCTCCTTCGAAAGCTCCTCCGGGGTCGAATCGTTCCCATGAACCAGCCACACGTCGGCCCAGTCGCTCCACTGTTCGGCAAGGAGATGGTGCTTCGGATACGTCGATGCTCCCAAGTGCACTCCAGGTGTGTCTCGCTTGATCTCGGCCAAGACTTTGAGAATCGTCGCGATTCCTTCCGACTCTAACGGTTCAGGCCCCGGTAACACCTCGTTTTTCAAGTCGATGATGATGTTCTGCCATCCGCCCTCGAGCAGGAATTCGAGGGTCGCCTTCGCGGCACGATGAATGGCGGACACGGAATCGAACTTGGCTTGCGCGCCATAGAACAGGTTGAGAATGACCACCATGCCCGTGGCATCCGCCGCGTTAAGGACTCTAACCAGTCGGCGCTTCCACGCTTCCTTGAGAAGACCGTTTGCATGGAATGCGGAGGCGGAGTAAGAATTGTAGATGTCCGGTCGGTAGCACGGTCCGCCGCCTTGTAAGCCCACGGTAACGGCAAGTAACCCACATCGGTGGTAAGCAGGCAGCATGTCGCAGAACTCGTCGGTGTTGCGATCAGGATCCCACTCACGAGTGTCCGGATAAGCCCAGAGAAGCCGGGTTTCCGGGTTCTCATCGTCGAAAATCGCCTGGACCATCCGGGCGTTCATCAAAAGACCTTCAACGCGATGCGTTAGATGCTTGCGCCCGGGGTAAGTGGGCCTCCCGTCGATCCAGAAATCCTGTTCTCGAACTTCGAGTAGCATCACCTAAAGGGTACCGGTCACCCTTGAACCCTGAAGATGACTAGGCATGGAACCGGTACGGGTTTGTTACAATAGGAGAAAGTCGTTTATCGTTCTCATTCACGAATCACAGGGAATGAGGCGGTGAGCCTCCTTTGCTTGCCGTGATTTTCCGATAATTTTCGGAAGTACAGTTCTTGAATTGGATTGCCCATCGGGGGATGTGGAGGGAGAAATAGGTTGCCAAACAATGTCGTCCGCACCCATTGAAGATCGTCGAATCCAGTTGCCTGGGCGAGAAAGTCAAGTTCTTGAGCTTGCCGCCAGGGGCTTCACCGATAAACACATTGCCCTTGAACTCGGTATCAGTCAAGAAACGGTCGGCACCTATTGGCGTCGAATCCTTCTCCGATTCGGAGCGGCCAGTCGGACCGAAGTCGTGGCGAGGATGGCGGAGCAAGAAGCTCAAGCCCGTATCGAATCTGCCGAAGCCCAGAACCAAGCGCTCCTCAACGAGATTCACGCGAGAACGGAAGCTCAGGCGAAGGAACTCGCCCAGCGCAACCTTTTGGAGTCCATAACTCAGGCTTCGCTAGGTTACATCTCGGGAAGTCTTGGACCGGCGGCTATCTTCAACTCGCTTCTGGATTCTCTGCTCCAACTCACTCAATCGGAGTACGCGTTCATCGGCGAGGTTCTTCGAGACGAACTCGGTAACCCGTACCTGCGAACCCATGCGATCACCAATATCGCTTGGAGCGATGAGACGCGCTACCTCTACGAAACCAACGTTCGGGCAGGACTCGTGTTCCGTAACCTCAACACGCTCTTTGGAAGGGTCATGACGTCTGGAGACCGGGTGATCTCGAACGATCCGGTGAACGACCCTCGCGCCGGTGGGCTTCCGCACGGCCACCCCGATATGAGGTCATTCTTGGGCGTCCCCATCTACTCCGGCCCAGACCTGGTCGGCATGGCGGGAATGGCTAATCGACCCGGTGGTTACGATAACGAACTTGTTGACTACCTAGAGCCTTTTGTTGCTACTTGCTCCAACTTGATCACTGCATTCCGTACCGAGTCAGTGCGGGCGGAAACCGAGCGGAAACTGCAGGAATCTGTCACGCGATTGCACGTTCTAATGGACTCTCTTAGCTCGGGGGTTTTGTTTGAAGACGAGCATCGCAAAGTGGCGTTCTGTAACGAAGGCTTCTGTCGCATTTTTTCCATCCCCGTAAATCCCACAGTTCTTATTGGAATGAATTGTGCGGATGCGGCACAAGCGGCCAAGCAATTGTTCGCGGATCCAGATGGGTTTCTAAAGAGAATTGATGAACTGGTTGAATTCAATCAATCCGTATTTGGAGAAGAGATTCAACTTGCCAATGGGCAGGTACTGCTGCGTGATTTTTCCCCAGTTGAAGTGCGCGCGGAGATGAAAGGGTACCTCTGGCATTATCACCTTAAGGGGTAGGGTCACGCTACTGGGTATCTCCGTGTCACGTAATCGTAGCACGCCAAGGTGCGAGTGTTGAGCCCAATAGCTAATGAAATGGTTCAGTTGTCGCTGAAAACCGTCACTGACAAAATCTAGACATCCTTATCACATTCGGGTAAGGTGAACACGTTCAACTCAAGTTGGACAACCTCCTCTCCCAAAGGAACGTCCGGACCTCCGGTCCGGCGTTCCACCTAAATCGCTTTACTTCTGCCTAGCGATTCTTCTCTCGAATCCCATACAGGTACGCCAGCAGGCACATCTTTCCACGCATGGTTTGCTGAGGCGTGAATTCGTTATTGGCGAAGCAATACCGAGCTCTCCAGAGTGCCTCTCCGTGTGGCCACTGATCCCACGCCGGGTAACCCTTCGAGGCGTACCAACGAGGGTCGAACATGTACCCCTCGCCCCAGGGCTCGGCGTTCATGTACGGTGTGTGTCCTGGATGGACTCCCGGATACCCGTCGTTCCGACCCGACGTATAGATATCCTCGACCGCACGTCGACCGAGACCCGTCATCTGCACCATATTCATCGGGTTTCTCCCCAGACCGTAGTCGGCTTCAAGGAGCATTGCCTTCAACGCCCGCTCTTTTACGGAGGTGTTGTCAGTAAACGCATGCAGAATGGCGAGCCGCTGAACCTCTTGTCGCGATTGGAACCATCCGTACGCTTCGTCGCTGCTCCTGCGCGAGGGCCTCGTCTCCATGGGGACAAAGTGTTTTTGCTCCGATTCCGCCACCAGCGCGGCGAGCATCCTGTTGGCCAGCGCGAGGTTGCTAATGGGGCGAACGTTGTGCCGCCAAGCGTGTAGGTAACCCGCCGTTCCGTACAACTGGTAGTGCGCGTCTTTCTTGTCCAATTCGCGCTCCCCAGACTTAAGGACCGACTCCTCGGCTACGACGGTTTCATACTTCTTGTCGCCGGTGACGGAGAACAGGAACGCCGCCGCCATCTGCTTCAGATCTCGACCTCTCACCACCGAATCGCCCACGCTGAACGAGACATCGAGGTCTTGGTCATTGGCGTAGTTCCACGCCGCGACCGCTTCATCTCGATACTTCGCGACCAGGGCAGGTCGGTTGAGAATCCGATAAGCCTCGGCGAGCATCGCGCAGTTTGCGGCGTTTGCCCAGGCCATGACGGGCTTAGCTGCGGCCTGATAAATCACTTTATGCGTCTTGTCCGGATTGTTCAGACCGCACGCGTAGCCGCCTTTTCCATCTCTGAGCCGGAGCCAGAAATCCACTTCGTTCTGAGCCTCGTCCAAGAGATCTGGAATCTCGTTGGAACTCTCCGGGATGCCCAGGTTATCGTCGTTGAGCTTTCCGTTGGTCAGGATGTAGGGAAGAAGTAGATCCCAGATGATCGAGATATGCCCCATGTGCCGATCCCAATCGAGCGCATCAGAGTGTCCGCCGTAGGCATTTGGATTGGTCGGGTTCCCAGGCTCGGCATACATGGACCAGTCGGTGTTGTCCCACTGGTCGCCGCCTTTCTTCTTCCAGTCCGGATGCCAGGGACCGTAGGTCGTACGCACGACCTTGAAATCGACCGGAGCCTTGCCAGGGATGAATCGTGGTTGTCGAGGCTTCGGCGATACGTTCGCCTCTGCGCCGATGCGCATGTAGAAGAATCCGAGCAAGGAGTATCGATAAGGAGCCCGGTAGATCTCTTCGCTGATCTCAAACTCGGGCGAGCAGCCCACTCCGTCCACGTACAGGCGGTAGCGCCCCGGGGTGTTGAATCCGGTGAAGTCACAGTTCCAAACATCGGATCGGGTGAGATTGCGACCGCCGAAATCGGGGCCGCTCTTTTTCCAATCTTTCACTGTGCCAACCTTTTGGGTTCGTCCCGTTCTGGCGTTGACAATGTGAACGTCACGCCCCACGTAAGCCGAGTAATCCACCGCGCCGCCATCGCCGATCCAGGCGTAAAGGTCTGCCGATTTGATCACCCCGTGATTCGGGTTGTAGCCAATGATGTTCACGTGCAGGGCTTCGGAAATGGAAGTCTTTACGTCGAACTTCACGTTGTGCACGAGCTTGTCCGCCTGCGTGGACTCTTCGATGGCAACCTCGTAGGCGTTTCCGGATTGAAGGGGTTTGGCGAATTCTAGGTAAAGAACATGTTCCAGTGCGTATTCAGGCTCGGGCCATTTGCCGGTTGTGCCGATGACCTTGGACCGTCGGTAGACCTTCGCCGGATTGGTGGCTCGGCGGTAATTTGGATCGGTAAGCGACGTTAATCGGTAACTCGTAGACTTCATGCCGAGTTCGGTATCGAGCGGCTTTCCGAACCGGCGAACGGTGTCTTCCCCAACGGACTCGTGCCCTTGGAAGGCGGTAGGGCCTTGTCCGTCATCTTGGTAGATGATCTCGCTGTCTCGAAGGGTGATGGCGATCCGTCGCTCGTCCAGGGTGCGAACGTCAGTGACCTTAGAAGCGGTTGCAGAGGCGACCAATCCTGCAGTGGCAAGCAAACTAAGCCAACGGCTAGAAGTCATGTTTCATTCTAGGGACGTCGAGGCGCCTTAGACGTCCCAAGGAATCACCACAGAATGTCGGTTGAGTTGGTTTCCTGAATCGAACGCTTAGGATGAGAAATTATCGTGATCGAGCTGTCTAGTTGGGCAAACTACAGCCATGAACACCTACCAAGAGGCATCGGCATTCTTCGAAGAAAATGGCTACTACATTGCGAAGGGCGTCTTCACCGGAGAGACCCTGAAAGGTCTCGAAGAAGACTTCGATCGCATCGTCGACCAACTCTTGCAATCGGGAGAGGAGATCAACGCCCGGTGGACGGGTCCGGAGATGGAGCGGCTCCAAACCCAAGCGCTGAAGGTGCTTCATACCCACAACGTGCAACAGTACTCGGCACGATGGATGGCGGCAATGCTCGACCCGCACTTCACCCGAGCGGTAACGGCAATCTTGGGTCCAGATGTGATCTTGCATCACACCAAACTCTTCTACAAGCCCAGCGAGGAAGGGGCACCCTTCCCGATGCACCAAGACTGGACCTACTTCCCCAGTCTTCAAGACACGATGATGGCGGGAATCGTCCATATCTCCGAGGCCACCGATGAGATGGGATGCCTGCGGGTTTATCCCGGCACTCATAAACTCGGGCGTCAAGAGGGGACGTCTGGTCAGTTCGAGAACGAAGTTCTGGAGAAGTACCCCCTTGAGAATGCCGTTCCGCTTGAGGCCGAACCAGGTGATGTGGTGTTCTTCCACTACTTCCTCATTCACGGCTCCATGCCCAATCGGTCGGCAAAGCCACGAAAAACCGTGTTGGTTCAGCTCCACTCCGGGGCAGACCAAATCGAGCCTGGAAATCAACACCCCAACGAGAAGTTGGTAATCGCAGGCTGGAATCACCACGCAACCCGCAGCAACGTGAACGGCTAAATGAAGAAGATCCCGCTGGCATATACGTTCGGCAACCACATGCACTGGGTGGATATGCAGTGGCTCTGGGGCTACAACGTCCTCCCCGGCTCCACGGAGGACATGCTTGCCTACTGCCAGAACGCTCAGCTGAAAGGTGGACTGAACTTTGACGGCATCGGCTACGAGAAGTTGGCGTCCGACTCGCCCGAACACATCGCCGCCATCAAGGCGGCACTCGACGGTGAGCAGATCGAGATCATCGGCGGGTCGTACGGTCAGCCCTACGGGTTGTTTCACGGGGGCGAATCCAACATTCGCCAGCGAATCTACGGCGTTCGCACTTGTCTTCGACTCTTCGGGCATCGTCCAACCACGTTCTGGGAAGAGGAGTTCGACTGTTTCCCTCAGTTGCCGCAAATGCTTGCGTGCACCGGATTCAAGGGTGCCTCGCTCTACTTCCAGTGGACGTGGCACACCCCCGAAATCCCGATGGAAGAAGCTCCCGTAGTGCAGTGGCAGTCTCCGGATGGAACTGGGTTACCCACGGCGACACGCAATCGAATGAACCTGCACCAATGGCCAGAGGACTTCCAAATCTTGCTAGACGATCTGGCTAAAGATCCTCCAACGTCCGAGGAAGGGATCAGTGGGACCCCGCCACCGTTGGTGCTCCAATGGTTGGAATTGATGCCCACCCAAGACTGGATGTGCCGATCGGAACTCATGCTCCCGATGATCCAGCGGCTGAAGCAAGACCCAAGATTCGATATCCAACCCATGCGTTTAGGGGAATACCTGCATTTATGGAAGGGAAGAGAACTCCCGATCCGGCAGTACCGCGTGGATGACGTCTGGCATGGGATGACCCTTGGTAAAAACAACGACCGACATCCGATGGTCTCCGCAAAACTGGAGTTGGGTTTGCGAGCGGCAGAAACAATCTTTGCGATCCTCGGTCTTTTCGGCAGGCCGTACAAACCTTGGGACGTCTATCCGACCTGGGAATTAGAGGAAGCGTGGCGCCAACTGCTGGCCGCGCAGCACCATGATAACCACGAGTGCGAAGGATTGTGCGGCCATGTTGCAGAGAGCCAATTCGCTTACATCCAGCAGTCGTTGTACGGCAGTGAGGCCTCGGCGATCAATGTTCTGGCTCGCCGACTCGCGTTAGAGCCTGGCGATACGCTTCAAGTCAATCCGACCGATCAGTCGGTTCGATCGTCCTTCGGAACCCACACACCCGCTTTCGGATATGCCGTGCACGAAGG
>CAYYJX010000034.1:0-33855 GCA_964471545.1 uncultured Fimbriimonas sp. | reverse complement strand
TGCGACAACCCAAGTTGCTGCTCCTCGACGAAGCCACCAGCGCCCTCGATGCCACTTCGGAGAAGTTGGTCACCGAGGCCCTTGAGGAAGTCATGCACAATCGAACCACGCTGTTCATCGCCCACCGGCTGACCACGGCGGCAAGAGCGGACAAGATCGTGCTACTCAATCGCGGAACCGTGATTGAACAAGGCTCGCACCAAGAACTCATGGCGAAGAATGGCGAGTACGCGGCCCTATTCCGAGTGTTCTCGTCCGGCTTGTTCGAGACGGAGGCATCGTGAACCGCGTGATCGCACGGGCGAAATCCCTTGCGGTGGGCTACGGCGGGAAGTCGCTGTTCGAAATTCCCAGCCTGGAAATCGAAACGGGCTGCTTGCTCCTAGTTGTGGGGCCCAATGGCGCGGGTAAGTCGGCGCTGCTACGCACCCTCGTGGGAGTCGAAAAGCCCTGCGGAGGAATCCTCGAATACTTCTCCAACGAGAGCTGGGCTCCTCTTGCCCGGGTCACCGGGAAATCCCGAGTGGAGACGGTTTCTTGGTGCCCTCAGAGCGAATCGCCTGAGTTCGGGTTCACCGTTGAGAAGTACGTCGCGATGGCTTGCCTGGCGCGGAAAGACTCGATGTTCGAGTCTCTAGAGGACTGGGCGGTGGTGCATCAAGTGTTGGAACAGACTCGTTCATCTCACTTGGCAAAAAGGGCCGTATCCGAACTCAGTGGGGGCGAGCAACGCCGGGTCATGATCGCCCGATCGTTGGCGCAGGATGCAAAGCTCATCGCGTTAGACGAACCGTTTACATTCGTCGATGCCCGCTCTCAAGACGCCATCTTCGCGCTTTTGGTCGAGATCGCGGAGTCGGGAAAGGCGGTGGTGGCGACAGTTCACGATCTCACGTTGGTCTCTGAACTAAGTCAGGCTTGCGCATGCCGGCTACTGGCGATCGGCAAGAACGGAGTGGTCGCGGCGCCCGACTCAACCTTGTGGGAGGTGGGCGAGTACCTCAACGGAAACGCTTTGGAGGAAACCTTCGATCACGTGTTCGAGCGGGTCCCCCTAGCGGGAGGGGTTATCGGTATCTTCTCTCGGACCCTCTCGCAAAAAAACGGCTCCTGAGGATTCCTCAAGAGCCGTCTTCTGAGAGAAAATCTCGAACTTACTTGCCGTACCACTGAGACGACGTGGCCGACTCGTTAGGCTGGGGCTTAATCGGTGCCGAGGTTTGGTTTTGGAGTACCACGCGGCTGGCGCCACCCATCTTGGCTGCCATGTCTTCTTCGGGGGAAGCGGACATCGGCGCTTCGAGCGTGGCGGACTGGTTGCCCTTGATAGCTGCCTTCAGAGCTTCGCCGGAGTTCGACTTCTTGTCAGACGGCTTCTGTTCTTTAGCCATCTTCTCCATCTGCTCCTGCTGCATCTTCTGCATTTCTTCCTGCATTTGCTCAGGGGTCTTCACGTCGTTTTTGAACTTGTTGTTCATCACAAACGCACCAAAGAGGAGAACCACCAGGAGGCTGATGAGGATGACGGGAGATGATTGCTTTTTCATGATTCGCTTCGCGACAGAATAATTGTATTCCAATCGGCTACATTCAAGATCTGTGCCGGTTCGGAACCTTATCGTTCAATCGATTTCGACTAAACGGACGGACATTTACGATGAGAGTAGCGATTGACGCCAGGCTGATTGGAGGCACCAATACGGGAGACAGCACTTACTGGACCTGTATGGTGGATGCCTTCTCGCGCCTGAACTCGCCGATCGAACTCCTTCTCTTTTCGAACTCGCCCCGACCGCCAAAAGTTCCAGTCGGGATCACCAACTACCGCTGGATCCACGTGCCGGCATCAAAAAGCCGGTGGTGGAGCCTGGTTAAGTTTCCGCTTGCCGTCCGAAAGATGAGACTCGCAGGGGCTCACACGCAGTATTCGGTGAGCCCGCTACTGGGGGCGAAATGTGTCTCCACCGTGCACGACATGTCGGTGTTTGTGGGGCCGGAGTGGTTTTCCCAGCGCGACCGTGAAGTGCTCCGTCGCACCATCCCCGCCGCCTGTCGGCAAGCCAAACGAATCATTACGGTAAGCGAAACTTCGGCTGCGGAAGTGGTGAGGTACGTGCCGGAGTCCGCCGGAAAGGTTCGCGTGACGCCCAATGCCTGTCCTCCTTGGATCCGACCGATCGATCCGGCGAGGGCGGCCGCAAGACGACTAGAACTGGGAGTGCCGGATCAATACGTCCTCACGGTCGGAACCCGGTGGGCTCGGAAGAACATGGACCTCGCGGTCCAAGCCGCCGATCTTCTTCCGAAAGAGCTTCCGCACAAGTTGGTCATCACCGGGAAACCCGGAGAAGGTCGAGCGGCGCTGGGCGCGCGCGGACTGGCAACCGGCTATGTGGATGAAGAAGCCCTCTGCGCCCTTTACATGGGGGCAGCCGCATATTTGGCCCCCTCTCGGCACGAAGGTTTCGGCATTCCGGCGCTCGAAGCCATGAAATGCGGTACCCCGGTGATGGTGGGTCTCGGCGGAGCCTTCCCGGAAGTCGTTGGGGAAGCAGGGATTGTCATGAAGACTTTCGACCCGACCGACTGGGCTTCTCGCCTAGCCCAACTCTTGCGAGATTCAGACGAGCAAGATCGGCTCGTCCAACTGGGATATCAAAGAGAAACCGACTTTACGTGGGACGCGTCCGCCAAACTTACCGAAGAAGTGTATCGAGAGGCTTTTCAATGATCGATCCCAAACTGCTTGCCGTCTTGGCGAATCCGAATCACCCCGATCGACCGCCCCTGAAGCAGGTAGGGAACTATCTTGTTTGCACCGTCACCGGGGCTGGATTTCCGATCGTGGAAGGTATCCCCCACCTCCTCCCAGAAAACGAAATTTCGCCGGACGAGATGAAGAAGTTGCTCGCCGAAAACTCAGAATCGGGAACCATGTAAACTCGTTCCCAGTACGCCGGGGGAGACCCCTGCTTGCCACGAGAAAACCATGGAGAACACAGACCTCAAAGTTTTGGTCTTGCACGGCCCAAACCTAAACATGACCGGATTCCGAGAACCGGACGTTTACGGGAAAAAGCCCCTCCAAGAGATCGACGAGGAGATTCGCGAATCGGCGAAGTCGCTTGGAATTGAAGTTCGAATCCTTCAATCCAACAGCGAGGGCATCCTCATCGACACCATTCAAGAGCACCGCAAGTGGGCCGATGGGATCGTCATCAACCCGGGCGGTCTCACCCACTATTCCATCTCTTTGCGAGACGCGTTGATGTCGGTTCGCCTTCCCGTCATTGAAGTGCACTTGAGCAACGTTCACGCTCGAGAAGAGTTTCGTCGCCACAGTGTGATCAGCCCCGTCACCGTTGGGCAAATCGTCGGATTCGGTGGACTCGGCTATCGGCTCGCTCTGCAAGCTCTGCTAAATCTCAACAAGGAAGTCGTATGACAAAACTGGAACGCTTACAACACGTTGCCCGAGAAGCGGGCCTTGAGTGGGTGATGGTCAGTGAGGCCATCAATGTCCGTTGGCTGACCGGATTCACCGGATCGTTCGGATATGCGATTGTGCGTGCCGAACCCAAGGATGGAAACAACGGCTTCTTCGTCACCGATAGCCGATATACCATTCAAGCGAAGCAGCAAGTTCACGATCTGGAAACACTTTGGTTCGCCTCTCCCGTCCGTCTCGAAGGCTTCCTTGCAGACCTGTTCGCCGAACAAAAAATCGGTCGACTCGGCTTCGAGAGCACGGTCTCCTTCGCCACCCATGAAGCATGGAAGGCGAGGTTCGCTAGCACGGAACTGGTTCCGCTGGGCGGCAAGGTCACCGAACTGCGGATGATCAAGTCGGAAGAAGAGATTCAGAAGATTCACGAGGCTTGCAAACTCACCGACGCTTGCTTCGAGAGGCTGACGCAACTCATCCAACCCGGCATGACCGAGTTCGACCTTCAGCTGGAACTCGAATTCTTCATTCGTCGCCATCGAGCCGAACTCGCTTTCGAGCCCATTGTTGTCTCTGGTGCGAACAGTGCTCGCCCGCACGGCAAAGCCACGGACAAGCCCCTCGAATCCGGGGACTTCCTCACCTTAGACTTTGGCGCCAAGGTGGACGGCTATTGCGCCGACCTTACTCGAACCGTGGTCGTTGGCAAATCAACCGATCGGCACGAGGAGATTTACAATCAGGTCCTCAAAGCCCAACTTGCCGCGATCGACGCGATCAAGCCGGGCGCACATGGAAAAGACATCGACGCCCTCGCGCGTGAAGTTCTCAACCAAAAAGACTTGGCTAGGTTCTTCGGTCATGGACTGGGCCACGGGCTGGGCGTTTACGTTCACGATCCGGGCTCCCTCAGCACCGCAAGCACCACGGTACTAGAGCCCATGATGGTGTTCACCGTGGAACCGGGCGTTTACATCGACGGATTCGGTGGCGTGCGCATTGAGGATGATGTGGTGGTCCGACACGAAGGTCCGCAAATCTTGAACTCCTCGCCGAAGGAACTACTCGTTCTCCCGTAAACCGCTCTCATCGCGAAAGCCTGAATGCCGTACGAGATTCGCCTCGAGCACGTCGGTCTACTCCCGCAGGGGGGCAGCGTAACGTGCTCGTTAGGCGAGGCCGATAAGTGGGTGGTCGTGGGTCGATCAGGATCGGGGAAGTCCCGCTTCCTCCAAATCTTGGGCCACGAGACCGATGCACCTCAGGGCGCGCTCACGTTCTCAAAAGACGTTAACGATCCCGACAGCGAGTGGGTGATCGTGCGGGTAGGCGATCCGAGCCTCAATCCGAAAGCAAAAGTTCTGGGACTCACCAAGGGTCTCCTTGAATGGGTCTTTCTGAAATCTCCAAAAACGGGGAAGGCAGGGAAGCGAGGCGGGCCTCACCGGATGGTAGAGAGTCGCCTCTCGGCGCCCTCTCCCAGCATCGCCACCGAAGTTCTGGTGCAACTGGGGCTATGGGAGGTTCGCAATGAGCCCGTTGGGAACCTTTCACCCGGTCAACGAGCCGCCCTGGTTGCGTTGCCTCTCCTCCTTCTTGCTCGAAAGGACCGTACGCCGAACGGAGACACACTCGCCGATCGTCTCCGCCCCCTGCGGGGAGTCTTACTGGTGCTCGATGAGATTTGCGACCGAACCGATCGGTGGACGCGAGAGACCGTCTTGGACGCGGTGGATGCCATCGCGGAGCAAGGGGCGACCGTCGTGTTGGTTTCCCAACTGACCGAGGTTGCCTCCCGATGTGGCTCGATCATCGCGATGCGCGAATTCAAGCCCGTCTTTGTTGGGTCGATTGCTCAGTTCGTGAAGCGATCCCGCCCTGTCTCCTTTGAAGTTTGTGGCGAAAGAATGACCGGTTTAAGGGCGATGGTCGAACCCTTTGCGGTGAAGGTTGAGGAGATTCCCGGCGGAATCCGATTTGAGGCGTACGAGGGGCAGGAACTCGCTGCAAAGCTCTTGTTAGAAGGTTACGGCGACGTCAAGTACGTCGTCATGAATTCGCCACGCCTCTCTGACGCTCTCTCTGATTTAGCCTAGCCTGGCTGGATGCGGCACGGTTTGGCGTTTACTCGTCGCCTGTTTTTCGCCGTTTCTTTGCCGCCAAGAGCGCTCCTGCCGTTGAGGAATCGGCGGCGTCCTTTTCCGGCTGAGAAGGGGTTTCTACTGCGTTGCCAAAGCTTGTTGCAGCACGTTCGGTCGGTCGCTTTTCTGCCGGAGGCGCGGACACACTGGACGAAGCACGCTGCGACTGCTTGGATCGAGAACGATCCTTCGCCGCAGAAAGGGTCGCAATCGGAGCAGCGGCCGTGGCCGCCGATGGACCTCTCTTCTCTCGAAGATCCTGCCGAACCTTGGCGAACAGTTCCGGGATCGGAACAGCGATTCGGCGCAAGGCGATATCCAAAAGGAACAGTCCACAGGCAATGGAAATCAGCAGGGGCCAAAGCTCAGAGATTGAGACGCCGGGGTTGCTCAACGGCCGGGCTGCTTGCTTCGGCTCTGTGAGTTCTTCTCCGCCCGTCACCTTTGCGACCTGCTCCAGAAGCGGACGATTCGGACGAGTCATGCGGTATTCGGGCGGATATGGCACGCTAAAGCCGGAACTTTGGACCAAACTCCGTCCGTCAGGAGCTTTCTCGGCAACGGTGACAATGTACGACCCGAGCTTGTCGGCGTCGAAACTTGCCTGATATTCCCCAGGTCCCACCTGGTTGGGCGTGAGTTCGACGCTCTCACCGTTTGGGAGGGCGACTCTTAGGGTGGCTCCAGAGGCATCGATGGGGTTGCCGAGTGAGTCGGCGGCTCGGACGGTGACCAGGCCCTTCCCTTGGTTCTGCGCGACCCTCACTTGATAGGAGTTACGCGTGACTCGTCGAGAGATCGAGCGCACCGACTGCGCCCAAAAATCTGCGTATCCGGCCCAGCCCACCCATTCCGAGGCCCAACGTGGGTGAGAGTCGGACATGAAGGCCAGCGTGGAGGCGAGGCCGTTCTGCCCCGTCACCAACAGCACGTCGTCTTTGTGGGTTTTCAGAATGGTTCTCGCCAGCGCGCGCGGCTCGACAAGACAGTAAGCAAGCAGTGGCGGGGAACCCGAGCCGACGTTCCCGGCGATGATCTCGTCGTCTTGCGTGATCTTCGGGAGGAACGCTCCGTCTTCGATTGCGCTTCTTGCCATCAGCGAGGTGTCCTGAGTGAAGATGGCGGGCAGTTTAGAGACGCGCTCGGCAAGGTAGAACCGCCCGCCGCCTACGGCCGCAAGTCGCTTGAGAGCGTCGGTGTCTTTTCCTCGGCCAATCGAAACCACCGATGTTGTGATCTTGTTGCCGCGCATTCTCGACGCCGTCTCATAGGCGGTTTCCCAATCGGTCGAGTCGCCGCCATCGGCAAGCAGAATGAAGTGCCTCACTTTGCTGGGCTCCTTCTCCAGCACTTCTTCCGCCCGCTTGATCGAGGGGCGAATGTAAATGCCTCCGCCCGTCACGTCGAGCTTCCGAGCGGCGGCAATCACGCTCTCTTTGTTCTCCAAAGACTGCATCGGAGCGACAAATTCAATTCCGTCTGACGAACCTGCCACGCCCACGCGATCCATCGGAGCGAGCATCTTGATCGTCTCCTCAGCAGCCTTGGCGGCCATCCGAATCTTGGTGATGCCGTCCTCGGTGGCTCCCATCGAGCCGGACGCGTCGGCGATGATGCAAACCGACACCGCCGCCATCGACTTCCGTTGCCGGATGTTGAGATCGACGGGCAAGGCTTCTGCAATGGGACTGCCATACCAGCCACCTGGCAAGAACGAGTTTTCGCCCCCAACCATCGCCAATCCGATTCCCGCATCCTTCGCCGCAGAGACGATCAGGCGCATCTGTTGCGGCGTAAAGTGCATCGCATTGACGTCGTTTAAGATGACCGCTTCATAGGACTGCAGAGATTCGGCGCGAGTAGGGATGCCCGTCGGACCCACCACGTCGGGAGAGATCGACTTCGCACGAAGAGCCTTTGCAAGCGTTAGTTCGCGAGGATCCTCCTGGATCACCAACACCCTCGGCTTACCGTCCACGCGAACGAAAGTAGAACCCAGGTTGTTGCGAATGTCCGTGTCTTTGCCTGCCTCCAAGGACGCTCGATAGCGAGCAAAACCGGAGCGCGACAACTTATCGGAGAAGACGAAAGCGTTAGAACCTTCTCGTAGATTGACTGTTCGGCGTTGAACCACAACGCCATCCCGCTCCAACTGAAGGACTCCGGCCATCGTCGAGTTCGAGTCGACTAGGACTCGCACGTCGATCGGCTGACCCTCCCGGGCGGAATCGGGGGCTTCGATCCCTGCGATAAGCGCCTCCCCCTGATTGACCTTCTGACCCAGGGAGACGGTATCGATTTGTACGCCATCCACCGCGGCCGCTTCCGCCGCGCCAAGGCCGTCTCCGGAAGTTTCGTTCCCATCAGAGAGCAGAACAATGCGCTTTCCCTTGCCTGGAGGAAATGTCGCCGACGCGAGTCGTAAAGCACCTGCCAGGTTGGTCGCCGACCCTTCGATTCTCGCTAGGAGTCGGGGCATCTGGCGTCCGCCACCCGGCAGGCTCTCAATCGCCGCCGAACCGCCAAAGCTGACCACCGCGATCTCGTCATCCGGCCGCATCGACCCAAGGGCGCTCTTGACAAACTCTTCTTGCTTCTTCCGATCCGATTCCTTAATCGAGTCAGATCGATCGAGAATGAAAACTGTGCACAGCCCCACGTTGGGTCGGCGAATCTCGGTTCCAGCCAGCGCCAAGACGAGCAACACCCCAACAACCGCTCTCGCCCCGATCGCCAGTCGCTTCCGGAAGACGGTCATGCCGTGCAGGTGTCGCCAAGAGTAGATCAGGCCTCCAAGCACGGGCAGGATCAAAAGTAGCATCCACGGCTGGGTGAATCGCACGGTTAGCTCCTCCTCGCAAACATCCACCACTCCACCGCGAGCAGAAGAAGCAGTCCGATCAGAATCGGCCGATGAGCGTCCGAAAGGCGAAGCGGAGAAGCGGTTGCCGAAACCTGGCCCGTCCCAAGACTAACGTTCGATCTCGGTCGGATGTTGGACTCGACTTCCGAATTCAAAGTCACCAAGACTTGCTTGCGGCTGCCGCCAATCGTCAGCGAATATCCGCCGATTCGACGATGCTCTCGAAGGGTCACCGAACTGTTCACCGGAGTGACAACCTTGGGACCCGGCACGGGGCCCGTCCACTCTTTAGGAAGAGCGAAGCCAAAGCCCTTTGTCTCACCTGAGAAGGTAACCGCCTCATCCGTCGGGAATCCGAACGGGATGTTAGGCTTTACGAAAAGGCTGTCTTTGCCGGCATCGCCTGCCAGAAAGTCCAACGCATTGGCGATTAGGATTGGGAATCCCACCTGAAGCGGAAAGTCGCTCTTCAAGAGAGCAAACGGCAGACAGACTTCCCGTTGCGTCCCATCCTTGATCAGGACCAGTGGCCCTTGGTCGCTCTCGATAAGGGATCGCGCCCCCGCGCCCGGGGTTACTTTGCCGAGCGTTTCTATGGCGACTCCCGCAAAATCGACTCCACGGACGACCGGATGATCGACCGCAGAACGGTAATTCGGTCGCGATTCGGTGCCAAGGATGCGCCCGGATCGCAGGGTGCCTTGTGTCCCAAAGACCAGAACGCCTCGAGCACTCACGTTCTCGGCCGGAATCTCGTCAAAGATCACGACGTCGTACTTGGACTCGGGGCTCTTCGCCTCAGCCGGCAAAGAGGCGGTTCGGTCAAGAATCACTCGTGGGTCTAAGAGCAGAGCCCGCTCCAGAAAAGGATTTCCGTTCGAAACCAATAGCACGTTTAGGGCCGCATTAGGATCTCCTGAAGTGGCTCCAAAGTTATCGGCGGCCAGAGCGTCGTCGGCCTTTAACTCAGCGGTTAACAGTTTTGCAGTCGCCGGAAGCCGCGGCGTGAAACCCATCGTCTTCCCTGCGGCAACCGCGACTTTCTGTGAGTCGATCAACTCGCCATCGGCGTAAATGTTCACCACGGCGGGAATCGAGGAACTGCCGTAGTTGCGAACGCTCAGGTACGCCTCGTTCCCACGGGTCGTCTTACCTGCCTGAAAAGCGGTGATCGCAAGGTTATCCGTGCGATTGCCGATGGCTCGAAACACCACTTTTGAATTCCCGGCTGAGAAGTTTTCAACGTCTGGGAAACATCCGTCCGAGAGCAGGAGAATTCGGGCGCCCGCATCCGACGAACCCTTACCCAGAGAGGTTGCCAGGGCCGAAGCGAGTCGTAGCGCCTCTCCCACATCGGATTCCCCATCGCTCGGTTTCACCGACTCCAAAGCCAACTTAGCGCGAGAAGGATCGTTGGTGAGCGGCGACACCACCCGTGGAATCGTTCCCGCCTCGATAATCGCAATTCGATCGCCGGCTTTCGCCGCCGCAATGGCTTCGGAGGCGACCCGTAAGCCCTCCTCAAAGCGCGTGGAATTCGACTCCCGAGTGTTCATGCTCGCCGAAACATCGAGCACGATCACGGTTGTTTCACCGATCAGACCCTGCTGGGCGCACTGTGGCCTTGCAAAGAGAAGCACCAGAATCGTGGCGGCGAGCAGCTGGACGAACATCAGCGGATTCGGGCGCAGACGTTGAAACAGCGAGTTCGCGCGAATCTCTTCCGGTTGGGCTTGCCACAAAAACGAGGCGGGAATGCGCACGTCCCTTCGTCTCATCCGCAGAAGGTAAAGAACGATAATCGATCCGAGGACGGGAATCGCCCAGAGCAGCGCCCAGGGGTTCTGCAGACTCATTGGAACCATCCCCCTTTGGCAAGCGTGCGGGCAAGAAACTCACCCGGATTCTCGTCGGTCAAGAACAGTCCGTATCGTCCCCGCAAGCGAACCAAGGCTCCCTCGATCGCCCGGTTGTGCTCGTCCAGAGCGCGTTTGTAAGCCTCTAGAGTGCCCCGGTTTGCGGTGATCTCGACTGCCGTCCCCGCTTCAGCGTCAAGCAAGCGCAAGTCTCCCTCAAGGTCTGGGTTCAACTCTCCAGCGGTCAGTACCTGTACCATGGCGGGTTCGAAACCCCGGGATCCGAGCAAATTCAGGGCACTCGGTAGTTCGGGATCAAGACCGTCGCTCACAACAATTGCAAGACCGGGTTTTGCAGAGGAATGCACCAGACGCCGAACGGCTTCGCTGGGGGAAGACCCACCGACAGCCCCACCCTCTACTAGGCGGTCAAGCGCATGCGTAAGCCTCACAGTCGCGCTTCGACCTCTCATAACCGGGAGCGGCGCCTGTTTCGGAGCGATCGGGATGAGGTGAACCGCATCGCCTCCGGCCAGACCGATGAGCCCCAGGGCAAGGCCGACGGAGGCGGCGACCTTCAGCTTCGACGGATCACCGAAATCCATGCTGGGCGATAGATCGACGAACACATAAACGTGAAGGTCTTCTTCGTCCTGGTAGGTACGAATCACCGGAGTGTCCAACCGCGCGAATACATTCCAGTCCAAGTGCCGCAGGTCGTCTCCGTCGGAGTAATTCCGGTAATCCGCGAACTCGATTGAGATGCCCTTCTTTTTACTCAGGCGTTCGCCACGCTGCGCGCCGCGATACTGTCGAGAGGTCCGAAATCGTAACCCCTCGATCAGTCTCAACGACCGCGAATCCAGCAGCGAACTGAGCATAGAAACCCCTAACCGCTATTTGGCTCAGACGCGCACGGGGTCTCGATCACCCGCTTGAACGTGCTGGATGAGATCATCCAGGATTCGGTCGGCGGTGATCGCATCGGCCTCGGCTTCAAAGTTCAGCAAAATCCGGTGTCGGAGCACCGGCTTAGCAACCTCAATGAGATCCTCGCGAGAGACGTTGAATCGTTCGGAAAGGAGCGCCCGAACCTTTGCCGCCATCACCATCGACTGCGCTCCGCGGGGCGATGATCCGTATCGGACGTATCGCTTGACCAGCGGGGAGGCTTCTGGGGAATCTGGGTGCGTTCCCACAACCATCGACAAGCCAAATTCAAGCACGTTCGGGGCAAGCACCACCTCTTTAGCGATGTCGCGCATGCGGAGAACGTCTGCCTGGCTCGCAACAGGCTTCACCGAATCCGACGCTGTGCCCGTTGTTCGTGCAATCACTTCGGCAAGGTCTTTTTTGGTGGGATAGGGGACCAATACTTTCACAAAGAATCGGTCGAGTTGGGCTTCCGGCAACGGGTAAGTCCCTTCCTGTTCCACTGGGTTCTGGGTTGCCATCACCAAGAACGGCTCGGTGAGAATGTGCTTCTTTCCGCCAACCGTGACGGAGCGTTCCTGCATGGCTTCTAGCAGAGCCGACTGGGTCTTCGGCGTCGCCCGGTTGATCTCGTCGGCGAGAACGATGTTGGCAAAGATCGGCCCCTTGCGGAACTCGAAAGTGCGGTGCTCGGTCAGCACGTTGGTGCCCGTTACGTCGGCCGGCATCATGTCCGGCGTGAACTGAACTCGGCTGAAGTCGAGCGAAAGTGCCTCGGCAAGGGAGCGCACCAAGAGGGTTTTGCCCAAACCAGGCATGCCCTCCAGCAACACGTGGCCGTTGCTCGCTAGGCCCATGAGAGTCAGGTTGACGACTTCCTCTTGCCCGACGATCACTTTCTGAACTTCAGAGCGGATGGATTCAAACGTTTGGCGAAACCAGGTGGCGTGTTCGGCGGACATGTTGGGTGTTTTGGGGTCGGTGGTTAACGTGGCAAGAGAGCAATTACTTGCCCAGAGAATCGAAATACTTCTTCACGCGGGCTTGGTGCTCTTTTGGAATCTGCGATTTACGAACGGCGGATTCCGCCTTCTCCTTGTACTGAGGGAGCACCTTTCGATAAGGAACCGAGCTCATCGTTCCGACGGTTGTGGGTGCCTTGATTTCAATAAATGTTTCTTGACCCATGCGAGCGTCGTCTCGCTGAGTGGCAACAAACTCGGCTTGACCCTTACCTTTCGTCTCCAGGGGCTTGTCGCGCTTGTTCACGCGACCCGTGTCAACCAGCATCGTGTCGTTGTCCGGACCGGGAGCCGGTGCGCCAGGCAACCCTAACCCTAGACCGGGGAGCATACAAACACCGTTACAGTTCCCGAGCTTCTTGGCGTTCTTGATCGCCTCTAGGAGGTTCTTCAAATACTCTTTGCGAGCATCTTCGTCCTCCATTTTCTTGAGAAACTCTTCGACCTTCTTCTTCAGCTCGTCGAGCTGTTCTTGAGTGAGTTCGGGGCGCTGACCTTTCTTGGCTTGGCTCGCTTCGCGTTGGAGTTTCTTCGCCAACTCCCGAATCTCCTTCATCATCGGGTCGTTCATCAATTTGTCCAGAACCGCTCGCTGCTCGGGGGTGAGTTCAAGGCCTTTGAGCGCTTCGCGAGCCTCCCTGGCGTTCTTCAGCTGCTGGGCGAGTTCTTTGCTCAGCCCCTCCTTCTCCTTCTCAAGCGCTTTGCGTTGCTCGTCGGTGAGGTTCTTGTTTTGGAGCTTCTTGTTGATCTCCGAGAGCGCCATGTTGAGTGCGTTTGCCTTTTGTTCGGACTTCTGAATTTCCGACTCAAGCTCGCTCTTCATCGCTTGTCGTTCCATCTCAGACAAAGAGGCGTTCTCCATTTGCTCAGGGGACAACGAGTCCTTCCCAAGTTGCTTGTCCAACTCGTTCTTCTTCCAGCGGTCGAGCGCAGATTCTGCCATGGCGAGGTCCTTTTCTAAGTCCTCGGCTTGAGCGGTTTTCAACTCATTCGCTTTCTTGATGATCTCGTTGGCCTTTTGGAGCATCTCCTCTTTGCTCAATCGGGACTTCTCCAAATCCTTCTGAAGCTTCTCCAGTTCTTTGCTCAAGGCCTTGAGTTCAGGGTCATCCTGATTCTCTTCAGGTTCATCGAGGTTTTCCTTGCGGAGTCGCTCGATCGTTTTGGCCTTTTCCGCCAGCACTTCGCGTGTGGCCCGCTCCGAAGGAGACATGAGCAAACCGGCATTCCCGGCAAGGAACAAAGCGGAGGCTGCAACGGCCGTCACCACGCCGGAGGAATGCGCCCGTCCGAACTTGGCGGGATAAAGTCGGCGAGGGTCGAGGAGTTGGGCGCGTTGACCCGCGTCCAAGACCACCGCGTCTCCGAATTCGCCCGAAATAGAACCTACCGAAGACGCCTGAGCGGTGACCAGGCGGTCTTCCAGTCCGGCTCGCTTATCGATGCTGCGGGCGAGCGACTCCGAAGAGATCCTTCGCACGGCACCAAGAATTGCTCCGAGACCGGCACCCGCCCCTAACGTCAGGGCAAGAGTCACGGGCTCCATCTCGATCACTCGCATGCGATCCAGCACAACACCTAGCGCGGCAACGACGCCACCTCCGCAGAGGCCCCAACCTAGTCCTTGCCAAGCGTAAACCGTCCTAATGCGCTTCGCAAACGGCGCTAGGTCGATCTGAGGTTCTTGATTGCTTTGGTTCATGAGTGATTCCCCTCAACATACAAACGGTATCGAGGTTGCTGTAAGTTCGTCTTCAATCGTCTTTCGCCCAATATCGCCAGCCATACGCCACTGGCGGCAAAGACCCCTCCCCAGAAAAAGCCCACGGGCATCTGCTCGTGTGGTCCAAAAACGCTCCGGAAGGGATAGAGAAGCCAGCCGAAATTGTCGGCGTTATTGAAATTCTCACCGGACGAGACGGAGAGGAAAAGAGCGGGTAAGGCAACCAACGCGATGGCAAGCACCGCGCTTAACAACTTCGCCGACCGAATGGTCGTGAGCAACGAAGAAACTGCCCGTCCGAATCCCCAAAGCAGGACTGTGAAGCCGAGAACGAGGACGAGGTTTGGAACGATGGCCGACAAGTCTGTAACCGAGATCCCCAGAAGCTTCGGATAGAAGAACGAGCTCACCGCCGCCGCCGCCAGAAGGGTCAGGAGGAAGGGAAGTGCACCCGCAGGTGTCCCGGTCAACATCTCGCGGAAGTTGAACCAGCCATTGGGTCGGCGCTTGCGCAGCTCATCAAACCCAAACGCGGTCACGGTAGGTACCAGAAGGGCAGCGATCAAGCAACCTGCGAAGCCCAGAAAGTGGCTGATCACCTTGCCGTCTGGCGACGGCGAGGTCCAAATCAGTCCGGGAAGCAACAGCGCATAGACAATTCCCGCAATTCGCAAGCTTCGAACTGTTTTAGTCGCCAATCCCGAAAGCAGAGATTCGGATCCCAAGAGAAGCATCTGCACCATCAGCAGAGCAACAGCGGTGAATGGAATCCAGTTTTGAACCTTGACTCCAAAAATCGTCGACGACGATGTCGCGTTCTCAAAGATGCCCGCTACGGAAAAAAGGACTCCGAAAGAAACCTCGCCACGCATAGCCAGACCTCCGAATGCGAGGAGGCCGTAAAGCACCATCGACGCCACCACCATCAGGATGGCGACGAGGAGCGCGAGTGAGAGAGCCCCGGTTGCTTTGGTCGAAACGGTCGAACAAACCATTCCCATGGCCGCGTAGATCATCCCCTGGAGCGAAAGAATCCAGAGCCCAGTGAGGGCTTCCGTCCAAGTTGCACCGCCAAGCATGATGCAAGAGGCGAGAACAGGGGCGGCCAGCACAAGAACCAAAACCTGAAATCGATAGATTCCGAGGAGTTTGCCGATGAGGAAATAGCGAGGATGCACCGGAGCCGAGAAAACCAGTTCCAACGAACGCCGTTGCTTTTCCGTGACCACCGCAAAGCTTCCCTGAGCAGTGGCAATGCAGAGGATTGCAAAGACCAGCGTTCCGGTGATGGTTCCATAGAACCCTTTCAGTCGACTCTGTGCTTCCACCAAGCTGTAGGACGACCGCGAAAGACCGCTGTCGTAGCTGATAATCGCCAGTAAGCAGAGAACGCCGAGATAAACCGTGAACAAAACCACGGCTCGGTTTCCGCGCAATTGAATGCGAAAGTCTCGCCGCGCCGTGGCGTTGTTAAAGACTTGATCCAGAAAGGTTTTGAACGCCGCAATGGGTGCGAACCCGGTCGGAGCATTGGTTGCCACGTTAGTTCACCGCGCCTGTGGTCAGTTTCAAGAACACGTCCTCAAGGTCGGCGTCTTCCTCTCGGAAAGTCAGCACCGGAACCCCCGCCGATACCATCGCCGCGAGCAGATTCTTTTGATCTCCCTCGTCTCCATGAAGTTGGAAGGCAACGGTCTCGGAATCTCTCGGTTCAACGGAATCCACTCCTGCTCTCCCGGTCAACCATTCCACCACCGAAGCCGTGGATCCCATCACCTTCACTTCTAGTTTCTTCGCGGGCTGCATCTGGCGCACAATGTCTTTCACCGCGCCAAAGGCCAGCAACTCGCCCCGCTCGATGATGCCGACGCAGTTACAGAAGTCGGCAAGCTCGGGCAGGATGTGTGAAGAGACAATAACGATCTTGCCCATGCGACCGAGTTCGGCAATGAGCTCTTTGAGGTCGGCGCGAGCACGTGGGTCGAGTCCCGAAGCGGGTTCGTCGAGCAAAAGCAGCTTCGGATCGTGAACCAAGCACCGAGCCAGGCAGAGGCGTTGCTGCATTCCCCGCGAGAGCGATTGAACAAAAGCGTCCTTCTTCACCGTGAGATCGGTGAGTTCCAGAACCTCATCAATCACTTGTGGGCGCCGCTGAACGCCGTAGATCGCGGCGAAGAAGTCCAAGTACTCCCAAACCTTAACGTCGTCGTAGAGCCCAAAAAAGTCCGGCATGTAGCCGATCATCCGGCGAATCTCCATCGGCTGTTCGATCACGTCCACCCCGTGAAGCGTCGCCGTTCCAGAGGTCGGCTCCAGCAACGTCGCCAACATCCGAATGGTGGTCGTTTTGCCCGCTCCGTTACTTCCAATGAACCCAAAAACGTCGCCCGGCTTCAGCTGAAAAGAAATGCCTTTCACGGCAAGGAACCCGCCGTAGTCTTTGCGAAGATTGTTGACCTCTAACATGAGTTTCTACTGAGCCTGTTGGGAGGCGCCCTTCGGGCCTTTCCCGATGAATCGGACCTCGTTGTCCGCAAAGACGAGCGTCTTGATCGACCAGACGGTCAGGACCAAGGCGAGGAAGACGTGGAAGACGATTGCCGTGATCCCGGCCATGCTAATTGCGGCGAACTGAGATAAATCAATCGCTTCACCGGAGTAATAGTTGTACGGAGCTTCGAGGGTCCAGTACATCCCAAACAGCGAGAAAGGATGCCAAGCGAACAAGAACTGGTTGGTTGACCCGTACATGCCTCCGATGCTGGAGGTCAAGAGCGGTAGGAGTAGATAAACCACCACCACCGTTCCCAGAGACGTTCCTAGCGAGACCAGCGGACGCTTGGCCCGCGCAGACAGCAACACGGTAGATGCAGAGCAAGAAAGCATGGCGGCCAAGCTCGCAAGCGAAATAAGGAACAGAGCCCACCAGTTCGTCCTTGCGTGGGTGATCGCTGCTAAAAGCATCGGGATCCCGAGAACGGCGAGCACGCCGGCGTTCAGCATGAAGCTCGCCATGATCTTCCCAACAATGATCTGGCCATGCGTCACGGGCGCCACGAGCAACATGTCCCACGAACGTCTTTCGCGTTCACCTGCGATCGTTCCATGAAAGAGGATCGGGTTCAGGATGAACATGAGCACGGTGTAGATGGCAAGGATCATGACGGGACTAACCGTGCCGCGAGCGTTCATGGTCCAAACCGTCATGATTCCGAACAGAAGCAGAATCAAGCCGAAAATGGCCGAGTTCGACTGATTCGCCGAGTTGAACATAAAGAACCTCCGGATAATCCGTTGGACCTCGATGCGCATCGGATTGTCGGTGATATAGAAGGCACGCCACTCCTTAAACGGCGCTTCCTGAGTGGTCAGAGATCGATTCTTGGTTGCCATCAGCGCCAAATCTCCCGAGCGGCAAATTCTTTTCCTAGGTCGGCCGAAACAACCAGTCGAACCGTCGTGGGCAAGTTCTTCCCGGCCTCCAGCGGAGGATTGAAGTTGGTGACGGTTCCCACGAAGAAGGCGGATCGATCCTCTGAGGAGGTCGGAGCCAAACTGGCGTAAATCGGATCGTTCGATCGGTACCAGCTATCCCTTTCCTTCTGGGTCAACGTTCTTCGTTTGATGGTTTGAGTGATGGACTGCCCAGGATTCAACTGGGTAATCGGGATCACCTGACCCAACGCGACGAAGAAGCTGTTGGAAAGCACCTGGTCGGTTCGATTCGTGATTCGGTAGACCGCCTGGCTAGGGGTAAGAGCAACCGTTTCCACCGAAGCACCCTTCTCGCCGCTAAGGTCGGCTCGATAGTCGAATTGTTTGAACTCCAGAGGTCGAGTGGAAATGTTGTCGGCGACAATCGTCCCAACGTCAACCAGTGGTTCCGCCGAAGACATTCCCATCCGGTAATCGCCCGAAGTCGTCATCCAGTCGATGTCGCGCAGCTTGAGGCTCTGGACTCCCGCTACCTGAAAGAAGGCTTGGGTGTAGCCAGAGAAAGCGAGCCCCTCGCCCGTCGGCGCACTAACAAGAATGCCTTGCGTCCAGTTGGAACTTTCCGCTTTGTAAAGATTGCTCCCTTGCTGAACAAAAGCGAAGGCGAAACCGGCACTGATCACTGGGCAGGTGAACCAGGCCCATTCCAGTTTCTTTAACTTCCTCAGAACAAGGAAGTTCACGGGCAGAACGATGATGAGATAGGCGAGAAACAGCGTGGCAACCTGGCTTGTCGGCGGGAGGGAAACGGAAAAAGCAGAACCCCCAAACGGGTCCATCCCCGAAGAACTCCAACTCATCCCAGGGCTCGAATAGGCACCCGCATAGGATTCGTTGTAATCGCCAAATCCCTGCGAGCGAATCAAGAAGTTGTTCACCCGTTCAAAGCGACTGATCCGCAGAGCTTGGTACAAAGAGCGCCTCCCTGCCCACGTCTGGAACACGGGCTCAGTAACGTTGGCGTTTGCGTAAACCACCGAACCCAGACCGTAAGGGCGAGCGAAAGCGTTGATCCCTTCGGTGTTGAAAACCTCTCGCGCCCCCAAGAAAGGACGGCCCTGACGTACCGTCACCATTTCGTCGTTGGAAAGTCGTAGGTTCGTCGGGTCCCCCACAGCGACCGGAAGAATTTCCCGTATGCCCGGCAAGTCGAGCGCGGCTCGCGATGGACCGCCGAGCACGACTAAGTTGCCGCCGAGTTTGACCCAGGTTCGAATAGCGCTTAAGTTCTGCTCGGTTAGTCGCTCCGTTCCTTCGCCAAGCACGATTGCCGACAATCCCATTAGGTGAGAAAATCGAGTCGGCATGTCTTCGGGCGTTACGTAGCAGACGGCTAGAAACGAAGAATTCCCGTCGTTCTGCTTCTTGGTTTCACCTGCAGAAGAAACAAGGAAATCGAGGTCGCCCGCATTTCCGCCGACGCCCAAGATCGTCCGGTTGGAACTCGTTTGGTTGAGGACAACTTCTTTCGAGCGAACGGAAATCCCTGGTGCAGACAGGGTTGCCTTCACATAACTCGGATTCGTTCCTCGGCTGGCAATGATCTCTTTGGTCACGCCTGTCGGTAGGTCGATCGGCATGAAGTAATTGCCATCGTCGATCTGAACCACTCCCCGAATCGGTCGACCGTCGTTGAAAAGTCGGATCTTGACCGGCGGCATGTAGCCTGTTCCGAACTTCCCTTCGAACAGGGGTGCGGCTTCGATCTTGACTGCTGCCGAACCCAGCGCGCTCAGCCCTACAAGTGCCGACAATCCTAGGGTTCTCAGGCCCAAGAAAGGCCACGTCCTCACTTATTCAATCTCCCTGGCATGTTCCCCCGGCGCTATCGACTCAATCCGAAAAGACCTAGGCCTCGGTCAGATTCAGTTCCCCCTTCGCTTGGACGGTCCGGTGCGTTGCAAAAGTTTGGAAAAATTCCCTGCAAATGCTCCGGCCCCATTTTTCTTCAGGGTTGGCCACTCCAACACCATTCGGGACCAAATAGTTCGCGTTCCGGAAAATGTACTGCGAAGTGGGTGGCCCGGCTACGCGGGATGGCCTGCAGTCCCGATCCGGCTTGCGAGCACGAACCCGAGTGCGGCGAGTAGCCCGCCTAGAAGGTAAGTCGCACCCAGATAGGTCCACGCCAACTTCGCATCGGACCGAAGCAGTTGCACTGTTTCGTATTGAATGGCGGAAAAGGTTGTGAATCCACCCAGAAACCCGGTCATCACGGCAACGCGAAGGGTGTCTCCGCCCTTCGAGTCTGGCACCGGAAGCAACCCTCCAATGAATGTGATCAGGAACGCTCCGATCAAGTTCACCGCGAGCGTGCCCCACGGAAACCCACCGAGGGCGAGTGGCTGATTCAGCCACTTACCGATGCCGTACCGGACAACCGAACCGAGCCCTCCCGTCAAGAAGACAACGAGAGGAACGAGCAATCCTTGCATCTGTGAAGCCGTCCTTTTACCAGCGATCGACGTGAACGATTTCGGAAGCAGGGAAGCGATATCCGCGTGGGTAGACCGTGACTTCTGGGTGACGCTTACCAAGGGCAATGACGAGAACCGGAAGAATGTTCGAAGGAAGCCCGAACGCTTCTGCCAACTTGTCAGGTTCAAATCCGCCCATGGGCGCGGTATCCCAACCCGCTTCGGTAGCCGCCAGCATGAACGCCATCGACCAGAGCGATCCCCCTCGGAACACCTCGTCTCGCTGCTTTTGATCGTTGGATTCGTAGGCGCCAATCGCCATGGAGACGGTGCGAGCGCGCCGCTCTTCGCTCGTAACACCCTGCTTTACCGCTTCGGCGGTCACCTGCTCAACCTGTCGAAAGTGTTCCAGGTCTCCGCATACCACGATCACTGCCGACGCTTCGGTGATCTTCGATTGATTGTAAGAAACCGATTTCAGGGTTTCCTTCGCCTCTGCCGAGTGCGCCACCAAGATCTTCCAAGGTTGGAGATTCATGGAACTGGGCGCCAGGTTGGCTTTGTCCACAAGTCGCCGAATTTCATCGAGGCTGATGACCACCGACGAGTCAAAAGACGGAATGGCGCGGCGGGTTTCTAGGGCAGCAGAGACGTCCACTGCATCAGTCTATCGCTACAAGAACGGTCAAGACCCGCGTGAGGAGGTTTTGGGAGCCCCAGAGACCGGATCGAACGGAAATTCCGACTCGGAATCGATGGGTGCTGTGGGGATTTGGGTGCTATTGGGAGGGCGACTCCTTCGCCGACCTCCGTTTCCACCGGTCCTTGGTGACTCCCAACTATCTCAACGCTTCTGATGGCCGGGGGTTCCTGTAAATGAAGTCCATAAGCGTAAATCCTTAACGAAAGCTTTAAAAAGTTGTCTCAGATGAAAGGAACTTGCACCCGGCCTGGTGCTAGTCTCCAAAAGATGGCGATGGTCTCCTTTCGAAGGGCGGTGCCGGAGGATAAGCCTGAGCGACTTCGGGTCACTCAAGAAGCCTGGCGCGCGGCCTACACGGAGTTCATGCCCGCGTCATTGATGGAGGCCTTATGGAAGGGTGAGGTCCATGAATCCAGCAGTTACGGGGCTGCTCGGGTAGGCGAACCCGTTCGGTGGATCGCCGAAGTCGATGGCAGAGTCGCGGGCCATGTCGGTCTGATTCGACGTATGGAGTCTGACATTGAGGTTGGTGAGGTTTCTCCGCTCTATGTAAGCCCCGATTTCCAAGGGCTAGGGATTGGAAAGAGTCTTCTCGGCATCCTCGAAGACTATATGGGCGAGATTGCGTTGGCCGAATTGTGGGTCTTCGCTCTTGCCCAGGGCCCCGCGATTCCGTTCTATCGAAGGCATGGATTCGAACACATTCGTCTGGAGTCGCTTCGCATCGGGAACGCCGAGTTTGAAGTTAGCGCGATGCGGAAGAGCCTTGGCGAATATTCCGCTCGATAGAATCTTGCAAAACCTTCGAACGTTCGCCTCCATAAGCTCGTCTCAGGTTCATTCACTGCATTCGGTGACCCAATCGGCGAAGAAATCCCAACACAACTACGGGGATTTCCGTGCGGAAAGAGCACTGAACAGCGTTAAGAGGGGATGCAATCTTTGCGCGACCGGTTTAAACTGCATCGCACGGGGAATAGCGAGCCGATCGTCACGCTGTTGGCGGTCGCAAGGGTGCGTGTAAAACACGGCCTCGTAATCCATCCCGGATCGGACTGACGATATATGGCACTACCGCGCGTGAGCATGATTCAGTTCCTGATGCAGAAAGGGCTGCTTACTCAGGACAAACTCGATGAAGCGACGAAGGTATCGCAACAAACGGGGACGCCTATTGATAGGGTTCTCGTTCAGTTGAACCTCGTTGCTGAGAAAGACGTGCTCAACGCGAAAGCCGCCGAGATGGGCATTGGCTTTGCGAACCTGGACGGTATCACCATCGAGTCCAGCGCCCTTAACGTCGTTCCGGAGCGAATCGTCAAGAACCACTCGGTTATTCCGGTTCGAAAAGACGGTCAAACGCTTTACCTGGCGATGGGCAACCCGAACAACATCGGCGCGCTCGACGACGTTCGTCTTGCCTCGGGCTGTCGGGTCATTCCCGTTCTGGCGGTTCCTGGCGCAATCGAAGACGCGATTCGAAAGTATTACGGCGGAGGTCAGGCAACCCCAGAGCCGGCTGCCGCTGCAGCTGCCGCTCAATCGGCAACCACGAACCAGCGAACCTCGGCAGGCGATTTGGCCGCCATCATGGCCCAAGCAGCCGTTGGTCGAGGTCGAGACGATGAGGAGCAGGGACTTGAAGACGCCGAGAAGATGGCGGAGCAAGCTCCGATCATCAAGCTGGCGAACGCAGTCATCCAAACCGCTATCGCCGACCGTGCTTCGGACATTCACATTGAGCCGCAAGTGAAGGGCGTTCGCGTCCGGTACCGAATTGACGGTGTTTTGATGGAAGCCATGACCGTTCCCCGGTCTCTGATGGCGCCGCTCATCAGCCGCTTCAAGATCATGGCCGACATGAACATTGCCGAACGGCGTGTTCCGCAAGACGGTCGTATCGAAGTTCGACACAACAACAAAGAAATCGACCTTCGGGTTAGCTCGATTCCGACGCCGTTTGGAGAGAAGATCGTTATGCGGATCCTCGACAAGACGAGCGTTATGATCGGTCTTGAAAAGATCGGCTTTACCGAAGAGCACCAGCTGAAGATCGAAGAACTCGTCAGCCAGCCGAACGGTATGTTCCTCTGTACGGGTCCTACGGGTTCTGGAAAGACCACCACGCAGTACTCGGTTCTTAACAAGCTCAACACAGTTGGCGTCAACATCATCACTGCTGAAGACCCGATCGAGTACCAGTTGAATGGTATCGCTCAGGTTCAGATGAACCGAAAAGCAGGTCTGACGTTCGCTACCGCGCTTCGTGCCTACCTCCGACAAGACCCCGACATCATCATGGTCGGAGAAATGCGGGACCTTGAAACGGCAGAAATCGCGATTGAAGCGGCGCTTACCGGACACTTGGTCTTGTCCACCCTGCACACGAACGACGCTCCGTCGGCAACCCTTCGTATGATCGACATGGGCGTTGAGCCCTACTTGATCGCTGCGACGGTTATTGGTGTTCTTGCCCAACGTCTTGGACGACGCATTGACGCCGAGAATAAGGAACCGTATGAGATTCCGCAGATCGACCTGCGGCGATTCGGCTTCCAAGTCACCGATCCAGAGGCACTCGTGACTCTGTATCGAGGCATTCCGGCTGAAAACAACCGAATGACGGGCTATCGGGGACGAACCGGTTTCCACGAGTTGATGACGATGAACGCGGAAATCGCGGAACTTGTTGTTCGACGTGCCCCTCTAAACGATATTAAGGAAGCCGCAAAGGCAAACGGAATGCACGAGCTTCGCGAAGACGGTCTGGTGAAGGTGCTTCAAGGCATCACCACCCCAGAAGAAGTCATGCGCGTTGTCTTTACCGCAGGTTTCTAACTTTCTTAATCCCGCACACCACACGTACACTGAATCATCCATGCAAAACGATCCGATGCAGCGTTATCAGCCTGGGCAGCAACCCGGAGCGCCCGGTCAGCAACCTGGTTTCACTCCTCCGGCGACTCCGAACGAGCCGCCGAAGCCGATCGTTATCAGCGGTAAGCCTGGTGATGAAGGTCCCCTCGGTCCGCCCGAGGAGGTCATGGACCTTCACATCGACGAACTGTTGAACATCATGGTCGACCTCAATGCGTCGGACCTTCACATCTGTCAAAACAGCCCCCCTGTCGTTCGTCACGACGGTAAGTTGAAGCGTCTGAACTATGAAGTTTTGTTCCCAGAAGTGATTCAGCGGATGATGTACGACATCATCTCGGACGACAACATCCAGAAGTTCGAAACGACGTACGAACTCGACTTTTCTTACGCGCTTCCAATCCCCTTCGAGCACCGGGTTCCCGGTGGCCCAACCTCCCGAGCCCGGTTCCGTGTGAACCTGTATCGAGAAATGGGATCGACCGCGGCGGCGTTCCGATTGATCGCTTCCAAGATTCCGACCATCGAAGAGTTGAGCCTCCCGCACATTCTTAAGCGAATCTGCGAGAAGCCTCGTGGACTGATCATCGTTACCGGCCCTACGGGTTCCGGTAAGTCGACTTCGCTTGCGGCGATGATCAACCACATCAACATGAACCTCGCGCACCACATCATTACGATCGAGGACCCGATCGAATATGTGCACCAACACAAACTGTCGGTTATCAACCAGCGCGAATTGGGACAAGACACCAAGTCGTTCTTGAACGCTCTGCGTGCATCCCTTCGGGAAGACCCGGACATCTTGCTCGTTGGTGAAATGCGCGACATGGAAACGATTTCGCTTGCGGTTACCGCTGCAGAAACGGGCCACTTGGTCTTTGCTACGCTGCACACCAACAACGCCGCAGAATCCGTCGACCGAATGATCGACGTTTTCCCTCCGGGACAACAAGAGCAGATTCGTGTTCAGCTCTCCAACAACCTCGTCGCGATCATTTCGCAGCAGTTGTTGCCGCGAGCAGGTGGAAAGGGTCGAGTTCCCGCCAACGAAATCATGTTGGCCTCGCCCGCTATCCGCAACCTCGTTCGTGAAGCGAAGTCGCACCAAATCACCTCGATGATCCAAACCTCGGGTGCTATGGGAATGATCACCATGGACCAGTGCCTTCGAGACCTGTTCTTGAAGGGTTGGGTCACGTTGGATGAGATCATGGCGCGATGCCAAAACCCAGAAGAGCTTAAGAAGATGCTTGCAACGGCAGCCGGAGCGCCGGGTGGACAACCTGGTCCGGGTGGCGCGCAGCAACCGCCTCGCCGATAATCTGCGAACGACCGACAATCTTTCAGTAGTCTAGGAAAACAACATGCCTGTCTATAACTACACATTCCGGGACGCCATGGGTGGTCTCCAGAAGGGAACCGCTGACGCGGAGAGCGAAGAGTTTCTCCGCGGTAAGTTCCGTGATCAAGGGCTCGAAATCGTCGAGCTCACGATGATCAAGGCGAAGAGCCCAAAGACCAAGCAGTACGGAAAAATCAAGCTGGCGAACCTTTCGGTTTTCTGCCGACAGTTCTCCACGATGGTCGACGCGGGTGTATCGCTCGTTCGATGCCTGGACGTTTTGAGTACGCAAACTCAAGATCCCAAGCTGAAGAAGGTTCTCATCGACCTCTCCACGCGGGTTGAAGGTGGCGAATCGCTCTCGCGGGCCATGCAACGACACCCGAAATCCTTCTCCTCGCTCTTTATCGGTTTGATCAAAGCGGGTGAAGTCGGTGGTGTTCTTGAAGAATCCCTCCAGCGTCTCAGCCAGTTCTTGGAAGCCGACGTTGCCCTGCGCCGAAAAGTTAAGTCGGCCTTGACCTACCCGGTTCTGGTTATGGTCATGTCGGCAGGCATCACCTTCTTCCTTGTTTACTGGTTCGTTCCGCAATGGGCGGCGATTCTTACCGACCTGGGTCTGAAGGCAGACGACCTGCCCGCGCCGACTCAGTTCTTGATCGACATTTCGAACATCCTTCTCCACAAGGGTTGGATCATCATCCTCTCGGTGACGATCATCATGATCGCGCACCGACTGTTCGTTTCCACACGATTCGGACGACGGGTCATGGATCGCATCAAGCTGAAGGTTCCGGTATTCGGAAAGCTTCACCACAAGATCTGTCTTGCTCGATTCAGCCGAACGATGGGTACGTTGCTCACTTCGGGTGTTCCCATCCTTCAAGCCATGGAGACCGTTGCTGGCACGATCGGTAACACGATCATGTCCGACTCGATCCTAGAGGCTCGAGCCCGGATCCGAGAAGGAGACCGAATCGGCGACCCGCTCGAAGCATCCAAGCTCTTCCCGCCCATGGTCGTTCACATGATCGGTGTTGGTGAAGAGTCCGGTTCGCTCGACTTCATGCTCCAAAAGATCGCTGACTTCTACGAAGCGGAAGTCGAAGCCGCCTTGGCTTCTCTCACCGCCGCGTTGGAACCGATCATGATCGTTAGCCTCGGCTTCATCGTCGGCTTCATCGTTATCTCGATGTTCTTGCCGCTGGTTAAGGTTATTAGCTCGCTCTCTTCGGGCGGCGGCGACGAGTAGGCGAGACAATCGCCTCGCGGACGGGACTCTCGACAGACAGGCGTCGAGGGTCCCTTCTGATTTTAGGTACCGTTTTTTAATAGGGAAGGGGTAGTATGCCCCTGCAGATTTCGCGGCTGAGCAGTCGCCATCGGAGCAAGGAGGACCGACGAACAGATGTTTCCAGAATGGACTTGGATCGTAGGTTTCTTCCTTGGTGCCACCATCGGCAGCTTCTTGAACGTGGTGATCTACCGCCTACCGCGCAAGATTTCTCTGGCCAATCCCAGCAAGAGCTTCTGTCCCAACTGTAAACATCCGCTGGATATGCCGGATCTTGTTCCGCTCTTCAGTTGGCTCGCATCGAGAGGTAAGTGCCGATACTGCCAAGTCAAGATCGCTCCTCGCTACTTCTTTGTCGAGCTTCTTACCGGAACCCTCTGGGCGGGCATCTGGTGGCGATACTTTGTTGAAGGGGGACCGAATAGCGACTGGATCCGCGGCTGCGTCTACTTAGCAACCGCCGCCACGTTGGTCGCGATCATCTTTATCGACTGGGAACTCTACATCATCCCGGACGAGATCAACGCCTTCCTTCTCTTCCTGGGGGTTTTGTTTGCATCCATCACGGGTCGCTGGACCGAGTTCGCCTGGGGCTATCTCGTAGGTTGGGGCGTCCTTTGGGGAATCGCCTTCTTGGGACGAGTCGCGTTCGGCAAAGACGCTATGGGTCACGGCGATATTAAGATGATGCGCGGAATCGGCGCGGTCATCGGGGCCGGATTCGTGATGGGCTCAATCGCAATCGCCGTTGTGGCCGGACTGATCATTCCTCTCGTCCTCCTCGCGGTTCGAAGCTTGAAAGGGAAGCCCGCAGCCGACGCAACCGCAGAAGATCCGGACGAACTCCAAGAGGAGTACAAGCCGGAACCCATCAAGGACCTTGTGGTGCTGGGGGTCTGCTACCTGATCTCGCTGGATGTCATCGGAATCTTCTGGCCGGAGATGTGGAAGAAGCTCGGCTACGACCCCGAATCGGAGAGTATCGAAGAGGATGATTGGAAGCCTTCGGTGACCACCATTCCTTTCGGTCCCTACTTGGCAATTGGCGCAATCACCTGTATGGTATTCCCTGGGTTAGTCTCGGGGGTTTGGGATTCGTACTGGAAACGGATGACGGGCGAGTCCGATTCAGAGAAGAACTCGATGCGTCACAGTTCGGAATGGAGGCCTACGCAAGCAGGTCTTGAAAAGTTTGCAAATTTATGACGGTCTATCGCGGAACCGGTTTCGCGATCGGGTAGTCACATCATTGAGGGGATTTCAATAGAGGAAGGTACAAGAACGATGGGTAGCACCGCGACAACGCAAAAAGCATCTGCCGGCACGGTTAATCGCCGGTGGCGAGCCTTTACGATGGTCGAGCTGTTGACCGTGATTGCGATCATCGCCATTTTGGCGGCGATCACCTTCCCGGTTTACGCTCGAGTGAAAGACAGTGCGTTCAGAAGCAGCGATATCAGCAATATGAATGCGGTTCGCGTGGCTCTGCAACAATATCGTGCCGACCAAGGTGGATATCCCCCGGCCCTCCTCGGCTACATCACTCCCTACCAGTTTCAAACCGGTACGGCGGAAGTGGTTCCGGCTAACCTGGTCGTTGGAGCGCTCTATCCGAAGCGAATTGAGAGCTTGGATACGCTGCGCCCGAACTACGCACGGGTCCCCAAGGATTTGCTGGTCGCAGGCATTTGGCCTTCGGGAGACATTCGACCGATCGGCTCTGCGCCTTACCTAGACCTCAACGGCGACGGCGCGGTCACGGCTCTGGACGATACCGCTCAAACGCGACAGGCTTTTGTGTCGGATCTCACGAACGCATCGACGTTGCGCTACTATGCTTACGATTCAACGGGCGTCGGTGAATACGGGGAATCGACCAGTCCTGCGGCAGATGCGGCAGGACGGTTTTGGGCGATTAGCGGCTACGATGTTGCGCCGGTGCGACTCCTGGATGGCACTACCAGCTACGAAGTCCACTACACGCGATTTTGGTCTGGCTACGGCGTTGCCACCGGCAACGCGGCAGACGATCCTCGGCAGCTTGGCTACTCCGAGCCGCCCGAATCCACCGTTATCACGTGGAACACGTACTTCCGCAGCTACAACGCTTCTAACGCGCTTGCCAGTGGACAAAGCAAGGACATCGTCCTGTTCCTTGGTGGTTCGGCGAAGCCCGTTGATTCTCGGCTGATGGCCGAGCGCGGCTGGCGAATGGAGCCCTAACGGAGGACTTCGCCTCCAACGACCTTTCCTGCATGAAGATGCTCGGTCAGAGACCTCTTACCATGAACATGAATCAAGCGCTCAGCCGCAACCGACAGCGTGGCACCACCCTTGTTGAGGTGCTGGTTGTCATCGTGGTCTTCTTGGTTGGCATTCTTGCCGTCGCGCAGATCTTTCCTGGTGGATTCCGAATCCTCGACCGAACTCGAGACGCCGCAATGGCTTCGGCCTTGCTCGATACCGAGTTGGAGCGACTGAAGGCCAAAGGCGGAAGCGTGCCCAACTATGTGGCGGCGGTTCAGCCTCTTGGAAATGGCCTCTACGCCGTCGATATCACTCGATCGCCTCAAGACTACGCTCCGAATGCCACCGGCATCCGGCAAGACGGAGTCGCCATGGCGGGGGCAACGCCCACCGAGCCTTGGACGCTTGTTTCTGGAGCCAACCACTTCCGACGCATCGTGGGTGAAGGTCACCGACTATCCGCGCCAAGATTCCTCAGCGCTTCCGCTAACTCGGGCACCCCGTTTGGATCGGTTGTAAATGTTGACTTCGCTCCGCTTGAGGTTCCTCGCGACGCCGCTCAGCCGCTCGATCTCGCGGTATACGGTCGCGAGTATCTGATCCGCCGAGGCGATCGACCTACGGGCGACATCGCTGAGTACGAGGTCGCGCTGGAGAACGCCGAGAATCAAAACGCTCGCATTCACTTTCCGAACCAACCCGGAGGGGCCGCTGCTCTGTACCGAGTTTCTGCAACCGTTAACGCCCTTGCCGGCGGCAACTTGGTTCAGTTCGCTCTCGTAGCTCAGGTTCCGACCGTAGGTGTCGATCCGGTCGCGGCTGCGGCCAATATCTTTAGCCCTCTGCCTGGAGGCGCAACGTTCGTAAGTCTCGATCCCAGTTCGGTTCAAGTCAACCGACTGTACGAAGAGGTTCCTTTCAATCTTCCAATCGCGTTCACGGCGGGCAACGGCTACCAGTACACGGTTCTCAATCGCCAATTGGGCATCCTCATGTTCAACCCGGCGGCTTATACGCAGTACGACCAGCGACCGGGTTCCTCCCGAGAGCCGAAGCGCGTCTACTTCGATTACACCGTTCGAGACTGGCGTGCCCTGCGAGAAGATTTCCGACTTTCTAACATCACCGTCGGTGTAGACCTTCCGAACGGAACAACGGATGTCGCCCAGGTGGCGAGCAACGTGTACCGCGTGGCGATTCCAAGTTTGCGCACCGTTACCGATCGAGCGCCGGACAACACCGTTGAGCAGCAGCTTGAGTTGAGCGGCCTCTTCGAACTCGTTCCTCCTGCGGCTCGATTGAACGTGGATCTGTCTCCTACTCAAGCGGCCAACACGGACAACATGTTCCTGGTCGATCTGGAGACCGGTGGAGTGCTCTACGAGAACTACAACGCGGTTCAAACGATTCGGGTTAACAAAGGCCTGGGCGAGATTCAGTTCTTCGATGCCGATGCCAACCCCGTCAACGGAGTCACCGGCGCGATTCTTCTGCCGACCGGGGCAACCGAGGTTGTCCGACTGGATGATCGAGCGCTGCGAGTGGTCTACTCCGCCAAGAAGAACTGGGCTCTGCACATCTTCAAGGCTGCGAATCGGTATTCGGTAACCACAACCGCAACGGGCTTGCTCGGACCGACCTTCGTCTATCCGGGTGGTGCCAACGGAGCCTTGGCTGGACTGAACCGGCGAATCTACTTCCCCCGAATGGACGCAGGTCAAACCGTCAGCATCGGTCGCTTGCACTACATCGATTCCAACGGCACACCGCGAACGCTCGAAGGTGTTCAGGGAGTCGTCCGCTTCTACACTCGGAACGAGTCCATCGCCGTTCCGATGCCGGCAATCGACCTGGAAGAGATCGTCCCCGATGCAAACCCCTCCAACGTGCAGCTGAACCTTGCTCGACCGGGTGGACCCCTTGAAGGCGTCCGGGGTGCAAGCATCAAGGCACGTGCCTTCTGGAACCCCAATTTCTTCGCCCTAACCAACGACGAAGTGCAGAACCTGAACTTCGGTTACTCGCGATGGGCCCGCCAGTGGAACATCCGAACGAAGGAAACCTTTATCGACCGAAACGAGTCTGCGGAATGAGGGCGATCATGACTGAGAAACAAACCACCGTGGAAACGAAAGTGAAGACGCTGAAGAACGGACGCCGAGCCTTTACGCTCGTCGAGCTCATTACCGTTATCGCCATCACCGGTGTTCTGCTTAGCATCATCATCGTGCCGCTGTTCCAAGGGTTCAACTTCACCCGAACCGCTCAGGCGTACGGCGATGCTCAAGACCGGGCGCGCATCTTGGTCGACCGTCTCACCACGGAAATCGGCTCGGCGAGCCTCGTTCGAGACCCGAACGGGGTGGGTGGTCTTATCAATATCGAGGTTCCAGTACCTGTCCAGGGTCAAGCCCCGGATGGAACGAGGGTGAACCCCTCCAATGCAAACACCATCGCTCGTGTGGGCTTGCCCTTCGCAAAGCTCGATATCGTTCTTCCTTCCAAGGAGGGCCGACTCGCGGCGGCTCCTGGCGTTTTCATCGATCCGGCAACCGGTAAGGTCGACCCTACGCTCACCGCTCCGAAAGGCCAGGTAACGCTTCCTGCGGCGCCGGGACAAACGATCCGGCGCTACTGGATTGGTCGCCGAGACCCGTTCCAGAACTACTCGAACCCCTACGATGGCCTGCTTGCTCGAGCAGCGGGAGGACGAGACAACCTTTACGTGCTCTACACCGCGGAGGTGCAACCGTATGTGACCGTACCTTCAGGGGCAGGAACGGTGATGGCGACGAACACTCGCTTCTTTGAAACCGACCCGCGAACGATCAACGGGTTTGCGAACCAGCCGATCCTCGACGACCCGAACTTCTTCTTGCCGGATCGTGACCTTGCGGGCAACATCATTACGAACAACGCAAAGGCACTTCGAATTCGAAACTGGATTCGACGAGCCACGATCCTCACCGAGGTTTCTCGGTACGACATGGTTTTGCCCGCCTACGACCGATCGAGCCGACTTGTCAGCCTCGACCAGGTTGAAGGCGCACCTGGTCAATTCACCCCTCGAATGGTGCCGCTTCTCCAACTGAAGCCTTCCCGAGTGAGCAACGACCCCACCACCGGTCAAACCGCTGCTCGCATTGGTGAAGAATCGGACAACGGCGTCGACCTAGGTCCGGAAGTCTTCCGAGGTCAATACGGCCAGTGGAGCAACCTTCGCGTTCGGATCTATCCCTCCGGATTCACAACGGGCAACTTTTACGTCGTCGGTCGAAAGCGATCGTCGCAACTCACGCCGGGCAACTATCCGAGCGATAACATCAACGACTTTTCCGTCTACCTGATGGATCCGGCCGACGTAGTGCCGGACACCGATGATTCGACGGGATTGGAGCTCTTCAATTCCTCCGTTTACTCGCGCAGCGTTGCTACCGGTCGACGGTATCCGTTCTCTGATGCTCTGAGTGCGGCAAACTCTGTCTCCGGATGGCTTGGTTCGACTAACACGGATTACCGAGACAACTTCATGCCGTTCGTGGTGAACAGTTCCACCGGCGCCGTCATCACCGGCTTCCCGATCGGCTCCGTAGGAAACCCGTTCGGCCCGCTCGCGCCCGGGATTGCAAACTTACCTGAGCGACCGGCCGGAGACGCCTTCACGCCTACCAACGACCCAGCTGTTGGTGCGGGAACATTCTCCGATGCCCAGTTTGCTTCGATCAACCGAATGTTCAACAAGGTTTGGGCCGACGCACGGAACAATGCAAACGGCGTTCCAGCATGGCTTGGTGAAGTCGGTGGAGCCCATCGCTTCGTTGACCTGCGAGTGACCCCCCAATTGGATGGCACCCTCGGACCGCTGCACCCCACGTCGCCCCTTGGCGCGGCTCCTGGATCGCCTCTGCGACGGTGCCGAATCGTTCCTGGAAGCGAGGAAGTCTTTGGTCCCGACCAAAACCCTGGTCCCAACTACGGAACGCTCATTCGATATCGACGAGTTACGCGAGAGCCAGGTCCCAACGAGTACCGGATCAACTATGCCGACTTGCCCGACCCGGATTACGCCGCTCTCGGTCTGCCAATCCCGCCGGCCACCTACGCCGCAGGCAACTTTGTCAGCGCAGTTATCCAGCCTCGATTTCGAGCGGGCTATATCCAGCTCTGCAGTCAACCAGAGGTTCCGATTCCTGCTCAGATGACGGAGATCGATCCTGTAAGCGGAAACCCGGTGACGGGGCCGGCAGAGGTACGAGTGGCCTATCGCTTCCAATTCACAGGGAACAACGACATCGTCGCTGTCGACTATGACACTAGAGATTTGATCTCGATTCTGCTGACGATCCGGAACTATCCGCAATCGACGGTTCCGAATCCGCAGACCGTTACGCTGAAGGCAACCGCTGCCGTACGCAATTTCACCCGATAAGGCCATGAACAACACGCAACTTCGAAAGTCCAGACAGGAGAAGGGTCAAACCCTGATCATCGCTCTGATCATTCTTGGCGTGCTGCTCGTCTTGGGAGCCGTCTATGCCGGAATCCTTAGTCGGACCATTAAGTCGACTGAGCGGAGCGCAGAGGCGGACCGGGCGAATGATTTCGCTGAAGCCGGTATTCGGTACGCGCATGAGCAACTGATGAACTCGGAGTTGGGTGCCGACTGGCGAGGCCAGCCGACCCTTCCGTTAACCGCCGAATTTACGACGGACCCAGATGCTTACTTCCTTCGACCCGCACCTCGTGTCGGGGGCAACCCGGTTCCGTTCCCAGGCCTCAACTTCCAGGACCAAGGCGGACCAGATGGTCTAGGACCGTTCCACCGAGTCAGCTTCAATAACGGTCGAGCGCTTGTACGGGTGCGCTATGCGCCAGGCGATGCCGCCGTGTTCACCGGTCGAAATGTGATTGGTGTTCGCGTCAGTGCGGTTGGTGGCCTGCAAGAGCCTGGAAAAGCCCGCAACTACCTTGTAATCGAGTCGGTCGGTCGCCCGGGTGCGATCTCCAACCCGAGCGATCCTACATTAAGTTCGCGACGAGGCCGGGTTCGCATTCGAAACTTCACGAACGTGGCGCAAGTGGCTAGTGAGTTCTCGAAGATGAAAGCGTTCGACGAGAAGCTCGTCACGGGTCGCAAACTCTTCGCGTTCGCGCAGATCGGCATCACCGATTACTCGCGATTCATCCATAACAAGTATCGGGTGTCCCGACCGGCTGAAATCGGCGTTCCGACGGAGCTCGGTGCCCGGTTCGTCGACGTAACTGGCACGAACGTCCCGGTCCAACTGGTTCAGATTTTAGGTTCCCGTAACGTTCCACTGCTCGACATCACCGCAGGCGGAACGAACGGAACGGAAACTCCGGGCGCGCCCGTGAACTCTGCATTCGGTGGAGTTCGCGTAAATGGTGACCTGCGCATCCATGGGGCGGTCAACGCCAACCTAAACCCGGTTTTGGGTGACATCTTCGCAGTGAGCGGCAACCTCTTCGGAGC
>CAYYJX010000033.1:17319-35151 GCA_964471545.1 uncultured Fimbriimonas sp. | reverse complement strand
GTTCTAAGCTCTTCTTTCGACTGATACGATCGGTAGCCCCAGTTTCCTTGATCAAGCCAAGTGTGACCGGCGAGGGGAAGTCCTAGCCCGCCAAACTCGCCTAAAACCGCTGCTCTTTCTGGCTGGTTCGCAGGCTTTGCCGGACCGGGATAGACGTGAATGTCCAAGACGTCGCCAACGCCTTTATCCGTCCAGCCCGATGCGTTGTTAACCAGTCGAGAAGGATCGTACTTTTTGGTCCATTCGGTGACCCTTTCGGTATCGAACTGACCCCATCCTTCGTTAAATGGCACCCACATGACGATTGAAGGGAAGTGGCGAGTCGAATCGATGATCTCCTTCCATTCCGCCTCCCAAGCTTGCTTCTCTGCCTGGGTCGGTTCACCGTCTTTGCCAGTGATGAACGCCGAGGGCATATCTTGCCAGACCAGCATTCCCATCTTGTCGCATGCGTAATACCAGCGAGCAGGCTCAACTTTCACGTGTTTTCGAATCGTGTTGAATCCGTATTTCTTGGTTGCCTCGATGTCGAACAGCAGGGCCTCCTCAGTTGGGGCGGTGTATAGACCGTCCGGCCACCACCCTTGATCAAGGGGACCGAAATTGAAAATGGGCTCGCCATTCAACATGATTCGAGGCACGCCTTTCTTATCCTTTGCGATCTTGATCTCTCGGAAGGCGAGATAGGACTCGATGGCATCCCCTGAATCCAGCATCACCTTGACGTTATAAAGCCAGGGAAGCGCTGGGGACCACTTAACCGGACTGGGGACAGAGGCTCGACCTACCGTCCGATTCTGATCCCCCTCGGGAGCGGTCTTGAACCCAACACGACGCCCTCCGGTCAGAAGGATCTCGACCGTTGCGGGAGTCTTAGAACCCTCGATGGTGGCGGTCACCTGCCCGTTGAGTTTCGTTTCAAATCGGACATTCGCAATGTGATCTTGCGGAACCGACTCAAGCCAAACGGTCTGCCAGATTCCGGTGACAGGCGTATACCAAATCCCCTCTGGCTTCTGAACTTGCTTACCTCGCGGAATGAAAGCCGAATCGGTCGGGTCAGTCACCCGAACTTCCAGCATTTGCTTACCAGATGAATAAAGGGCGTCTGTGATATCGACTGTGAAAGGCGCAAAACCACCCTTATGGGTCCCTACAACTTTGTCATTGACCCGAATTTCGGCAGAATGGTCGACCGCGCCAAAGTGAACGAGCTGGCGCTGCCCGGCTTTGGGCTGAATGTCCAACTCCTTGCGGTAAATCGCTCGATCTCCCGGAGCAACCGAACCTTGGAATCCGCTTAGCGACGACTCGATCGGAAAAGGAACCAGAATCTTGCCGGCCGATTTGATGGTCTCGGAGCCCTGGGCGGTCACCGCTAAGTCCCATTCACCATTTAGGTTAGTCCAGTCCGCCCGGACCATCTGAGGCCGCGGATAGTAATTGTGCGGCAACTTGCGGTCAACCTTGTCCGCCCACGGTGTTTTGAGTTGCATCTTCTTTCCGCTCTCTTGTCTCAGGGGAGCAGCGAGAAGTAGGGAGGCGACAAACACGCCAACCGTCGCTATCAACCATCGAGCCATGATCGCGGGTTTACCCGAATCTAGGCGTCTTCGCGCGCAATCGTTATCTTTCCGATAATCTTTATTATGTCGTTTTTGTATCAGGTTCCAGATGAGATGCTTTCGGTCCGGATGGTTACGCTTTCTACACCAAGAGGACTCAGCAAATCCTGAAGTAACTTCTCAGCATTCGACTCCGCCTGAGTCTGCAGCCCGGATGACCGAGCCGCCTCGAGGAATGAAGCTCGAGCCTGACTCAAGGCCTCGAGATTTCCGTTGTCGTTTCTCCAGAACATCGCTCGGCGTGTTTCGAGGTTCTCCGCATCCTCGATTCGAACTTTGAGATGCGCGGGCGGCAAGATGATTGTTACTGCACCGGGTCGGGTAGACCCAATTCGGGCTTTTGACAAATCGAAGCCGGCCTCCACCTTGCCAGTGGCTCTTACGAGGTGGCGATTTTCTGTTCCGGCTCGAACCAACGAGGCCACTCCCGGCATGGCAGACCATTCGGCAGACGGCGACCGCCAGGAACGATGGTCGATAAGATCAGTGAAGGAGGCTTCTGCGGTCCTCAAGTCTCCCATTCCACGAATCCTCTCCAGGATCACTGTTTGTTGCGTGGTCGTCAGCTCTGTGGTCCCTGCAGAGCCAACCGATTTTCCAAGGAAAAAGGCGCCACCGATGACCAAGGCGGCAAGACTGCCCGCCAGGAAGGTTCGAGTGCTCTGAAATAGCCTCACTCCTCATAGGACACTTCCCTCAAGGGTTCGGTTCCGGGACCAGGGAAGTGGCACCCCTTCCCTACGGCTTTTGGCCTAGACCAGGCTGGAGCGAGCTTAAACTCTGCCTTCAGCAAGCCTGAGCAGGTACTTCCCGTAAGAAGTTTTTGCAAGGGGAGTCGCTAGGCTCTTCAGTTGCTCTACCGAGATCCACCCTTTTCGAAAAGCGATCTCCTCCGGACAACACACGAGTAGCCCCTGGCGTTGCTCCACGGCCTCGACAAAGTTCGCGGCGTTCAACATCGATTCGTGCGTGCCCGTGTCCAGCCATGCAAAGCCGCGACCCAACACTTCCACCTCTAGTTCGCCATCGGCTAGATAGGTGGCGTTTAAGTCTGTGATCTCGTATTCGCCCCGAGCCGAAGGTTTTAAGGACTTCGCCCGCTCAACCACGGTGCGATCGTAGAAGTACAGACCGGTCACGGCGTAGTTGGATCGGGGCTCGGTCGGTTTCTCCACCAGACCGATCGCCCGTCTTGCGGCATCAAACTCAACAACACCATACGCTTCGGGATTGCTCACATAGTAGGCAAAAACCGTTGCACCAGAGTCTTTGAGGGCGGCTGTCCGCACGATCGTTTCGAACCCGGTCCCATAGAATATGTTGTCTCCTAGAACGAGCGCGCACGGCTCACCGTTAATGAATTCCTCGCCAATATGGAAGGCTTGCGCCAATCCGCCTGGGTGTGGCTGAACGGCATATTCAAATCGAACTCCCCATTGTTCACCCGTGCCTAGAAGACGCTTGAACTGATCCTGATCTTCGGGAGTGGTGATGACAAGAATCTCCTTGATCCCAGCGAGCATCAGCGCGCTCAGCGGGTAGTAGATCATCGGCTTGTCATAAATTGGACAAAGCTGTTTGCTGATGGCGATCGTTATCGGATAAAGCCTCGTTCCGGACCCGCCCGCTAGAATAATTCCCTTCTTGATCATTGGTACTTCCCTTTCTTCTCTTACCTAGCGGCGTAGTTCTGCTCGATCCATGTCCGGTAGGAACCATCGCGAACGGCAGCAATCCAATCCGTGTTGCCCAGATACCAGTCCACCGTCTTTTCAAGCCCCGATTCAAGGGTCTCCTGAGGCTCCCAACCGAGGTCAGTCTTCACCTTTGAGGCGTCAATCGCATAGCGGTGATCGTGACCGGGGCGATCTGCAACTCTCGTGATCAGACTCGTGAGGTCAGAAGCGGGCACGCCAATCTTCCCTGCTACAACCGCACAAATAGCGTCGACCATTTGGCGATTTGTTCTTTCCGAGTTTCCACCGATGTTGTACGTCTGACCGGGATGAGCCTCGGTTGCGACCTTCCAAATTGCTCTGCAATGATCGTCAACGTAAAGCCAGTCACGAACGTTGAGCCCTTCGCCGTAGATCGGCAATGGTTTCCGATCCAGACAGTTCAAGATCATGAGCGGTATCAGCTTCTCTGGAAACTGACGGGGACCGTAGTTGTTGCTACAGTTGGTTACGGTCACGTTTAGACCGTAGGTACGAGCATAGGCCCGGACGAGGTGGTCGCTTGCCGCTTTTGTCGCCGAGTAAGGGCTTGAAGGGTCGTAAGACGTTTCCTCGGTAAAGAAACCTTCATCTCCGAGCGATCCATAGACCTCGTCGGTAGAAACGTGGTGGAACCGTTTCGAAGAGTCTCCGCCCCAATGTTGGCGGCACGCCTCAAGCAAGTTAAATGTACCAACGATATTTGATTCAACAAACGCTCTCGGTCCGTGAATGCTGCGGTCCACGTGTGACTCTGCAGCAAGGTGGACAACCAAGTCGGGCTGAAAGTCGCCCACGGTCTGCGAAACTGCATCCCCGTCAACGAGGTCGAGTTTGAGAAATCGGTAGTTAGGGGCTGATTCGATTTCTTTGAGCGACTGGAGATTTCCTGCATAACCTAACTTGTCTAGGTTTAGAAACAGGTGCTCCGGATGTGAAGGAACGAGTAGCTGAAGGAGATTCGAACCGATAAACCCGGCTCCACCTGTAACAAGTATCTTCATCGTCCCTCTTTTCTATCTTCGGCCCAAGGCGATCGCTTGATAAGGTAGCGGATGCCTGGTTCGCGCAAGACGTCGACTGATATCTTAACCGTTCCGACCCTTTTCCGATTCCCATATCCGGGAAATCGCTTTGCCTCTCTAGGGTGCCGAGGGTGTGGCCTTGGAACCCTTCCTACGATATGGACGTGGATACGACTGCAATAGGGCTTCTCCCGAGAGTCTATGGAGTTGCTCCTCTCCAAGAACGAACAAGGTGTCTTCTGGAGAGACGTCCACGGTTACGGAACCCGTAAAGTCGCCGAACGCCGGAAAGATGAGCCCAAGCGAAGAATGGAAAAAACAAGGACGCTTCAGGGCTTGCCCTCCTTTGCCGTAAAGAACCACTCCTGGATGAATGTGCCCGGCAAAGAATGGCGTGTCTTCGTCCTGAGGCTCGTGGACAAGCGTGACCCCGGCGACTTTCGTGGATTCGCGTCTAATCAAGCCAAGTCGTTCGTCCAGAACTGCCGTTCGACGGTCGTGATTACCCTCGATCAAGAGCGTTTCCTGAATTTCGAACTGATCAAGGAGCCGTCCAAACCCAACCACGACCTCTTCAGTGCATCCCTCTGCTCGGTGCCAGAGATCGCCCAGAATCCAAAGGCGGTCAGGTCGAAACCTTTCCAACTCTTCTGCCAGCTTCTCCAGCGAGGCAGCGGTTGTCCCCGAAGGCACGGGAGACTGCCCGAGCATTCGGAAGCTACTTCCCTTCCCAAGATGAAGGTCGGCCACTAAGAAAGCGTTTTGGCTCGCCCAAAACGCGCCTCCATTCGGAGTGAGTTCTAAGTCGGCTCCAAAGACCTCTACCTGCATCTTTGCATAATACCTGCACAAACGTCTACCAATAAACCATCCGAAGGCGCGGAAACTACTGGGCTCGGATCTCGGCAACGATTCTCTGCACCCGATCCGCAAGCGATTCACTCGATACGGTTTCGCGTAGTCGATCGACCATGATCGGGAGCGAAAACGGAGTCGGACGCTGTGGCTCGGTAATCACCCATTTTGAGATGCGCAAGGCCTCTAACGTCTTCCCTAGTCGGGAGTGCTCAAGCTGCTTATCCAAGACCTCTTGGGTGGCTTGCAGAAGCAACCGGTTCGAAGGCTCGAATCGCTTGAAGACATCATAGAGCAGTCCCGAGCTCATCTGCATCTGCTTGGAACTCTTGCCCATGCCGGGAAACCCTTGGAAGATCAGACCGGCGATGCGAGCAATCTCTCTGAACTGACGCTTTGCCATTTCGGTTGAGTTCAAGCTCTCTAGGATGTCTTCGACGAGATTCTTGCTAGTGAACAGAGATCGATCTTCGAGCGAGGAGAGATCGATCGGACGATCGGAAAGGAGTTCGAGTCCGTAATCGTTGCAAGCGACGGTGAAAGTCTGAGGGCTTCTTTGCGAGAGCCTATAGGCCAGTAGCGCCGCTAAACCTTCATGGACCAACCGACCTTCAATCGGAAACAAGAAGAGGTGATGCCCTTCATCGTCGACCACGAGTTCTGCGAGGGTTTCGTCTTGAGCAGGTATCGCCGAGATGCGAGCTTGGACCTCCAGCAAAGGCGCTACGGTTCTCATTTCCGGATGCTCAAAGACGCCATTGCGCGCATCGTCTAAAGTCTCACGAATAGAATGGGCGAGCTCATTTGAGAGTGGCAACCGTCCCCCCGCCCATCTAGGAACCAATCCGTCCGGTTTGGAAGCCTTTTTGACGTAGGCGGTCATGTCCTTGACTCGGACAAATTCAAGGGCCTTTCCGGCAAACGTAAACCGATCCCCCTGCTTGAGCCTGGCGACGAACCCCTCTTCGACCGATCCTAACTTCCCGCCGCTCATCCAGGCGATTGCGATGGCCGCGTCCGAAGTGATCGTGCCGATCGAGAGCCGATGTCGCCTTGCCACGTGTTCGTCGGTGACATGCAGGAATCCGTCTTTGACCTCAACACGCTTGAACCCCTCGTAGGCTCGGAGCGACTGGCCGCCGAACATGCAGAAATCCAGTGTCCACTGCCATTCGTCATCTTGAAGTTGTCGAAAGGCTGTGGTCATTCGGACCTCTCTAAGAAGTTGATCTGGCGTGTACTCGCCTGAAAGCGAGGTGGTGACGACGTGTTGAGCGAGAACATCCAAAGACCCGGTCACGGGCTCTCTGCCCTCAATCTTCCCTGCCATCGCCGCAGCACGAGCAGAGGCGATATCAACCATTTCAAGGGCATGAGTGGGCACACATGTCACCCGACTTGACTCTCCAGGCCGGTGACCACTGCGCCCTGCCCTCTGAAGGAGCCGAGCGACCCCTTTGGGTGAACCAAGTTGAATCACCCGGTCAACCGATGAAAAGTCGACTCCGAGATCGAGGCTCGAAGTACACACCACCGCCCTGAGCAAGCCTTCCTTCAACCCCTTTTCAACGAGGTCGCGCTCAGCACGATCAAGCGATCCGTGATGCAACCCAATTGTGCCAACCCACTCCGGTCGAAGACTCAAAATCTCCTGAAACCATATTTCGGACATCGCCCGCGTATTGGTGAAGACCAAACAGCTTTTTGACTCTTCAATGGCTTCGATCACCCGAGGAATCATCTGGGTGCCAAAGTGGCCCGCCCAAGGAAACTTCTCCACGTTCTCGGGAAGTAGCGAGTCGATGACGACTTCCTTCTCTTGGACGCCGCTGACGATGTGTCCGGCGTTTCCAACGCCCATGAGGGTGTCTAGGGCAACCCGCAAATTGCCAAGGGTTGCAGAAACTCCCCACGTTCGAACGGATGGAACCCAGGATCGAAGACGTGCAAGCGCAAGTTCGGTTTGGACCCCCCGTTTGCTCCCCAAAAGCTCGTGCCACTCATCAACCACAATGAGTTTGAGAGTTGACCACCTTTTGGAATCACCATTTGCAAGCAATCCCGTAAGGCTCTCCGGGGTGGTGACAAGCACAGTCGGGAGTCGGTCCCTTTGTTTTGTCCTTTCAGAAGAGGAAGAATCGCCCGTACGCAGTTCGGCAGACCAGGGCAAGCCAAGTCCTTGAATTGGGAACAGGAGAGAATCAAGGGAATCCGCAGAGAGCGCGCGGAGCGGGGTGACCCAAAGAACCGTCAGAGGGTCCGTCTCCGACCGCTTGAGGGGCCCCTCTGAGGGAAGGTGCTCAGGACGTTCATCGAGCCATTCGACAACGGGCCCTAAGAATCCAGCGAGCGTCTTTCCAGAGCCGGTTGCTGAGTGGATGAGGCCGCTCTCGCCTTTGGCATATCGCTCCCAAACCTCGTACTGAAACGGAAACGGTGATCGACCGAGCGATTCAAACCATTCGGTAACTCGCTGTGTTCCGTTCCCACTCATCTTCGTGATTCGATTCTACGTGCTGGGACCGCGGCTAGACATCGCAAACCCGGCAAACGGTACGGGGTTCCGTTCGGTTCGAACAGGTTCAAAGGGAGTTGACCTCGGTTGGTACACTTTAGGAAATGTTTCTAGACGAAGCGATCGTGACTTTTCGCTCGGGCAAAGGCGGAAGTGGTGCGGTTGCTTTTCACCGCGAAAAACACGTTCCACGCGGTGGCCCGAACGGCGCGGACGGTGGACGAGGTGGGGATGTCATTATCATCGCCGACCGCGGAAAGCGCACCCTGTACGACTTTAAACTTCTCGACCATTACGAGGCCGAATCCGGCATTCACGGACTTGGCAACAAGAAAGGTAAGAACGGCCGGAATATCGAAATCAAGGTTCCCGTAGGCACCATCATCACTGACAACCAAACGGGTGAGCTCATCGTGGACATGACGGTCCACGGCATGAAGTTCGTGCTTTGTAAAGGCGGTAAAGGCGGCTATGGCAATGCCCGCTACGTCTCGTCGGTACGGCAAGCCCCGAACTTTTCCCAGAAAGGTGAACCTGGCGAGTCCATCCACGCAAAGCTCGAACTCAAACTCCTTGCCGATGTTGGGTTGATCGGAATGCCGAACGCGGGCAAGAGCACCCTGATCTCTCAGATCAGTGCAGCGAAGCCTAAGATCGCCAATTATCCGTTCACAACCATCGTGCCCAACCTTGGAGTGGTCTCGTTCCGGGATACCACCTTCGTTGTTGCAGACATGCCTGGCCTTATCGAAGGAGCAAGCGAAGGCATCGGACTCGGATTCCAGTTTCTCAAGCACGTTGAACGAACGCGAGTGCTTGTTCACGTAGTAGACGTGTTACCTGTCGATGAATCCGACCCGATCGAGAACTTCAAAATCATTGAGAAGGAGCTTGAAACCTATAGCGGTGAGATCCACGCTCGCCCTCGACTTGTGGCACTCAACAAGATCGACCTTCTCCTTCCCGAAGATTTGCAGGGCCTAAGAGACAAATTTGAAGAATTTGGATTCCCAATCTTCTTAATCTCGGCCGCCACGGGTCAAGGGGTTGAACCTCTCATGAACGCGATGCTCGACCAGGTGGAAGCAGCGAAGCCTGAAGAGCAGCTTGAAGTCTTGATGCCCGCCCTTGAGAAGAAAACCGACGACTCGTGGGACATCGAAGAAGAGGAAGAAGGAGTGTTCCGGGTTTCTGGACGCCGCGTAGAACGCATGGTTGCCATGACCGACTTCGAGAACGACGCCGCCGTTCGGTATCTGCAACGAAAGTTGGATCGGATTGGAATTACCGAAAAGCTTCGCGAACTGGGTGCCCAGGAGGGCGACACGATCGCTATCGGCGAGCTTGAATTCTCATTTACGGACGAACAATGAAGATAGGACTACTTGGAGGCACTTTTGATCCCCCGCACAACGGCCACTTGACTCTTGCGCGTGCGGCCATCGAGCACTTGGGGCTGGACGAAGTGATCTTTATCCCCGCAAATCAAAATCCTCTGAAGGACCGGCGCATCTTTACGAAGGTCTCTGATCGAGTGGAGATGGTGAAGCTGCTGTCTTCTCTCGACGAAAAGTTCGCCGTCAGCGATGTCGAAATCACACGAGGCGGTCCTAGCTACATGGTCGATACGGTCACCGAGCTTTCTTTTGTGGAGCCTGCCGAGTATTGGGTGATCATGGGCGCCGATTCGCTCAAGACTTTCGAACAGTGGAAGAATCCATTCCGTCTCACTCGTCTAGCCCGACTAGCCGTCGCGGCGAGCCCTCCCATTGAGTCCGAGAAAGTCCTCTCGCTCGTGGACGCTGAGTACCACGACAAGATCGATCTGATTCCCTTTGAGCCAATGGAAGTGTCGTCCACCGAGATCCGCGACCGAGTGCTCAAGAACCTCCCCCTTGGGAATACGATCCCGACCAAAGTGCTTCAATATATTCAGAAGCAAAAGCTGTACAAGTTATGACCTCAAAAGAAAAAACCGATTTGATCGCAGAAGCGGCCGACGATATGAAGGCCGAGCGAATTGAGACCCTAGACGTCCGAGCGAAAACGAGTATCGCGGACTTCTTCATCGTCTGCACTGGAAACAGCGATCGACACGTTGACTCCATCGCCGATAAGGTGGCTGAAAAGCTTCTCGTCCACTCTGTGAAGCCGATCCGGAGCGAAGGCGAGCGATCCGGATGGATTCTTCAGGATTACGGCGACGTGATCTTTCACGTCATGCGAGAAGAGCAACGCCAGTTCTACGATCTTGAAGAGCTTTGGAAGTCTGCCCAACCAAACCCTGATTTGGTCGAGTAGTTAAACTGATCCTATGTCCGAGTTAAGGATTGCCGAGCTTGAAGCCGAGGCGGCTCGAGTGCAAGCGAAGCTGTGGGCGTCGTCCGATCAAGACATCGTTGACGCCCTCAAGCTAAAACTAGATGCTCTCCAAACGGAGCTTCAGTCCTTAAAGACGGATATCGAGCGTGCAAAGGCCGCAGAGGCTCAGGCGGAACAGTCGCGCAAAGCCGAGCAAGCCGCCCAGCAAGAGCCGGCTAATCCGACTGCGAAAAGCTTCCGAGAGTTCACCCCTGCAGAAAAGGATGCCTACGAGCGCCTTTATAGAATCGCTAAAGCTGAACTCACCGCCGGCAAAAAAGAAGGAGCAAAGGCTCGGTTGGCCGAGTTGCGCCGGATGGTTTCAGATCATCCAGAAGTCGATGAGTTCGAGGGCGACATTCACTTGGCCGAGGGCAACTCCGAGAGCGCCATCTCGCTCTACCGAAAGGCGCTGGAAGTGAACCCGGCAAACTACGCACTCGAGAGGAAGCTGGGTGAGGTCGTTCTTCGCGTGAAATCCGGCCTTACGATCGACGACCAGATGCGTGCTCAACTGAGCGACTCGCCTTTCCTTTCGGAATCGGACATCCAAGCCGGTGCAACTCCTGCGCTGGTTTACACCCTGTTTCTTCCGGGAATGGGGCATATCACGCTCGCGAGGACTAAGAAAGGCCTAACCCTACTCACCATCTGGCTCATCGCCGTGTTCATGGTCTTTTTGCTCCGCGAAGATCTTGCAAATATGATCGGAGCAGGACGAGCCCCAGGACCGACCGAGGGGGGCAGACCGATCGATACGTCCGGGGCCGAGCAAGTTCTCTTTAGCATCAGAACCGGAACTGCGTTTGTTCTGCTTCCCCTCTTTACCGCCATCATCACCCACCTCGTCGCTTTAATCGAGATCGCCCAAATGGCATCCACCAAGCCAAAGCGCAAGATTGAAGTCGAGCGCCCCAAGCCACCTGTGGATCTTCCGTTCGAGTAAACGATGATCAGTTTTCTGATTTGACCCGACGCAACTGTTCAACCAACTCGTGTTGGCTTGCGGTAAGCGTGAGATCGCTTCGGGTTCGTTCCATGACGGCTCGAAGGGCATCACAAGCCCGGCGAAGCCCGTTGGTCAGCGAATCCGGGTAGTCGAATTGAATGAGTTCCTCGTAGACGCTCTCCATAACGTCTAGAATCCGCTCTGCCTCGGCCAACCGCCCGTGACGCATCTCATCTAGAGCAAATCGACGAACTTCGCTGGCAGCTTCGCAAAGGCCATGAAGATAGGCCATTGTCTGAGCCCCGAGCGCTTCTTGGCTCGGAAGTTCTTCTTTCCGGGCAATTGCCAAAACGGCCGCTGCTTCGACCATCTCCTTCTCGGTATCGTGCAGGTAAGCGGGATTGAGTTCTTTGTGCGCCCCAATAATCGCTCTCGCTTCCGAGGCAAGCTCCTTCGCCTGTTGAAGCAAATGCTCGGCCTCTTGAAACTCCTTGCGATGAACGCACCGGATGGACTTAGCGCTTAGTTGTCCAAGCTTGCGGCACTTCACAAGCGCCAGTTCGCGCGCTTCATGCAATCCCTGCACATGACTTCTCAGCGTTTCCCACATAGCAAAGAGTATGACGGCTTACTGCGAAGCCAGCCTTAAATCATTCGTTTCGACCGAAAGCTAAAGTGCTTAGGGTCTCCAATGATGATGTGATCCAATACCGGAATATCGAGTTTTTGGCCGATCTCAACAAGGTCGTGGGTGATCTCAATATCTTCCACGCTCGGTTCCGGATCGCCTGAAGGGTGGTTATGGGCAACAATGATCTGGGCGGCCCCGTCGCGGATAGCTTCTCGAAAAACCTCTCGAAATCCGACAACGCTTCGATCGATGGTCCCTATGTGGATGGTTGCGATGCGAATAAGCCCGCACTTAGTATCCAGAAGGAGAGCGACGAAGTGCTCTCGCTTCTCTCTCCGAAGGTAAGCGAGTGTCGTGGCAACGGCTTGATCGTTGTCGAGAATCTCGATCTCACCTCGTCCGGCGATTGCAGACTTGCGACCAAGTTCCATTGCCGCAGCAATTTTCACCGCGATCTCTCGTTTGACAACGAGTTGAGCTTCCAATTGACCAATCGACGTCTCCCCGAAATTCTGGAGACTTCCAGCATGCCGCAGGATTCTGCGGGCGATCTGATTCCGCTCATCCGCGTCGGTGATCGTCTCTCCGATCAACAGGGCGACCAGATCGACGGTACTAGCTCCCCGTATTCCTGGATCTGGGATTCTCATAAGGACGAAATCAGTAAAGCACAAACGGGGAGTGAACTCGTCACTCCCCGCTTTATTGGGACTCTTCCTTACGAAGGGTTACTTGCTGCGCTTGCGGCGGATAAGTGCCAGAGCACCCATGCCGAGAGCGATCATCGTCGCAGGCTCCGGTACCGGAGAGGACGAGAATCGGTGGAGCGTTCGGTTGAACGAATCGAGCACGAGAAGGTCACCGTCTGCTTCGAAGTGGAAGTCGTATCGTCCGTCGCTGTTGGCGAGGGTCGGTGCAGCCGTTCCATCGGCATTGAACCAGTTGATGGAGATTGCGCTGCCATCGTTCTTGTTCGCCTTGATGCGACTCACAAACGTGTTGTTAGCGCCGATTCCGTCTGCCCGATCATTCCAGATAATGGAAGTGACACCGTCATGGGTAAACAGAGCAAGGTTTTGTCCGGACGAGTTTGGACCGTTGCCGTTGCCCGAGCCGTTCTGAACCACGACCGATCGAGCGCTCAGGGAGTTCGCACCGTTTCGCGTTCCCTTGAGAACAAGGTTGCTGCTGCGGACATAAATGTCGCCGTTGGCATCAAAGTCCATGTCGCGGATGTTCCCACCGGTGACAGGCGATCCAAACCAGATCAGTCCGTTGGTCGTGTCGTAAATGTTCGCACCCGTGGTCTCATTGACGAGGACTCGTCGACCAGAACCTAGCGAGCCCGTCGCTGCGCCGAATCCCGATCCGTTGAATCCGGGATCGAACGAAGCTCCGTTACCTCGGACAGCCACAGCGGAGGACCACTGAAGGGCGCCCGTGGAGGCCACGAAACTGCGAAGTCCAGACGTGCTCGCCGTGCCGTTATCGAGGCTAACAAGAAGTTGATCGTTTCGAAGTTTCAGACCCGTGATACCGCGCGTGTTCGCTGCGGTGAAAGCGGTCTGAGTCATTAGGACGCCCGAAGCCGAATTCGACCAAGGGTTAGAGAGTCGAATGACTCCGGATCGCGTCTGGGAGGAGACGACGTTGCCGCCACCGACATAAACAGTGTCGCCGTCGCTGGTGATTGCGATCGGCTCAAATCCGGCATCGTTCCCAGAAGTGCCACCAAAGAGGTTAAGCCCGGTGGTGCCGAGGTTAACAGAGTTTTGCAGGTAAAAGTTCACCTGCGCCGAGGCGTTCTGGGCTCCCCCGAAACCTACGACGACAAGCGCCAATGCAAACAACGTTGTTCGTTTCATCAAGAATGCTCCTAAGGCTCTTCCAGTGTGTCAGGTATTGCCAAGATCAGCAATCTATACAACCCCGCAAATTTACTTGGGCATACCCAAGCACTTTTACGAGTTTTTGCGCTTTCGTTTCAGAAGAGGGATGAGACCGAGTGCCAACAGCGCTGAAGAAGGCTCTGGAACCGCCGTCATCTGCCACTGGTAGACGTACGCATTCAGGTAGTCGACCACGACAAGTTCGCCGTTTGGTAAGAACTGCATGTCGTACCAACCGTTTCCGTTGTCGATCGATACCGGGGCCGTTCCATCTGAGTTCAGCCATTCGATCCCCAGTTCCACACCATCCGTCGTGACCGCTCGCATGGAGTTCACCCACTGGTTCCGATCGCCCAAGGTATTGGGACGGTCGTTATAAACGACGATCGTCATGCCCCAGTTGGTGTGAACGGCAAGGTTTTGCCCGGCTGAGTTCGTCCCATTGTTTGCCTTGTCAACCAGGTACTTCGGTGTTGCGCCGGAATTGGGTCCCGTGCGCTCTGTGAACATAACGTTGTTCGCCGCTCGAGTGTAAACATTCCCGGCCTCGTCCAAATCAAGGTCGCGAATGTTGCTACTGCTGCCCGAAACGAGGTGGATCAAACCATTCGAAGTGTTGTAAACGTTCGAACCGTTGATGGCATTGTTCAAGAGTCTGCGACCACTGAAGAGGGTTCCGAAGGCGACTCGGTTATTAACGTCGCCTGAAAGAAGGTCCAATCCCACACCATAGCCTCTTGTGGCTAGGCCACTCTCCCACACCACGTTGCCCGTAACCGGGCTGAATGCCGAGATTCCTCTGGTATCCGCCGTTCCGTTATCCCAAGCGGCATACAGTTGATTCAATTGAGAATCAAACTTCAGGGCGGTGTAACCACGCTGGTTCACCGTGGATCGCAATGAACCCGTCAAAAGGCTTGCTGATGGGTTCGTGAAAGCATCGGAAATTTTTGCGATGCCCACGTTTCCCGTCGCGCCGGTTGAGTTCCATGCGCCGATGTAAAGATTGGTTCCATCGTAGGCAATCGAAGAGGCATTGCCGCCAATCTTCCCGGAACCTGAACCTGTGATCTCCAACCCGAACGCACCCAAGTTAAGAACGTTCTGCAGGTTGAACTTTGCTTGAGCAACCGCAGAATTAGGGAGCACGAATAGAAGAGTGACAGCAACTCCGGTCGAAACGCGGGAAAGAACTCGATCAAGCATCATGAAGCACTCCTGCAAGCAATCTTGCGGGCATCTTCACTCTAGCAAACCGAATCCAGACCCGTCAACGAACCTGCAACGGCTGAAGAGGTTTCTTGTCAGATTCCGCTTGACCGGCGGGCGGTTCTTCCCAAACCCCGTCCGCTTTGAGCAACTCGATCAGTTCGGTCACTCCATCCTCTTGGGGAATACCGTTCTTCACGATTTCGCGCTTGCGATACAGAGTGATCTTTCCGCCTGCGGCGCCAACATAGCCATAGTCGGCGTCGGCCATCTCTCCAGGACCATTAACGATGCATCCCATCACCGCGATATCGAGACCGACAAGGTGCTTGGTTGCTTCACGAACTTTGTGAAGGACGGTCGGCAGATCAAACTTGGTACGACCACAGGACGGACAAGCGATGTATTCCACCTTCGTCTTTCTCAGTCCGAGAGCTTGAAGAATGTCGTAGCACACCGGAATCTCGTTGATGGGATCCTCGCTAAGTGAGACACGAATCGTATCACCGATTCCTTCCATAAGGAGGGTGGCAATCCCCGAAGTGGATTTGATGCGAGCGTAAGTTCCGTCTCCCGCCTCCGTGACACCAAGATGAAGGGGATAAGCCATTCCAAGTTCATCCATGCGCTTCACCATGAGTCGATTGGCAGCCACCATCACGGGCACTCTGCTTGCTTTCGCGGAAATATTTAGGTTGGTGTATCCGTGCTTCTCGCAAAGCTGCAGATACTCGATGGCACTTTCGACCATTCCGTCGGGTGTATCGCCATAGGTCACGAGCATCCTTTCCGAGAGCGACCCGTGGTTCACGCCGATTCTCATCGCTCGGTCGTGCTTCTTGCACGCCTCGATGACAGGCACGAAGCTTTCTTCGATGGCCTCTTTCTCTGCCACATGCTCCGCCTCGGTGTACTCGATCTGGTTTGTGAACTTCCGGAAGACAAACAAACCGGGGTTCACTCGCACCTCATCAACGTGCTTTGCCGCCTCAACGGCAATGGCGGTTCCCTGGTGGTGGACGTCGGCGGTGAGCGGGACGTAGCGGTACTGTTCAGTGACCTTAGCTCGAATGGCTTCTAGACACTCGGCTTCGCCAAGAGAAGGCGTGGTCACGCGGACCATTTCGCTCCCTGCTCGGTGAAGAGCGATGATCTGTTCAACACACGCATCGACATTGCGGGTTTCTTCGGTGATCATCGATTGGACCACAACCGGATGCCCGGCTCCAATTGTCAAAGGACCAACTCGGCAGGGGGTGGTCTTGCGACGCGGATACGTGGTGTCCAAATTCATCTCTCTATTCCAACGAACAAGAAGGGGACTCTTCAGCCGTTCATCGTAATTTTGGCAGAACGCGCCCTATTTCAGGCGCCAAGTAACCTTCTGAATCGCTACTTGGCGCGGTTCCATCTTGATTAACGGTGAGAGGTGCTCTAATTCCACATACTTCGCCGGGTTGGGTGAAGTGAAAACCTCTTGGGCGGAATCGCCATCCGGATAGGCGGATTTGCGCACCGTCTCAGACTTGCTTGTAAACCCGGTATTGCCGATCTTTGCGATCAACTCGCCACTTCCCTTCGCCCCAAACTTAAACGCTTTATCAGGAGAACGCTTCAAGACCAATGCGTCCGGTTTGCGAATATGGAACTGAGAATCGAGTTTGTCACCGATCTGAACATTGAATCCGCTTGGCATTTTGCCCGTGGATTGGATGGGCATGACCACTTCGGAAGGATCGTCAATCTGCGTGACCTGCCAGACGGAGAGGTATTTTGCCGCACCTCTGTTCTCAAGTGCGTTCGTCATTCTCGCCTCAGGTCCAAACGGGGCCAGCGTAATCTCTCGCACCAATCGTACAGGGTGCCGCTTCCCTAACGGACTCTTCAGCCGGACCGAAGTCTTCGTGAGTTCCATCTCGAAGGCCGAACCGTCTAAACCCGCATCGGGCGGCCATTGCCAGTCTGCCTGAGGCGCCCACCAAACTTTGTCGCCTCCCCAATTGAGATAGCCCTTCTGAGGCGCCGCCCCAAAGAGAGACTCGTTCACCCAGAGAACGTTTTGCTTGCCTTTGAATCCAAAGTGCATGATCCGTCCAATCTGGGGAACAACGATGAGCTCGACCACATCGTTCGTGAGCTTCGCGCAGCCCTTCCACCCCCGAAACTCCACCGTCTCAACCGTGACATCGGCCGAGGAAATGGTGGTGAAAAACAAGCACAGGATTGCTACTTTTGACTTCACTGAACTCTTTAGACGCATTTTCTTGGCTTTCGATTTGGAATTTTCACTGCTATGCTGAATTTGACGACGCCACCGAAGACCAATCTTCGGTGTTGTGACAACTGAGATCTCGATCTTCGGTGACGCCGCCTAACGACCCAAAGGAGGGTATGCCTAGGTGAAACAATACGCACCTGAACAGATAAGAAACGTCGCAATCGTGGGCCATGGAGGCTCCGGCAAAACGATGCTCGTGGAGCATCTTCTCTACACCGCTTCCGCAACAGATCGGTTGGGAAGCATCGATGCGGGGAATACTCAATCGGATTTCGACCCGCTGGAGATTCGACGCAAAATATCGCTCAGCGCCAGCGTCACTCCTCTGGAATGGCATGACTGCAAGATCAACCTGATCGACGTGCCCGGATTCCCGGATTTCGTCGGCGACTTACACAACATCGCTCGAGTTGTGGACTCTTTCATTTTGGTCTGCGAGGCGAAACGCGATCTGGACGTAGGATTCGAACTTGCCTGGGAAGTTGCCGACAAGTATGGCCTTGCCAAATGCGTCTTCGTCAACAAGCTTGAAAGAGACAATGCGGACTACGAAGGTCTCATGGACACGCTACACCAGCGATACGGGCGAAAAGTTGTCGGCGTCCAAATCCCAATCGGACACCAAGCCGCCTTCTCCGGCGTTTTGGACCTTCTGAGCATGAAGGTTTACAAGGGCAAGGATCGAGGTATCGAGATCGAGGATATCCCTTCTGGGTATGCCGAAGAGGCCGAAGAAAGGCACGAGAAGATGATGGAAGCCGCCTGCGAAGGTGATGACGA
>CAYYJX010000033.1:3676-17309 GCA_964471545.1 uncultured Fimbriimonas sp. | reverse complement strand
CTGAAGTAGAGATGACTGAGTCGATGGCTGGGTCGATGGCAGAGGACTGAGTCGATGACGGAGGGCTGAATGGAGGACTGCGTTGAGGACTGAATGGAGGGCTGAATTGATTTGAGCGCCCGTCACCTGCCACCCGGGGCTGGTTCCGCCATGAGCGGTATCGGCGTCGCGACTCTTCTTGATCGCATCTGCACAGAGCTTCCCTCTCCGGTTGACATGCCACGCGACACGGCAGGCATTTCGACATTCGTCGAGGGTTCTGGCGAGGCAATTGCGGCTGATCCCAACGGTCCCGTCTGCGCGCTCTGCTTCAAGACCACCGCAGATCCGTTCGTAGGCAAAATCAATTACTTCCGACTCTTTAGCGGAACCATTCGTTTGGACGACCACCTCTTGAACCTTAATCGCGAAGCTGACGAACGGCTTCACAACGTGTTCTTCCCGCACGGTAAGACACAAGAAGGCGTCAGTTCCGTTGTGGCGGGCGACATTTTTGCAGCGGCGAAACTCGCCCACACGCATACAGGCGACACTCTCACTGGCAGCAAAGACCGAATTCTCTTGGATCCGGCACCGCTTCCCGATCCCATTTACCGGATCGCGATTGTCCCAGCCACGAAAGCGGACGAAGACAAACTCCCTTCAGCCATTGAGCGACTTCTGGACGAGGATCCTACGTTCCGATACATCCGAGATAGCTCTTCTCACCAAGAGATCCTCGAGGGCATGGGAGACATTCACTTGGAAACGGTGATTGAAAAGCTGAAAGCAAAGTTCGGCGTGACGGTCAACGTTACCGAAGCGAAAATTCCCTACCGCGAAACGATCATGGGATCGAGCAAAGCTCAAGGAAGACACAAGCGCCAGACGGGTGGAAAAGGCCAATTTGGCGACTGCTGGATCGAACTTCAACCGCTGGAACGAGGCGCCGGCTTTGTTTTCGAGAACAAAGTCGTTGGAGGAGCAATTCCTAAGAACTTCATTCCCGCTATCGAGAAAGGTGTTCGAGAAGCCATGGATCACGGGTTCCTTTCTGGCTATCAGGCAGTCGATATGAAGGTCACCGTTTACGACGGTAGCTACCACGACGTCGACTCGTCGGAGATGGCGTTCAAAACCGCCGGTTCCTTGGCGATTCGGGCCGCAGTGGAACAGGCGAAGCCTGTGATTCTGGAGCCTATCATCGAAGTGCAGGTCGAAGTGACAGACGAGTTCGTTGGAGACGTTGTGGGAGACCTCAATACCCGACGAGGAAGAATGCAAGGCATGGAGCCCAGTGCTCCAGGAAAAACCACGGTTCGTGCCTTGGTCCCAATGGCAGAAATGCGATCGTATGCACTCGACTTACGGTCGATCACGAGGGGACGTGGACGCTTCCGACAATCCTACTCTCACTACGAAGAAGTGCCTCACAACGTGCAGCAACAACTCGTCGCTCAGTTCGAGAAAGATCGCGCCGAGCACGAATCCGCGCACTAGAAAACAAGAAGTCCCCCGGTTCTTCACCGGGGGACTCTCCTTTCTACAAATATCTTGTGGACCGGATCCGCTTAGGCGGCCATCTTGATGCCGAATGCCTCGGCGGCCTTTTGAACCTCTGCAACCACGACGCTCTTGATCGGGTCTAGCTGCTCAATGGGAATCTGCAACGTTTCAAAGAGTTGCTCGTCGAGATCAAGCACTTGCACGCCGCCCACGTTCGGGAAACCGCACTGGTATGCCAGGTTGTTTGCCGCCGCAACCACTTGGGTGGAGAGGAGGGTCGTGGAATCCTCATTCGGATTCTCGTGATATCGGATCGCGTTGGCGATGAGCGAATTCAGCTTCCACTTCTCTGCGAGCAGGTATCCGATTTCCGCATGGTCAAAGCCGTGCGTAGCCTGCTCCGCAATGTGAAGCGGAATGCGATCGGCCTGAGAAACCTTCAGCGCGTTGTCCAACTCCTGAGGAGCAAACTTGTCGAGAACGAGAAGTCCCACGTCGTGCATCATGCCTGCAACGTAGAGTTCTTCGGACTTGAGCGGTTGCTTGATCTTCATCAGGATGCGCGATCCCACAGCCACCGCAAGGGAGTGCTTCCAGAACACCATCTTGTCGAACTTCTGAGACGAAGTCTTGGTGCCGAGAATTTGCTGGTATGCAACGCCAATCACCAACGAGCGAATGGTGTTCATACCGAGAACGCTGATCGCGCGACCAATGCTGTTCACTTGCGACATTCCGTAGAACGACGAGTTTCCAACACGCAGGATTTTCGCCGTCAGTGCGGGATCCCGCTCGATGATCTTTTCAAGCATCCGCGGCGATGCGTTCGGGTCGTCGGCGAGCTTAAGAACCTGCGTGACTACGTTCGAAAGAACGGGCAGATTCTCGCTACGCGCGACCTTGAGAGCCAATTGTTCCAAGTCCACGAGATAAAGTGTTGGCAGATCTCTCTTCCCTTCTCAGGTTTTTTGGAAGAGGAACTGAAGATTTCCGCCCGAAACTTTCTGTAGCACTTGAGCGTTCTATACTCATGTAATTGAGCGTGCTACGGTTATGGCTAAGGACTACTACACCATCCTAGGCGTCCCCAGAAAGGCGGATGAGAAAGAGATCAAATCGGCTTATCGAAAGTTGGCGAGAAAGTATCACCCCGACGTCAACCCGAACGATAAATCGGCCGAAGCACGGTTTAAGGAAGTGAGCGAAGCCTATGAAATTCTAGGCGATCCCGACAAACGAGCGCTTTACGATCAGTACGGTGAGAATTGGGAAGCGGCAAAGAACTTCCAAGGCGGAGGATTCCAAGGAGGCGATTTTGGCGACTTCCGATTCGGAGGCGGTGGCGGCTTCGAGCAAATTTTTGAGCAGTTCTTTGGTGGGCGAAGCGCGGGAGGCGGATTCCGTGTTCAGGATCTTGATGCCGCACAGCCCAGAGACGTCACGCAAGTGGTTGAACTATCGCTCGAAGAGATCGATTCAGGTACGACTCGAACGCTTACCTACCAAACCATGGATGCTCAAGCGACCCGTGGGAACATCTCTACCGTGCCAACCACCAAGCGCGTCGAGGTCAAGATTCCCGCCGGTATCCAGGATGGCAAGAAGCTCCGGGTCCCCGGCAAAGGCGCGGCAGGTGCGAACGGCAAAGCGGGTGATCTTTACGTTCAAGTGAAGTGGGCAAAACACCCTCAGTTTCACGAGAACGGCGACCATCTAGAGGTCGAAGTTCCAGTGTCGTTCGTCACCGCGGCCCTGGGAGGAGAAATCAAGGTTCCCACCCTGCGCAGTCGGCTCGCGATGAAGATTCCAGCCGGAACACAAAGCGGCCAAACTTTTCGACTCTCCGCTCAAGGCATCTCGCGCATGGGGGGCAGCAGATCCGACCTTCTGGCAAAGATCAAGATCACTGTTCCTAAGACACTCACCGCCGAACAGAAAGCTCACCTTGAAGCTCTTGCCGCATTGGAGACCACCCCATGAGAAACGAGCAGCAAGGCGTTTACATGATCGGTGTAGCCGCACAACTGTGTGGCGTTCACCCACAAACGCTCCGCCAGTACGAGAGACTCGGATTGGTCGTACCCTCTCGCGTAGGCGCAAAGAACCGCCTCTATTCCGAATGGGATATTCAGCGGGTGAGAAGAATTCAGCGGCTCACTCAGGAACTTGGGGTCAACCTTGCAGGGGTAGAGATCATCTTGAAGCTACTGGACGACATGGAAGACATGCGCAGAGACTTTGAGACTCAGATGACCGACTACGTTGCAGAAGCTGAAAGGCGGTTGCAGTCCATGTTTGTGAATTCCAACATGCCGATAAGACGCGACGAGTCTTTGCTCCCGATTCCGAATCTAAAGGTTCGCCCAAAAACAGAACTCTAGCGAACTGGAAAGCCGTTCTTAGGCTCCAAAAAATGAAAGAGGGCCGGGGAGATAATCCCGACCCTCTTTCTTCTTGTCTAAGGTTCTCTTAGATCTCTTCGTCGTCGCCGAAATCAGCGTCGAGATCAACCTCGTTCGAGGCCATGTCGGCCAAGGACGGGAAGTCGAGATCGTCCAGATCTCCATCCAGATCCATGTCGTCTGCTTCCACAAGTGCGGTAAGCGACTGCTCCATCCAAGCCGATCGTTGTGCGTCGACTTGAATCTCGCGATACTGTCGAACACCCGTACCCGCCGGGATTAGGCGACCAAGGATAACGTTCTCCTTGAGGCCTGCAAGAATGTCCTTCTTTCCGCGAACGGCTGCGTCCGTAAGGACACGAGTCGTCTTTTGGAACGATGCAGCCGACAGGAACGAATCCGTAGCGAGCGATGCTTCGGTGATACCAAGAAGAATCCACGTTCCGGTGGCTTCCTTCGGATCCCGCTCAACATTCTCACCCGTGACCGGGTCGACGTACTTGATCTTCTTGCCTGCTCGCAGAGCCTCTCGGACCTGCTCGTTAGCGCGTTGGAAGGTGAATCGGTCGACGATCTGTCCTGGCAGGAACGGCGTGTCGCCCGGCTCCTTCACTTGTCGCTTTCGCAGCATTTGGCGAATGATCACCTCAATGTGCTTGTCGTTGATGTCAACACCTTGCGATTTGTAAACGCTTTGCAGGTTTTCAATGAAGTAGTCGTTGACCGCTGCAGCACCGGCGAGCTCAAGAACCTCGTGCGGATCTCGAGGACCTTCCGTTAGCGGGTCGCCCTTGATGACCTTTCCATCGATCTTGACCGGCAAGTTACCAAGCGGCGGAACGAGGATCGGGTAGAGGACTCGAACGGTTTCGATCTCAGCCTTTCGAAGGGCTGCGATGGTTGCCGCCGTCAGCTTTTGACCAACGGTCTTCTGAAGGGCTGCATCGTATTCGCCGTTGCCGTTCTTCGCCCATGCTTGGTGGTCGCTGATGTAGGCGTCCTTAAGCGGGGTCGTCGTCGTGACTTCAGCCTCGACAACCACAAATCGGCCGAAGCTCGATTCTCGGATGTCCTTGACGATGCCGCTGACCGGACAGATAATCGCTTTACCACGAGGCTGTCGTCGAGCTTCGAAGATTTCTTCAACACGGACGATACCGCTGGATTCACCCGTCCAAGAATAGAAGAACGTCTTTCTCGATCGCTCCCAGAGCTTACGAGAGTCGTTGTCCAGCTTCTCGGCCGCCTTGATGGAGGCCTTGGTGATGCGCTCAGACTTCTTCTTGGTCGGAGCAACCGGCTCTGCCTCTTCGTTGATGGTCAACGGAGCGACGTCTCGGTTGTTGAAGAGCGACTTAATAATCGTCTCCTGGGTCTCGATCAACTTCGTCGGGTCGAATGCCTTAAGGTCGGTATCCGTTGCCGCAGCGAAGTCCTCCATGAACTGTCGGATGAACTTACCGGTCTTATACTGGTTCGTACGTGCGATCGTAGCCGAACCTGCAACACCTCCGGTGTGGAACGTACGCATCGTAAGCTGCGTTCCAGGTTCACCGATCGACTGGGCGGCGATGATTCCGACCGCGACGCCTACCTCGACCAATCGTCCAGAGGACATGTCGAAGCCATAGCACTTGGCACAGATTCCTTGCTCCAGTTCGCAGGTAAGAGGCGATCGAACGAATACACAGAGTTGTCCGTGCTCGTTTACGTCGAAACCGAACTCCTTGTACCGAGCATGGACGGTTTCCTTCTCTGCGTCCGAAAGATTCGAAACTTCAGAGTAGAACCGCTTTTCGATCTCGTTGATTCGCTTGGCGCGGTCCTTCGAGATCGGCTCTTGATAGGTCGTGAGCAATTCGCCCGTATCAGGATCGGTGATGACCGCCAGAGCGACTCGACCAACGACACGGTCGGTGATCGGCTCAATCGGTTCACCTTGGCTGACAACTCGGTGAGCGAGCACGCCTTCGGTGGTTCCACAGTCTTCCGACTTAACGATTACGTCTTGCGCGACGTCGCAGAGACGTCGAGTCAAGTAACCCGCGTCTGCCGTACGGAGAGCGGTGTCTGCCAGACCCTTACGAGCACCGTGGGTGGTCACGAAGTATTCCAACATCGTTAGACCCTTGTGGAACGAGCTCTTAACCGGAAGTTCGTAGATCGTTTCGTTGAACTGGTTAAGCATCAAGCCGCGCATTCCAGACAGCTGTGCAAGCTGCTTAATGGAACCACGAGCACCGGAGACGGTGGTGATGCTAAGCGGGTTGAACTGCTTGAGACCAAGCATGATTTCTTCACCCACCCGGTTATACGTTTCCTGCCACAGACGGGTAAGGCTTTGCTGCATTTCGTTAAACGCGAGCATGCCCCGTCGGTACTGAGCAAGAATTTTGTTCGACTGGTCGTCCGCTTCCTTGATCAGTTCTTCCCGTCGCTCGGGCGGATCCATGTCCGTGATCGCAACCGTAAGACCGTATCGAGTCGCCCATCGGAAACCGAGGTCCTTGATGTCGTCCAGGAACTTGATGGTGGCGCCCACGCCAGATCGGCGGTGGACGGTAAGAATGATCTCCGAAAGGGCCTTCTTGCCAAGTTCAAGGTTGAGCGTATCGTCGGCGTGTCGGAGCGGATACGGAAGGATCTGGTGGAAGTACAACTGACCCGGCGTGGCCGTTCGGATAACTTCTTCGTACTCCATCTCCAGCGGCTTCAGCTCTTCGAACTCATTGCCGTCCTCGTCGACCGTCTTGACCTTTTCGTATTCCTGACCCGTTGCTTGATCACGGAAGGCAACCTCAGCATCCGGTCGGAAGATCGGACGACGCAGGCGGACGTGAACCAACTCGTTCAGGTGAAGTCGCTCTGCAATGCCAGGGCTCTCGAAGTTGAAGAACACCTCAGACGGGTTGCCGAAAATTCGCGGGTGCGGATTGTTGGCCGGGTCTTCTTTGTGCTTCGCAACGGCTTCCTCTAGGCGTGCACGGCCCTCCTTCGAGATGAAGGTCAGCGCGTAGTTGCCAAGAACGATGTCTTGCACCGGCGCACAGGTCGGACGACCGTCTGCGGGGGAGAACAAGTTCTGCGTCGAAAGCATGAGAACTCGGGCCTCAGACTGAGCTTCCGAAGAGAGCGGTACGTGAACCGCCATCTGGTCGCCGTCGAAGTCCGCGTTATACATCGCACAAACGAGCGGGTGAATCTGCAGCGCCTTACCATCCACAAGGATCGGCTCGAACGCCTGAATACCAAGTCGGTGCAGGGTAGGTGCACGGTTCAGAAGAACCGGGTGCTCCTTAATAACCTCTTCCAGACCGTCCCAAACCGCCGGGTGCATTCGGTCGATCATTCGCTTCGCAGTCTTGATGTTCTGCGTAATGCGCTTTTCAACCAGAGTCTTCATGACGAACGGCTTGAACAGCTCGAGCGCCATCTCCTTCGGAATGCCGCATTGGTGCAGCTTAAGGTGAGGACCAACAACGATAACCGAACGACCGGAATAGTCGACCCGCTTACCGAGAAGGTTCTTTCGGAATCGACCTTCCTTACCCTTGAGCATGTCCGAGAGGGACTTGAGCGGGCGGCTGTTCGATCCGACGACCGGGCGAGCTCGTCGACCGTTATCGATCAACGCATCGACCGCTTCTTGAAGGAGTCGCTTTTCGTGGTTGATGATCGATTCAGGTGCGTGAATCTCGATGATCTTCTTCAACCGGTTGTTGCGGTTGATGATCCGTCGGTACAGATCGTTAAGGTCGGAGGTCGCGAATCGACCACCGTCGAGCTGGACCATCGGTCGCAGTTCCGGAGAGATGACCGGAATGACGTCCAGGATCATCCACTCAGGGCGAGAACGGCTGGAAATCAGAGCTTCCGTAACCTCAAGTCGCTTGATCGCTCGTGCTCGCTTTTGCGAGGTGGTCATGACGATTTCTTGTCGAAGTCGTCGTGCAAGAGCCTCAAGGTCGACTCGAAGGAGGAGTTCCTTAATCGCTTCCGCACCGATGTTGGCGCGTACCAGCGGTCGCAGGTCCTCGTTCATCCGCATTCCAACGCTGTCCAGCAGCTTGGAAACGGCTCGGTACTTGTCCTCGTCGATCAGTTGGTCCTTCTCGAGCTTGCCAAGAATCTCCACCGCGAGGTCGAGGTCCTTGAGTCGATCGTCCATATCCCGATACTCGGCCTTAATTCGATCGTTAACCGCCTTGGCTCGCTCTCGAACGTAGGTCTCGTCGTACTCGTCTCGGTTGGACTTGAAGTCTTCCGCCAAGCGGTTGAAGGATTCTTCCTCAAGCTCGCGCATCGCGCCTTGGAGGTAGCGCTTCTCTACTTCAACGGCGTCTCGAATCGCAGGAAGCTTCTCTTGAATCTTCTCTTGATCGATGTCAATGATGATGAAGCTTGCGAAGTAGATGACCTTCTCGAGGAGTCGGGGAGAGATGTCCAACACCAGAGAAAGCGGGGACGGAACGCCCTTTAGGTACCAAATGTGGCAAACCGGAGCGGCAAGGTCAACGTGACCCATGCGCTCGCGGCGAACTTTGCTTCGAGTGACCTCGACGCCACATCGCTCACAGACGATGCCCTTGTACTTGATCTTCTTGTAGCGTCCGCACGAACACTCCCAGTCCTTAACCGGACCAAAGATGCGCTCGCAGAACAGACCATCGCGCTCCGGCTTGAAGGTACGGTAGTTAATCGTCTCCGGCTTTTTAACTTCCCCGTGGGACCACCCAGCGATCTCTTCCGAACTTGCGATTCCGATCTTGATTTTGTCGAACAGGCTTGCGTCTGCCATGTATCTCCTTGTTGCTTTCCTTGTAAAACTGTTTGGGTTGGTTCTGTCTCCTCGGCATTAGCCAAGGAGACAGAAGGGGATTAGTTGAAGAATCCGACCGAGCGAGCGAGGCGCATATCGTCGCCACCACCGAGCTCATCCAGATCTCGCAGAGGCAATTCCTTGCTGTTCGCGTCTTCGACGGCGACCTTAAGACCGAGCGAGCGAAGTTCGTTCACAAGAATCTTGAAGGACTCCGGAATGCCTGGCTCAGCAATGTTCTCGCCCTTAACGATGCTCTCGTAGGCCCGAACACGGCCCATGACGTCGTCGGACTTGATCGTCAGCAGCTCTTGGAGAGTGTAGGCCGCGCCGTAAGCTTCCAGCGCCCACACTTCCATTTCACCGAATCGCTGACCACCGAACTGCGCCTTACCACCCAACGGCTGTTGAGTAACGAGCGAGTACGGACCAATCGAACGAGCGTGAATCTTCTCATCGACCAAGTGCTCGAGCTTAAGCATGTAGATGACACCAACGGTGATCGGGTTCGGAACCTTGTCGCCCGTCAAGCCATCTCGGACCATCGACTTACAGGTTCGAGGATCGATTCCGGCTCGCTCGAAGGTGTTCTTTCGAATGCGCTCCAGCAAGTCGGCGTAGTGCGCGTCCGGAGCAGCGAATGCAGCTTCCTCGGCCTCACCCTCGACTTCCTCAGGGGTCCACTCTTCAAGATCGACTTCCGAAAGTTCGGCAACGGTCTTCACCGGAGCCGCGTTCAGAATGCGGCTAACTCGCTCAAGTCCATTCTCACCCAGAGTTCTAAGCTTGGCTTCAACCTTGCCCATCATGTCGTCGAGCGAATCTTCCTTGGTGAAGTTCACATCGAGCAAGAGCTCAGACTTGATGTAGGCGCCCAGAACCTGTCGTCGCAGGTGCTCGGCAAGTCGCTCCATTTCCACGAGAACTTCGTGCTCGGATGCGCCTTCGAACGCCGGACATTTGTATTCGACACCGAGGTGTCGACCCACGTAGCCAAGGTGCGTCTCCAGGATCTGACCGATGTTCATCCGGCTAGGTACACCCAGCGGGTTCAGAACGATATCTACGGGCGTACCGTCTGCAAGGAACGGCATGTCCTCAACCGGAAGAACCTTAGAGATGACTCCCTTGTTTCCGTGACGACCTGCCATCTTGTCTCCGACCATCAGCTTTCGCTTTTGGGCAACGTAGACCTGGACGGTCATGTTGGTACCTGCCGGAAGTTCGTCGCCCGGAATTTGGAGCAACGGCTCATCCGTTCGGTCGCAGATCAGTCGATCGCGCTTCTTAGATTCCTTATAAACGTAGTTGATCGACGGCGAGAGGTACTTGTATCGGCTGAAGACCTTGACGTCGACAACGGTTCCCTTTTCGCCGTGCGGCAATCGAAGCGAAACGTCGCGAGTTTCTTCCGCCTTCTTACCGAAGATCGCGATGATCAATCGCTCTTCAGCGGTCATTTCGACTTGACCCTTCGGAGCAACCTTACCAACCAGAATGTCTTCCGGTCGAACCTCGGCACCCACTCGGATAATTCCGTTCTCGTCGAGATCCTTCAGAGCGTCTTCGCCGACGTTCGGAATATCCCGCGTAACTTCTTCCGGCCCAAGCTTAGTGTCAACCGCTTCCGTCTCGTATCGCTCGATGTGGATGGACGTGTAAACGTCATCCTTCACCATTCGCTCACTGATGAGGATCGCGTCTTCGTAGTTGTAACCGTTCCACGGCATAAACGCGACAAGCACGTTCTTACCGAGAGCCAGCTCAGCGTTATCGACACAAGGACCGTCTGCAAGAGCGTCGCCCTTCACCACGTATTGACCGAGGTCGACGACCGGGCGCTGAGTGAAACAGGTCGACTTGTTGCTCTGTACAAGGTGCATCAGCGGATACACGTCGAGAGCGCCGTCGTCCTTGCGAACGCGAATCTCTTCAGCGGTGACGTACTCAACGGTTCCGTTGTTTCGTGCGACCACCGCAGCACCAGAGTCAACGGCGGCGACTCGCTCATAGCCCGTTCCAACAAGCGGCTTGTCGGATCGAAGGCAAGGCACTGCCTGTCGTTGCATGTTCGCACCCATCAGTGCACGGTTTGCGTCGTCGTTCTCAAGGAACGGAATCAACGCGGTTGCAACGGAGGTGATCTGTACCGGAGCAACGTCCATGTACTTGATCTGACCGCGAGGCACCGTCGGGTAGCTAGCACCCTGCACGTCACCACCCGCACATCTAACCTGCACGCGCTCCGTTGTGATGAAGCCGTTTTCGTCGGTCGTTACGTCTGCCGGAGCAACGAGGATTCCAGACTCTTCTTGTGCGGTCAGGTAGACGATATCGTCAGAGACGTAACCATCCTTCACCTGGCGGTACGGAGTCATGATGAATCCGAACTCGTCGACGCGGGCGTGCGTGGTCAGCTGCGAGATAAGACCGATGTTCGGACCTTCAGGCGTTTCGATCGGACAAATCCGACCATAGTGCGATCGGTGAACGTCGCGAACTTCCAGCTTTGCGCTGTTCCGTTGCAAACCACCCGGTCCAAGGGACGAAAGACGTCTCTTATTGGTGATTTCGGAAAGCGGGTTCGTTTGATCCATGAACGTCGACAGCTGGTTGCTGCTGAAGAAGCTCTTGATCGACGCACTGATCGGCTTGACCGAAAGGATAATGCCAGGCAACAAGTTCTCTTGATCGCTCGAAGTCATTCGCTCTCGAGCGACTTTCTCCATCCGAACGAAACCGAGTCGAAGCTGCGACTGGAGAAGCTCTCCAACCGATCGAACACGCTTGTTCTTCAAGTCGTCGATGTCATCTCGCTCAGACTCTCGCTCTAGATAAGGTCGCATCGCGATCATCATTTGAGCAAGGTCTTCAGCGGTCAGGTTTCGGACTCGAAGCGGGATGTCCACGCCGAGCTTTTGGTTCAGGAACCGGCGACCAACCTTTCCAAGGTCATAACGTCGAGTATCGAAGAAGAGACCGTAGACGAGCTGCTTAGCCGCATCTTCGTTGGCCGCCTCGCCCGGCCGCATCCGCTTGTAAATGTCAAGCAGAGCTTCTCGTGCGTTGTTGGTCGGGTCAGCCTCAAGGGTTGCCTCAACGAGCGGAGGAACTTCTCGCACCGTCACGACGCCAAGCGCCATCGACTCAATCTTCTTCGCAGTCTCGCGCTCGATCTTGGATCCAGCAGCAATGACGAGCTCGCCTCCATCCTTGATATCTTCAAGAACGCGCTTACCCACGAGCTCATCGGCCGTGGGATTCTCCAGCGTGACAATCTTCGAAAGCGCCGTGATGATCTCTTCGTTCGTGCTGAGCGGAGTCGCACACAGAACGACGAGCTCCTTCTGCTCAGCAGAGAGACCGTTGACCAGCTCGGCCGTAATGACGGTGTTGACGTCGACAACGACCTCACCCGTAGACTCATCGACAACCTTCTCAACCGTTTTCTTACCAACGGCGTCGATCAACTTGCGAGGAACCGCACCGCGACCGTCGGTCTTCACGTTGCCTCGCTCATCTACCATGTAGAAGGCATAGAGTGCCTTTACAAGCTGAGTTATCGGAAGCTTCTTGGTTTGGCTAATCTGCGTTCGAACAACGAGATTCGAATCGGACTCAACTTCCAGCCACGGACCCTCGTTAGGGATGACGCGCGCCGAAACGATGACCTGCATCGAGGAGTCGACACCTTCTTCGAAGTAAAGCCCCGGAGATCGGCTGAGCTGCGAAACGATGACTCGCTCTCGCCCGTTGATGATGAACGTCCCCTTGTCGGTCATCAAAGGCAGATCACCCAGATAGACCTCAGACTCGATCACTTCACGGTCTTTGCCACCAAATCGCACGATCGCCTTGATCGGCGCTTCGAACGTCATGTCGCGATCTCGGCACTCCTGAAGGGAATACTTCGGCTCTCCAAGGGAGAAGTTCACCAACTCGATGAAGTTGGTTTGCGTGAAGTCGTAGATTGGACTGAAGGTGGTAAAGAGCTCGGGAAGACCCTCTTCGAGAAACCAGCGGTAGGAGTTGAGTTGGAGTTCGATTAGGTTGGGAACTTCGAGATATCGACCGATTCGCTTAGCAGACGCCTGGATAACTCTCATTAATGCTCCGGAAGGGATACGTTGCGGAACATTCACCATACCCACTGATGGCGCAAAAGGGCAACATTATAGGACAAGACTTTTTAAAAAGTCCCGGTTTGATAACCAGACTTGCCCTTTTTTAGCATTTTCTCGGCGCTTGAACCTAAATCGCCGATCTAATGATTCGACCCGATTACGAACCGAGGCGGTTCTGAAGGTCTCGGGAGGATTCTGACATAGAAGACGAGGCGTTCATCTCGATTGTTCGCACAGATGATCGCAAATCATCAAGAGCGATGGTTTGCTGAGCGACCAGATCTCTAAGTTGATTCACCTCGCTCCGCAAACGATGGGTCTCTTCAGAGTTAACGCCCTGTGTGCCATGAAGCAGCTCTGCCATCTTCTGCTGATGCTTCGTTAACATCGCCACGATAGGAATACAAAGGGCGACCACCGGAATACAAACAGCGATCATCTCTGGCCCGAGGTCTGCTAGGAGAAAATTCAAGTTCATGGCGTTGTTCGAAGAGTTTACAAATTAACGGGCGCTAAAGATTCAGCTTTTTTAGATTAGGTTCCAAATTATTGAAAGGCGTCGACCGCCTCGCGGACGGTAAATCGTCCTTCGTAAATCGCTTTGCCGACGATCGCACCCTCCACCGATGGCTGGATCCGATCGATCGCTTCGAGGTCATCCATTGTCCCAACGCCACCGCTCGCAACCCGAAACCACCCTCGCCGAAGTTCTGCCAGTCCCCAAGGACTTCGAGCACGCCCTGAAGCACCTGCGCGATTGGATGAAGGTACAGCGCCGCGGCATCGACCGCCTGGCCTTCGGC
>CAYYJX010000033.1:0-3666 GCA_964471545.1 uncultured Fimbriimonas sp. | reverse complement strand
CGCTCGCAACCACACCCAACCCGTCGATCGTTGTGAAGCGCTTGAGAAAGTCGATGTTTGGACCTTTGAGCGTACCGTCCGTGGCGATATCCGTTGCGATGACGGTTCGGCAACCCTCTTCAAAGATCCTCCGCGCAAAGTCGAACGCATCAATCGTGGACTCTTCCTCCCACCCTTCCACGGCAACTTTCCCGTTCTTGGCATCAATTCCGGCGACAACACGATCTCCGAATTCCCGAAAAGCAGCCTGTCGTAGCTCTGGATTGCGAACCAGAGCGGTCCCGAGAATCGCACGTCGAACACCGAGCGAGAGAACGGATTCAATGTCCGCGAGCGTACGAATACCGCCACCGAGCTCGATTGGAAGCCCTACGGCAACGATCTCCTTCACCGCCTCCAGATTCGTCGGCTTCCCCAGCTTTGCACCGTCTAGATCGACCACGTGCAAGAAGGTAGCCCCCTCTTCGCGAAACGAGTTCGATTGGGCACCCGGAGAATCGGAATAAACCGTTACTTGGCTGTAGTCACCCTTCAGGAGGCGGACGCATTTGCCGCCCAGAAGGTCAATGGCAGGGAGAATCAGCATTCTAGAAAATTCCTTAGGATCCTTAGCCCAACCGCACTGCTCTTCTCGGGATGGAACTGGGTACCCCACACGTTTTCCCGCTCCACAGCGGCCGCAAACTCAATCCCGTAAAGACAACGCGCCGCGATATCGGCTGAATGATCGCAACGGGTGAAAAGTGAGTGGACGAAGTAGACGTGATCACCAGAATCGACCCCTCTCAGCAGGCGGCTCCCTTCCGTTGGGTGAATCGGCGTCCATCCCATGTGAGGAACCTTCAGTTCCGGTGAAAGATCTCTGAAATAGATCACTTTTCCTGGCACAAGCCCTAATCCGTCATGATCGCCAAACTCTTCGCTAGCATCGAAGAGGAGTTGCTGACCCAGGCAGATTCCCATGAGCGGATTGCCCGACCGCGCGAAGTTCCGGATCTCCTCCTTGAGCGGGCCAATCCTTTCCATGGCCGCGCCAAAGGCACCAACACCCGGAATGACCAATCGCCCGCCTTTTGGGACTTCGTGAACGAGTTGTACGGTCGCACCCAACGATTCGAATGCTTTAGCAACCGAACGTAGGTTGCCCATCCCGTAATCTAAAACGGAAACGGACATATCCACAGACCCGGTCGTCAATCAATCATTCCCTTCGTTGAGGTCGACCCACGTCGATCACTGGGACGTGTGGCATCGTGAAGCGCGCGACCGAGGCCTTTAAAGATGGCTTCCGCGATGTGGTGATCGTTTTCACCACAGACAAAGCGAACATGAAGCGTGATCTTGGCGTGAGTGGCAAACGCCTTTAAGAACTCTCGAATATTTTCCGTGGCCAAACCACCCAAGTTCTCGCGCTTGAAAGGCACATCGAAATACAAACCCGGCCGACCGCTGATGTCCACCGCGATAAGAACGAGACTCTCGTCCATCGGACTGTGAAGCGAAGCGTAACGGTTAATGGACTTTTCCGTCTCAAGCGCCTCCGAAAAGGCCTTGCCAAGCACGATCCCCACGTCTTCAACCGTGTGGTGATCGTCCACCTTTAAGTCGCCTTCGGCCTGGATCCCGAGATCGATCTGACCATGGTGAGCAAACAGGTCCAGCATGTGGTCGAAAAACCCGATCCCGGTCGTGATGTTTCGCTTTGTTCCGCCATCAAGGTCCAGAACAACGCGCACCCTGGTTTCTCCGGTTTCTCGCTCGATTTCCCCGTATCGTACGCCTGGAGCCGACTTGCTCATAGGTTCATTCTACCGATGAAGCAATGGGAAATCTGTTATCTGTTCAAGGATGAAAACAAACGGCCCCGCAAGCGGAGCCGTTGTTAGGAGGTCACAGAAACAAGGTCTGTTGCAGAATTGGGCGACGTACGACACTGCACCTCGAGATCCCGCTTCTGCGCTAGACCGTTGCACTACAAAGGCGGATTGCCAGCAACGTAGGAATCAGATCGCCATTGATCTGCCCGATTCCATGGAATCGGCCCACATATTCGACTCTCGCACGCCTACGGGGTTAGCTGTCGGGTTCGGATCAAGAGTTCCCCTATCACCGACCGGAATCGGCGAATTCACCCCTATGTTTCGGTTCCCCCGCTGCCACAAACTTGTGACACTCGGCGCTGGCTCTGCAGCACCGAAATTATGCACCCAAGAATGATTCTGAAGAAATGCAGTGGGGAGAATATTTGCGCAGGAGATCGCAATTTCTCTCCCCATCAGAATCACTGATTCGCGTCAATAGCGAACGAGAACGGAATCGGCTTCTCGTCCCGGTACACTTAACGCGATGTCGGTTTTAGTCGATAAGAACACCAAGGTCATCGTCTGCGGCATGACCGGTCGCGAAGGTGCATTCCACACCGAGCAAATGATCCAATACGGTACGCAGGTTGTCGGTGGCGTCACTCCCGGTAAGGGCGGCCAAACGTTCCTGGATCGACCCATCTTCGACACCGTAGAGGACGCCGTCTCTGCAACGGGTGCAGATGCAGCCATCATTTTCGTTCCGCCTCCCTTCGCCGCAGATTCCGTGTTGGAATGCGAAGCCGCTGGAGTTCCCTTCGTTACTCTGATCACCGAGGGAATCCCGATTAGCGATATGGTTCGTGTCGTAAACCGACTGAAGGCAAACGGAACCACTCGACTTCTTGGCGGCAACTGCGCGGGAATCATCACCCCCGGCGAATGCAAGATGGGCATCATGCCTGGGCACATCTTCTCGAAAGGACCTATCGGACTCGTCAGCCGAAGCGGCACCTTAACCTACGAAATCGTGGACGAGCTCACCCGTGCGGGTATGGGCCAAACCACCTGTGTAGGAATCGGCGGCGATCCGCTTCCGGGTACTCGCTTCATCGAGGTGATGGAAATGTTCGAAGCCGACCCTGCCACCGAAGCGGTGGTGATGATCGGTGAAATCGGGGGCAGCGATGAAGAAACCGCATGCGAATTCATCAAAACGATGAAGAAGCCTGTAGTTGGATTCATCTCCGGTCGAACGGCTCCTCCTGGAAAGCGCATGGGCCACGCGGGTGCAATCATTTCCGGCAAAACGGGAACTCCGCAAAGCAAGGTCGACGCTCTCCTCAGTGCGGGCGCGAAAGTTGCCGACCGAACCTCTGACGTTCCCGCTCTTCTCAAAGAGATGTGGACTGCAAAGGTCTAAGTAGTCCTCAATCCTTTTACGAGCCCCTTTTCCGGATGGAATGATCCGAAAGAGGGGCTCTTTCATTTATCCACCGAGTACTACATAAGAGAGTTGGATCTTTCGCTCTACTTCGACGATGCAGCGTGTCCCCCTTGTGACCCGCGAGTTTTGGAAGAGATGTTTCCCTACTTCCATCTCCAGCCGGGAAACGCGCACTCAATCCATTCCTTCGGCCGATTCGCCGAAGCGGCAGTCGATCGTGCTCGCCAGAGCCTCGCCGAGTTGATCGGTGCCGAAGATCCTTCCCAGATCATTTTCACTTCCGGCGCAACCGAGGCCAATCATCTTGTTCTCCACTCCTTTGGGCAAAATCTTCTCACTTCCCGCGTCGAACACTCGTCGGTTCGTGAAGTCGCCCTTCAAGAAAACCTCGAGACCTTCGAGCAATCGGGCTCGGAG
>CAYYJX010000032.1:0-35819 GCA_964471545.1 uncultured Fimbriimonas sp. | reverse complement strand
GTAAGAACATTTTCACCATTGAAAAGGCGTTTGCATCCGTGCCACACCATTGGAAGCGATATGGATGTTGGATCGGACAGTAGCTCTTCAGCAAGATCCCCCGAGTCGACTCTGCACGCGCTTTGGATCCGGGGTCGAAGGATCGAAGGCACGACTGAACCGAGCTCGGTACCTACCACTTGAAAGTCTCGAACTCCGAACAACGATTCAGCCATTTCGTTGATCTCTCGGATGACACCATCGGGATCGGTGCAGATTTGTGCAACCGCCGCGACACGGAAGAGCGACTCGTACCTTCTACGAACATGCTCAAAGGCTCGCTCGGCATCCTCCAGAAGGTCTCGATACTCCTGCTCCCGGATCTTAATGAGACGAGCCTCAAAGGTGTGCGAAATTTGTCTTGCGAGAGCCGAGAGGGCCGCGATCTGATCCGAAGAGATATCTCGCGGTTCCCGATCAATGACGCACAGTGAGCCGAGTGGAAAGCCGTCGACAAAGACAGGCACCCCTGCATAAAACCGGAGGTGGAATTCTCCCGTTACCAATTCATTGTCTGCAAAGCGCTCGTCTAGCTCGGCATTAGGGACGATGAGTGGCTCCTCCTGAAGGATGGCGTAACTGCAAAAGCTAGATTCTCGCGACGTTTCCCGAACATCTAGCCCAACGCTGGCCTTAAACCATTGGCGATCTTGGTCTACAAGGGAAAGAGCAGCAATCGGCGTGCGACAAATCGTGCTTGCTAGAAGTGCAAAGTCGTCATAGACCTCCTCTCGGATGGTGTCTAAGATTTCCAGCCGGCGGAGAAAAGCAAGTCGATCCTCCTCAAGGGCGTGATTTGGACTTCGCATACCTGTGTGATCATTGTTGGAAGATCAAACACGTTCAATAGGGGAAACCCCTAAAGGGCGGGGTTCGCGAGATCAGTTGACCGACCGAAAGCCGTCTGGCTGCCAGAAAAATTTGGTGCCCAGGAAAGGACTCGAACCTTCACTCCCTTGCGAGAACTAGTACCTGAAACTAGCGCGTCTACCAATTCCGCCACCTGGGCACGATGGCACAAGGACTATACCTCAAGGGATCGCAGCTCGACAATTCCGGCCATCCCGAGAGACTGTGATAATTGCCTGCTCGTAAGTCTTCGCGGTATGGAAACAGGGAAGTGCGGCAGGGTCTGAGTTCGGGGATTGAATTCCGGGTTTTGTCGCAACGGGGGAGTTTCGGGCAATGATGTTAACGGGGGAGCACTTTTTACAAGAAGGGCTTATCACGCCTGCCCAACTCCAACTTGCCGAAGAAAAGCAGAGAGAACTCGGCGGAAACGAATCCATCGCCAAGATCCTTGTGGCGCTCGGTTTCATATCGGAGAAGGACCGGGTTAAGTCTCTTGGTAAGGTTTGGGGCGTCAGCTTCATTGACGTCAACGAGATCATCCCGCAGCCTGAGGCGATCGGGCTCTTGAGCCCCCAGCTAGCCAAGCGCTTTAAGTCTCTGCCTCTCGAACGCCATCAGAATCGCCTCATCGTCGCGATGGCGAATCCTCTCGATATTTTTGTCATCGACGAAATTCGTTTGACAACGGGTTTGGAAATCGAGCCCCTGATCGCAATCGAAGACGATCTGACCACCGCGATCGCGACGTTCTACCGCCAAGAGAACGAAGTGAAGGACATGGTGGCGGGCATGATGGAGCAGTTCGATGGCGGACTGTCTATCGAGGTCAAGAAGGAAGAGGAGGAGGCTGACGACTCTACCGACGACGCGCCGATAATTCGCCTTGCCAACTTGGTCATCACGCAGGCGGTCATGGATAAGGCGTCTGACATTCACATCGAACCAATGAAGGATGGTGTGCGCGTTCGGTACCGAATCGACGGAGTTCTTCTAGAGGGGATGCATCTTCCAAAGAAGGTTCTAGCTCCGCTTACCAGCCGCTTCAAGATCATTTCCAACATGGATATTGCGGAAAAACGTGTTCCCCAAGACAACCGAATTTCCATGTCGATTAGCGGAAAGGAGTTCGACTTCCGGGTCTCGACGCTTCCGATGGTCCACGGAGAAAAGATCGTTATGCGGGTCCTAGATAAGGGCGGCATTAACGTTGGTCTCAGCAAACTGGGTTTCTTGCAACACAACCTAGACCTTCTAGAGGATATGTGTTCCAAGAGCTACGGAATCATCCTTGTTACGGGTCCAACGGGTTCTGGTAAGTCCACTACGCTTTACTCGATCCTCAACAAGATCAATACGGGCGACAACAACATCATCACGATTGAGGATCCGGTGGAATATGAACTCTCTGGCATCAACCAGTGCGGTGTCAACGTTCGGGCGGGCATGACCTTTGCCGCCGGTCTTCGCGCCATGCTGCGACAAGACCCCGACATCATCATGGTCGGTGAAATGCGCGATAACGAAACTGCGACCATCGCGATGGAAGCCGCGCTTACGGGCCACTTGGTTCTATCGACTCTGCACACCAACGACGCTTCCAGCGCTCCAACGCGATTGATGGATATGGAAGTGGAGCCGTTCCTGATCTCGTCTTCCTTGATTGGAATCCTGGCTCAGCGGTTGGTGCGTGTCGTCTGTCCGAACTGTAAGGAAAGCTACACGGCCCCGAAGGAATCGCTGCTGCGATACGGTTTCCCCGTTCCCGACGAACTGGGAGACGAGAACGGCGACATCACGCTTTATAAGGGTGCCGGTTGCGACAAGTGCAAAGGCACGGGCTATAAGGGCCGAACGGGCATTCACGAGCTCCTTGATGTGAACGAAGAGATTAAGGACGCCATCCTGCGTCGCGAGGCAGGACATACGATTCAGCAACTAGCGATCCAGAACGGAATGCGCACTCTGCAGATGGACGCCGTTGCCAAGATTCTCATGGGAACCACTTCGGTGGAAGAAGTTTTGAGGGTGATTTACGCCTAGGAGTCAAAGAATGGAAATGGAGTTTCCGCAAGTTAATACGCAAACTATGCCTCCGCTTAAGCCTGAAGCGCTTGAGAAGGCGGCATCAAAGATCAACGAGTTGGCGGTCTTGCCGCACGTTGTTTTCAAGGTTCTCGAGGCTTCGACGTCCGAGACGGCGCCTGCGGCTGCGGTCGAGCGGGCAATCATTGTCGATCCCGGCTTCTCAACCAAGATCCTTCAACAGGCAAACAGCGCGGGTTACGGAATTCCAAAGCGTGTGACCAGCATTCGTGAAGCGATTCTGTACTTGGGCTTCCGAGCGGTTAGAAACCTTGCGATGACGGTGGGCACGTTTGATCTCTTCGTCGGCAAAACCGACAAGGAAAGTCTTCGACGGCGCGGATGGTGGCGATCATCGGTCGACACTGCGATCTGTGCGAAGTGGCTTGCCCATGCCCTAAAGAAAGCTTCTCCAGATGATGCGTACACCTGCGGATTGCTTCACCTCATTGGTTTGACGCTGATGGATCGCTTGTATCCGAACGGATTCGAAGATGCTCAAAATCTGAGCAATCAGGATTGCATCTCAATCGGAGCCGCCCAGCGCACACTGTATGGGTTCCACTATGGAGATTACATTGAAGTCGTTGCTTCTAAATGGCAGTTTCCGCCAGAGCTAGCGGGGGCGCTCAATGTCCTTGAGGCACCAACGGAACCGGATAAGTTACGAGCCATCACAACCTTTGCCTCCATCGTTGCCGACCTAGCGGCTACCGGAGTTCAGCTTGAAGGAAACGAGCTCGTCCAGGTTTTCCCATCGTGGACGTACGAAAACTTGGAAGTTTCAGAGCAGATGTTGCCGACAATCGTACATGAGTGCATGAATGCGTTGAATGCTGCGCAAATGCATTTGGCAGGTTAACAATGTCCGGAAACTTCGATTGGAACAAGGTCCTTAAAGCTGAGGAAACAAAGCAGGCTATGGCCGAAGAAGGGGCGGTTATCGATCCCCGGACCGGAGAGCCTCTTCAGACCATCGAGCCGGGTCAGAATCCTGCTCCTTCAGGACCTCAAGGATCGCAGATCCATGAGATCGAAGCGAACGCCCACCGATTCGCCATCGAAGCCGACGCTCACCATCGTGGTGTCCGATCGGAAGAACTCCTCAATCCCGCAGACACGCACATCGATGACATTCTGCGCATGGCGCTTGAGCGAAAAGCTTCAGACATCCACCTAACGGTCGGGTTGCCGCCAATGATTCGATTGGACGGAGAGATTGTTGCCCTCCCGTACCATCCGCTAGGATTGCGAGACTGCCGTCGACTCATTTACGATACGCTGAGCAACGAACAGCTGGAACGATTCGAGACGAAGCACGAGCTTGACTTCGGCTACGCCGTTAAAGACCTTGCACGGTTCCGTTTCAACGTGTACATGCAGCGAAACTCTGTCGCAGGAGCGCTACGGGTCATCCCAACGAAGATTCCGCCTTTTGAGTCGCTACGACTTCCTTCGATCATTCGCGAAATCAGCAAGCGAACCAGTGGATTGATTCTTGTCACCGGTCCAACTGGATCCGGTAAGACCACGACGATCGCCTCGATGATCGACGACATCAATGAGAATCGTCAGTCGCACATCTTAACAATCGAAGACCCCATCGAATACCTGCACCGACATAAGCGGTGCATGGTGAACCAACGGGAGCTTCACTCGGACACCTACTCGTTCCACAACGCCCTTCGGGCTGTTCTCCGTGAAGACCCCGACATCGTCCTTGTCGGTGAAATGCGAGACCTGGAGACGATCGAAGCGGCACTCACGCTTTCTGAAACAGGTCACTTGGTATTCGGCACGTTGCACACGCGTAACGCACCCGCAACGGTCGACCGGATCATCGACGTTTTTCCCACCGACCAACAGGATCAGATCCGGGTTCTCCTTGGCAACACGCTCGAAGGCGTTATTGCTCAGCAGCTACTCCCGAAACTCGGGGGCGGTCGAGTGGCATCGGTCGAGATCATGGTAGGTACCCCTGCGATCAAGAACCTCATCCGAGAAGGGAAGACGCACCAGATGTACTCGATCATGGAAATGTCTGCCAATGCGGGCATGCAAACGATGGATCGAGCCCTGAGCGACCTCTATCGCTCTGGTACGGTCAGCTTCGAAGAGTGCATGATGCGCGCCGTCGACAAAGACAACTTTGCCCGATTGGCTAAAGGCGCTGCTTAAACCGCTCTCGTCCCAGGTTTGACTGCTGGAACACGCTTCAAGTGTTCCGGCAAGTCTTCCGGGGCATAGCTAACCGCTTCCACTGTAAAGGCGGAGAACAAAGGAGCTTCCAGAGCGAGGACGCCCTGGGCCCGGTTGATCAGGACTCCGTATCCACTCACTGTTCCGCCGGCTCGGATAATCGCGTCGCGCGTTTCGAACAGCGACCGTCCGGTCGTCAAGACGTCGTCGACAATAAGAACCTTTGTGCCCTGTTCGAGGGTCTTGCCTCGCCGAAGCGTCTTCTCTCCGTTCTCAGTTTCAACGTAGACCGCAGGCAGCCCCATGATTCGGGCGACTTCAAAGGCGATGATGATGCCACCCGTGGTTGGACCCGCCACACAGTCGATCCCAGCATCGGCGTAATGGGTCGCAATCTCTTGGCAAAGGGCACTCAAGACGTCAGGGCGCTCTAGGACGCGGAACTTCTCGAAATAGACGTCACTGTGGCGACCGCTTGTCAGAATGAAGTGTCCACGCAGGATCGCGCCTGAGGATTCCAAGAGTGCGCCAAGGTCCAGAGCCATGGCGAAGAGTTTAGCCGACGACGGTGAATGGCGTCATATCTCGGACGACCTCGTTCTCTTCGTTGAGGAGCACGATCTTCGGAACGATCTCTTCGTCCGTGAGATCAAAGGCAGCGATGATCACTCGGTCGCCTGCTTTGAAGAAGTGGGCAGCGCCTCCGTTAAGTCCAACGACTCCTTTTGGACCTCCAAAGATGTACGTCTGGATACGAGCTGTGTGGTCGACCGCCCAGACATGGACCAGTTCGCCGTCTTTCAGGCCGACCTGATCCATGATGTAGCGATCCACCTCGATGCTCCCCACGTAATCGGGGTTGGCATAAGTCACGTGAGCGTGGTGGAGTTTCGCCTTAAGCAGTTGCGCCAGTCGCATTGGGAGGTAATTCCGTGGGGCCGTCGAGCTTCGGCCCGACAGGCTCCGTCTTTTCTACGAAATCATTTTCGGCGCGTGCCCGTCGAGCTCGACGGTAGATCGCTGAGATGAATCCGCCGATCGTAAAGATACCCGTCCCCACCCAGATCAGCGATGTGAGCGGCTTGTAGAAGACCTGGATCGGATAGATCGGAGGCGAGAACATGAGATTGATGAACGCCGTTCGCGAACCTGCGTCGAATCGCGTGAGCGAGACGATAAAGTCGTCGCTGACCCGCGTGAGGCTGGGAACCATGCCCTGATCACCGATCTCAAGATAAGGTTCGACGTTGTACGTTTTGTCTTGATAGGTGATAGCGAGCTTCGCTCCGAATTTGGCCCCTGGTCCTTGCTTGCCGTTTGAAGTGAACTCGTTGTACTTCACGGTGATGTTGGACTCGGTCTTGCTCTCACCAGGCTTCACCTCAAGCGGTTTCGCCCAGACGTTGATCTCCGGTTCGCGCATGGCAAGGTACAAATCATGGCTGGCGGTTGTCCGAATCCACGGCCACACGTTTGCCTTGATCTCGCCGTTTTGCTCGTAATAGTAGAGCGATGGTTTCGCTTCAAACTTCTCACCGGTAGGCGCCTTGACATCGAAAACCACTCGTCCGTCTCGATCGAACGAATCCTTCATATCGAGTCGATTGAAGCTGATCTCGTAGCCCATGGCTTGCGAGGGGGAACCTTCTCTCACGAAGATTCTTTCCTCACGCTCGAAGCCGCGCGAGAGGATAAGACCCCCTAGCAGGACCGCGAGGCCAAAGTGAGTGATGAAACCACCTGTTCCGAGCTTCGACTTCCGTCCGACTTCCACAGCGCGAACGAGGTTGGTCACCGCAACGAACATGGTGACGAACATCAGTGCGAGCATCACCGGAATAAGCGGGAGTTTGGAGTTGTTAGGACCTGCAACAGTCGCTGCCGGGTCTAGCCCGACTCCAAATGTCGGGTTCTTGATCAGGATAAGGCCGACTCCGAGTAATCCGAGCGTGACGCACGTGATGACGTACAGCCGCTGCAAAACAGTCTTTAGGCTCTCCGATTTCCACTTCAAGAAGGGAGCGGTTCCCATCAGAACCATCAGAGGAAGGTACATCCACACCGTCACCTGGTGGTACAGAGCTTCTTCCACTCGTTGCTGCGTGCCACTGGACGTGGCTGCCTTGATGACGGGCCAACTCATCCCGAGCGAGACGACAAAAGCAAGGAGTGACAAGAGGACTGTGCCTGTTGTGTAGGCGTCTTCTCGAGAGATTCCTTTTCCGGCGTTAGCGGGTATGGGATTGGCGGACTTCAATCGGGTGCCGCGAAACACCCACAGAAGCGAGAATGCCGCCGTCAGGGTAATCAGTCCGCCTTTGAGGATGCCGCGAGCCTTCTCGTCCATAGAGGCGAAGCTGTGGTTGCTAACGTTGTCGAGAAGACCCGATCGAGTTAAAAACGTCCCGAAGAAGAAAAGCAGGACGGGAAGTCCGCCCAGCAGAAGGTTAGACGGGATCCAGCGGGTGGTGGCAGCCTGGACGATCACGCCATGGATGAACGCGGCCAAGACTAGCCAAGGCACCAGCGAAACGTTCTCGACCGGGTCCCATGCCCAGAACCCACCCCAGCCTTGGGTTTCGTAGGCCCACAGACCGCCAAGCGAGATGCCTAGACCGAGAATAGAAAGGCCTGCAAGACTCCAGGGGCGAACGTATTTCACCCAGTCGTCGACCTTGCCCGTGATCATCGCGGCGAATGCCAACGCAAACGGAACGGTCAGCGATCCGAAGCCGACGAAGATGATGGGAGGGTGGATGACGACCCAGTAGTTCTGGAGCGCCGGGGTCATTCCGTCTCCGCGAGGCGGAACGTAGACAATGCCGTTTTGAGTGACGTTGTCCAGCAAGTTGAACGGGGTTTCGTTGATCAGGATTGCCATGAGAATGGCAAGGACGGATCCGTAGATGCCCGTGTAAAACTTGTGATACTCGCCCACCGATCGAAGGGTGAGGGCTCCAAAGACAGCGGAAGTCAGCGCCCACAGCAGGAACGAACCTTCCTGGGCGGTCCAAACTCCGGCGACCTTGTACTCCAGAGAGGTGGTGGTGTCTCCGTGATTAAAGACGTAGCCGTACTGGAACTGGTTGTTAACGAACAACCACGTGAGCACTCCGAATGCGGTTGCGATGGCGAGAGTGCCACCCACAAACGAGATGTTTCTGAGGCGACGGAGCGTTAGGTTCTCCGGCAGAAAGGCAAAGAGCGTCAATCCGGCGAAAAGCGCGAACGCGATCCAGATTGAGTATTTCCCAAGGGTGCCGGCGAACAACGATGCGCTGCTCGCCGCCTTCAGTCCAAGGTCGGCTAGGTTCGGGGTTGGGTTTTCCATTCTGGGGGATTCAGGACGTTAACCCTTAACCGTTGCCTCGGCCGGTTTGGTTCCGTAATCGCCCTCTTTATTACCGGGCTTGCCAGATTCACCCTCATATTTGGATGGGCACTTCACCAAAAGCTGCGAGCTTTGGAATACGTCGCCTTTGAAGCTACCCACGGCCACCACTCGGGTGGCGTCTTTCAGGTTGACTGGATCTCCGGTGTGAACAATCGTCACCTTCGTTCCTTTCTCATCCTTCGCGTCGAACGAAATGGAGTGATTTGAGAAATCGGTTTTGACCGTTCCAGGGATGAGGTCGCAAGCAAGGTGCAAGCGGTCTCCACTCATCGATCGTGCCTGTGCGACGGTAACGTAAGGACTCGCTCCTTGACTAAAGGAAACGAAAACCGCCGTAGAGGCGACGGCAACGACGGCTAGCGTGACCCAGCCAGATGCTCGCAGTGCCATTAACTTAATCGTACCGTACGACCCGAAAAGTCGTCTCGGAAGATTTCAATTCTGAGTGAAACGACTGTAGGTCCAATCAGGAATCGATGTCAACGTGCAAAAAACACGCAACACTTCGTAGAAAGGTGAAGTCTTAAACGACGAGACGGACCCGCGCCGATGACCAGACGTGATTTTCTTGAGTTAGGAGCCCTTGCGGCTGCCGGATTTGCATTCTCTCCCTCTCGTTTTCAATCCAAGCCGGAACAGGTGGTGATCATTGGCGCCGGACTAGCCGGATTAGCCGCTTGGGAAGCCCTCAAGAAAGAGGGAATTGATGCGCTTATCATCGAATCAAGTTCTCGAGTCGGGGGACGGGTCCATACCACCAGAGAGCTGATCGAAGGGAAGCCGATTGAACTCGGGGCCGCTTGGATTCACGGGGCGCAAAACAATCCGCTCTGGCCACGTGTCCTTGACCAAAAGCTTAAAACCGATGTTGTTCGCGACGAAACCGAAGTCATCTTCGATTTCAACGGCGAGGCAATGACGCTGGCCGCGCAGGCTAACAAAGACAGGCTGTTCGCCGATTTGCTGGCGTTTCTAGAAAAGCGTCGAGAGTCTTTGACTTCTGACCGGCCCCTCCACGACTTAATTGAAGAGTTCATTGCACGGAGAAAGCTGAACGCGAGAGAAAGACGCAGGCTTGCACATTCGGTCGTTTCCTCAATCTCACACGAGTACGCGGAGAGTCCACTTCGGCTCTCCGGAAAGAACTGGAACGTCGATGAAGGTTTTCAGGGCGGCGATGCATCGGTCGCAGTTGGACTCGACAGCCTTTTTCCACGGGGCTATAGGATTCGTCTGAACCAAAAGGTGACGAAGATCGAACATAAAGAGGATCTCGTTCTCGTCACCACGGACCGGGATATTTTTCAGGCTAAAGCCGTTATCTGCACAGTTCCTCTGAGCATTCTTCAGGATCAGTCCATTGAGTTTGTGCCTGAACTCAGCGAGGCGAAGAAAGCGGCGATGGGCCGCCTCGGTTTCGGAAAGCTTGAGAAGGTTGTGCTCTCATTTCCGCAAAGGTTCTGGCCGGATGACTGCGATCTCTTCGGCATCATGGGAGAAGACAAGATCTGGTCGGAGTGGTTCGACTACACCGGCAACTTGGGCGTGCCCACTCTCGTGGGATATGCAGCAGGGCCGAAAGCCGAAGCCGTCTCTGCGCTCAGTGAAAAGGAGGCGATCGCGAGCGCTTTGGCCGAATTGGGGACGGTCTTCGACGAGATTCCGGAGCCCGATGTTATGCATGCCACCAACTGGAGCAAGGATCCGCACGTCCGAGGTGCATACACCACGTACGTGGTCGGATCCGGGCCCGTAGATGTAATCGAGCTTGCCAAACCGCACGGAACAAGGGTTCTCTTTGCCGGAGAGGCAACAGCGGCGAAGGCCGTGGGAACGCTGCATGGTGCGGCTTCCTCAGGGGTACGAGCCGCTTCCGAAGCAATTGCACTCCTCTAAGCCAGTTAACCGTTTAGTGGGTTGTTGGAACAAAGCTTGCTACAGTACCGTTGCACCTCATCGAATCATGTCTACTCCATCAGTCATACTTAGCCATATGCAATCTCGACGAGCTCTTGGGCTTCTTGCGGTGATGGCAATCGCTTCCTCATCGTTTGCTCAGAATCCGGTCAAAATCCAAACCCCCTGGGGCGAGGGTGGCATCGTTGATTTTTGGACGAACGTCGGCAGCTTCAAAATTGTCTCTCCCGGCGAGAAAAAGTGCTACGGAACGCTTGATATCTCGTTCAATGGAACTGTTCTGGTTGTGGGTCTCGAAGGAAATCTCACTACGTCTGGATCGGTTCGCAAAGAGTACGAGAACAAGAAGTGGGAACGACAGGCTTACTTCGGAACGGGCAAGATCTCGATCAAGGGTCGATGGACTTCCATTCAGTTCTTCGGTAAGAACATGCGAGCGCACTGGGAAGGACTTGGAATTTGCCGACTCTACGGCGAGTTCGATAAGAACCTAGAGACAGGTTACTACCAAATCAAGGGCGATCAAAAGATGCCCTGGTTGCAAGGTGGAAACATGTTCCTCCTCCCGCGACCGGTAGAAACCATCGCCAAGCCACGAGTCCGTAAAGAAGGATAAGGACTTAGGCGCAGGTGCTCACGAAATCGTTTATCCATATCCCTGGGATTGGGGAAACGATGGAGAGGAGCCTCTGGAAGCAAGGCATCGATTCATGGCAAATCGCGATAGAAAACTATCGCGATTTGTCGTTTGGAACCGTCGAACCCGAAGTAGCGCGTGACTTCTTGCTCCGGAGTCAAGACGCTCTCGAACAACGAGAGTTCCAATTTTTCCGTCAAGCCTTGGGCCTAAAAGAAGCTTGGCGGGCTTATCCGCACTTCAAAGATAAGTGTGCGTTCCTAGATATTGAGACAGATGGCGGCAAGGCAGGGAATGCCGTCACCACGATCGGGGTTCACGATGTACAAGGATTCCGCTGCTACGTTCGGAACCAGAATCTTGAGTCGTTTAGGGATGCGATCAGTCATTACGAGATGATCGTCACCTTCTTTGGCGCAAGTTTCGACCTCCCCATGCTGCAGAAGCGGTTTCGGGGCATTCAGTTCGACCAAATTCACCTCGACCTCTGCCCAACTCTACGGCGAGTCGGCTTGACAGGCGGACTCAAGAAGATTGAGAAGCAGGTCGGAATTGCCCGTGGTGAGGACACCGACGGGCTCACTGGCTACGAAGCGGTATTGCTGTGGCGTCGTTACGAGCGAAATCGAGACGAACGAGCACTGCAAACTTTGATCGCCTATAACCGTGAGGACGTGGTCAATCTCGAGACTCTAGCCGATCTCGCGTACGAGAAGCTCACCGCTATGGTTTACACATCGGTGTTTGAGGAAGATAGTCAAGAAAGCTCTGCGGAGACCGCTGAGAACGCCTCAATGGCAGATGCCAACTGAGCGTCGTCGAAGTCTCCATGGGTAACTAGTCTCAGACGGTTACTTGCCACCGCAAAACATGCGACGCCCTTTTCCATGAGCTTGTCTTGCCAACTCGAAGCGCTCGCTTCGGTATGAACCAGCACAATATTGGTTTCCGTCCTTTCTGGCTCGGTACAAACGCCCTTGAGCTTGCCAATTTCAACGGCAAGAGTTTTTGCGCGGACATGGTCTTCGGCAAGTCGCTCGATGTTCTCACGCAGAGCGACAAGACCACACGCGGCCAATAGCCCCGACTGACGCATACCCCCACCCATTCTTTTGCGCCAGAACTTTGCACGCTCAATGAACTCTGCGGGACCACACAGAACCGAGCCGATGGGGGCTCTAAGGCCTTTGCTAAGGCAGAAGTTAACCGTATCGAAGTGCTTAGCGATTTCTTTGATATCCGCGCTTTGAGCAACGGAGGCATTGAAAACACGAGCCCCGTCTAGGTGAAGCTTCAGCCCGTGTCGGTCTGACACACCGCGAAAACGCGCGAGAACGTCCAGAGGATAGATGCTTCCTCCGGCTCGGTTGTGAGTGTTCTCAAGGCAAAGAAGCGATGTTCCAGGTGTGTGAAGATTGCTCTTCATGATTCGCTTCTCAACGTAGTCCGGGTCCATGATCCCACGGTCGGAGGGCATCGTCTGAGTGATCAGTCCGGCGAACACCGCCGGTGCTCCAACTTCGTAATAGACCACGTGCGCTTCTTCCTCGGCGATCATTGCCTCACCCGGTTTTGTATGGGTGGCAATCGCGATTTGGTTGCCCATCGTTCCGCTAGGGACAAAAAGCGCCGATTCCATGCCAAGGAGCTTGGCAGCGACCGCCTCCAATTCAATCACCGTAGGATCGTCGCCCAGTACGTCATCGCCTACGGGTGCGTCCATCATCGCTTGCTTCATGGCGGGAGTTGGGCGAGTCACGGTATCGCTGCGTAGGTCGATCATGCTCCTAAGTTTGCCCGAAATCCCAAATCCCAGTTCACGCAACTTTGGGAATCTCTTCGATCTCGAACCAGGGGCATACTCAGGGATATGAAACGAGCGTTGTTGGTTGGTGCCGGGGGAATGGGTCGGGCGTGGGCGCGAAACATCACAACGTCCGGCCGGGCTCGATTATCCGGATGGGTAGATATCAGACCCGGCGCAGCCCAAGCAGCCGTCGAGGAGTTGCAACTCGAGGGTGTTCGGACTTTCGAGTCGTTAAGTGAGGCTCTAAGAGTGAGCGATTGCGACTTTGTTGTCGACGTGACTGTTCCGGAGGCGCACTGCCAAGTAACTTGCGAGGCTCTTGAAGCTGGGTTCCCGGTTCTCGGTGAGAAACCGATGTCAGCGACCTTGGAGGAGGCACGGAAGATGATTGCGGCCTCGGAGTCAGCCCAGAAGCTGTACATGGTCAGTCAATCGCGTCGTTATGATGGTCGGCTAACCGCATTTCGCCGAGCGCTTTCCGATATTGGTAGGATCGGCATCCTGAATGCAGACTTCTACATCGGAGCGCACTTCGGTGGGTTCCGCGACGAGATGGAGCATGTGCTCTTGCTAGACATGGCGATCCACTCCTTTGATCAAGCGAGAGCGATAACGGGCAAGAAGCCTCTCTCTGTTTATGCGGATGAGTTCAATCCGGTATGGAGTTGGTATCGACACGGTGCATCGGCGAACTGTCTCTTTGAAATGGAAGATGGGATCCGATTTAGCTACCGTGGTTCATGGTGTGCGGAAGGGTTGATGACCTCTTGGGAGTGCGACTGGCGAGCCGTTGGGGAGAAGGGAACCGCCCTTTGGGATGGACACGACCGAATTCAAAGCGCGACCGTCGTTTCGACCGGCGGATTCCACTCCGAAACTTCGGTGCACGACCATAATCGAGATTCCATTCGGACGGGAATCGATGGGAGTTTGCACGAATTTCTCGATGCCCTCGAGACCGGGGCGACCCCTCAGGGGGAGTGTCACGACAATTACTGGTCGTTGGCCATGGTCTTTGCCGCAATTGAATCGGCGAAACAGGGAAGACGGGTTCGCATCGACGAGCTTTAACTTAAACGTCCCCTCTGCCGAGCTGCAAAGGGGACGCGAATCCTTCTTCTTTACGTGAGAACTAGACGAGCGAAGCAAGAAGCTCAGCGGTCTCGGCAAGAGATTCTTCTAGTGCCGTTGCCGCCGAGTCCACTTCCTCTTCGGAAATGATCAGCGGTGGTTCGAATCGGAGAACCCGAGGATTATTGAGAGCGTAAGCCACGCAGACGCCGCGTTTCATCAGTTGAGCCACGACGAGCTCTCCCACCTCGTCTTCCGTGAATTCAACGCCAATCATTAGGGCTCGTCCCCGAACCTCCGCCACCATGTCTGGGTGTCGCCGTCCGATCTGTTTGAAGGCATCGAGCATGCGATCGCCCATCTGTTGCGACCGCCGGACCAGCTCTTCTTCTTCAATGATCTGCAGCGCGACCAATCCAGCCGTGCAGGCAAGGGGATTTCCGCCAAAGGTGCTTGTGTGAGCGAGGGGATTAGCACCGAAAACGCCTTCCCAGATCGCCTCGGTTCCCATACAAACGCCAAGAGGCATGATTCCGCCACCGACGGCTTTCGCGAGTGTCATGAGGTCCGGTCGAACCCCATCATGCTCAGAAGCGAACAGGTATCCAGTTCGTCCGAGTCCGGTTTGGACTTCATCAAAGATGAGAAGCGCTCCAACCTCGTCGCAGCGCTTTCTGGCGGCAGCCAGATAACCTGCAGGGGGAACGATGATGCCGCCCTCGCCTTGAATAGGTTCCAAGATAACGCAAGCGGTCTCGGCATCGATGGAGTTGACGAGCTCCTCCGTGTCTCCGTAGGTAGTGAACACGACGCCCGGCATGAGCGGCTCGAACGGCTTCCGATACTTTTCGCGTCCGGTTGCGGCCAGGGCACCGAGCGTCTTACCGTGATAGCCACCAATGGTAGAAACGATCTTGGATCGCTTGGTGAAGCCCTTCGCCATCTTCAGCGCGGCTTCTACGGCCTCGGCTCCGCTGTTGCAGAAGAAGCTGTACTGAAGACCTTCCGGAGCTACGGTCGCAAGCTTTTCCGCCAGATCAGCGGCAGGCTTGGAGAAGAAGGCCTTTCCACTCAAGGCCATCTTGCCCAGTTGATCCTGGATGGCCTGAACGACCTTAGGATGACGGTGGCCGAGCGAAAAGGTGCCGTATCCACCAAGGCAGTCTAAAAATGCTCGCGATTCGTGATCGAAGATGTAGCAACCTTCGGCATACATCTCCACTCCAAATCCGGCAAAACCCATCAATTTGGCAAGCCCAGGATTTAGGTGATTGGTGTACTTCTCAAAAACTTCTTGGAAAAGGGCGTCTGAATCGCCCTCGTACTTGTAGTTCGGAACCTTCACTTCGCTGCCTTATCGTCGACTTCTTTTGCGGCTTCGGCGAGCGTTCGCTTGCCTTCTTCCAATCCTTTTTGCAGTTCGCCCATTCCCTTGCCGATTCCTCGCATAAGCTCAGGAATCTTCGCCCCTCCGAAAAGGACAAGGATGGCCACCAAAATGACGATCCACTCGGCTCCGCCGGGGAGCCCAAACGCGAGCAGTGACGATGGGTGAATGATGTTCATGTTCACTTCAAGAGTTTTGAAAAACCGTGATGCGATGGATGTGGATCAGCGGAGGGTTACTTTGCTTCGGCGTCTTTCTTGTCTTCGCCGCCTTTCTTGCCTTCTTCAAGACCCTGCTTAAGCTCTCCAACACCTTTACCGATACCGCGCATCAGTTCAGGAATCTTGGCTCCACCGAAGAAGATCAGGATCACGACAAGGATGATGATCCACTCTGCGCCTCCGGGAAGTCCGAAGATTGCGAGGAGGTTGCTGGGTTCGATGGGCATGCTCATGATTGCTGTAACGCCCGGAGCCGTAATTGGTTCCGGGCTATAGGGTTATTGTATCCGTTACTTCGACGCAGGCTTGTCCTGCTCGTCCTTTACGGAGGCGCGAGCGCCGGCCGAGAAGTTGAATTCAGTGGATCGAGAGACGGAGCCGTCCTTCACAGTTATGGCGACTGAAGGTACCTGGGCGAGAACGACAATCCAGCCACGGTTCTTGTCGCCAACCTTCGGGCTCTGAGTGAACGGTTGCGGCTCGTACTTTCGATTCGCGTTTGGTCCACCCGTCGAGCTTTCAAAAATCGCCGGAATATCGGCGTCCTTAACCTCAGAAGGCTTCTTGCCGCTGACGTCTTTATTGAAGACAAAGTAGGTGTTCACACCATCTTGGGTACAACCCCATTCCTTGTCTTCCGGTCCGATCAACTTGAATGGCCCGGTATCACCCGATTCGATCGCTTTTTTCAGAAATGGTTTGAGATCGGTTTGCCAAGTTTCCGCCTTCGGGAGCTTGCCATTTTTCTTGACGTACATCTCCAAAGAGTTTTCTAGCAGTCCGGCATCGGCAAAGCACTCACCCACACCTTTGAACTTATTGAAGAGGAATGCGCCGCCACCAACTAGCGTTCCGACAGGCAGAACGCAACACAGAGCAAAGACACCAAGAACGATCAGCACGATCGTCATGGGGCTCTTGCCCTGACGAGGTGCCGGAGGAGTAAATGCGGGAGGAGCTTGCATAAGACTTAACCGAAGTATACAGACGGTTCAGACATTGCGTTTCGACGATCAATCGGATACTTTGTGTTTGAAATGATCCCAGTGGCCGCAACCGACCGCGCGGACCGGAATGTTTTGGTGAGAGCGCTGCTCCGAACCCTAGACCTTTCGGCCCCGGGAGAACGTGCCCATGCCGAGAGAGTCTCGGTTTACAGCCTTGCAGTCGGCGATGCGCTGGGTCTTGCCGATGCAGAGTTGGAAACGCTGCGGTACGCGGCACTCTTGCATGATGTCGGAAAGGCCAAATTGGATCAGAGCCTTCTCAACAAAGTAGGGTCCCTTTCAGAACGGGAGGTGCAAGAGATTCGACTTCACGCTGAACTTTCCGTCCGGCTGGTGGAAACAATCGAGTTCTTAGAACCCGCTATTCCGCTCATCAGATATCACCACGAGCGTTGGAATGGCAACGGATATCCCGAAGGCTTAAAAGAAGAACAGATACCGCTCGGAGCGCGTGTGATCGGGCTTTGTGAGGCCTTTGATGTCATGACCATGGGGGCCTCGTGGCGGACGAAGGAGACTGTCCTTGCGGCACGGGACGAGCTCAAACGGGGAAGCGGACGAGAGTGGGATCCTGAAGTGGTCGAAGCTTTCCTGAGCGTCCAACCGGTCATCCAACCGATAGGGATCGAGTGAAGTAGACTTTTGCGGATGACTTTTCAGGAACTGATTCGCAAACTGGACGACTACTGGTCCGCCCAAGGATGCGCGATTCTTGAGCCTTACGACACCGAAGTTGGGGCTGGAACCATGCACCCAGCGACAACCTTGCGTGTCCTAGGTCCGGAATCCTGGAATGTCGCATACGTTCAGCCGAGCAGGCGTCCTGCCGACGGTCGATACACCCGCAACCCTCAGCGATCCCAACGGTATTACCAATACCAGGTGATCATGAAGCCGAGTCCCGACAACATCGTGGACCTCTACATGGGCTCGCTGGATTATCTCGGCATCGACACTTCGAAGAACGACATTCGCTTAGTAGAAGACGACTGGGAGAGCCAAGCCGCCGGAGCAAGCGGTGTGGGTTGGGAGGTTTGGATCAACGGAGCGGAAGTCACGCAGTTCACCTTCTTCCAGCAAATGGGAGGCGTCGAATGTAATCCCGTGTGTGCGGAGATCACTTATGGTCCCGAACGACTCTGCCTGATGATCAACAACACCCAGAGTTTTTGGGATGGGTTGGACTGGAATGAAACGACGACCTACAAGACGGTGGATTTCCAAGCCGAAATGCAGTCGAACGTTTACAACTTTGAGATCGCCGACACCGACATGCTCTTCAAGATGTTCGATATGTACGAGGCGGAGTCTAAACGAGTCATCGAATCCGAAGTTTTCTGGGATGAAACGCGAGGCATTCTCACTTCGGAACCTCCGGTTCTCTCTGGAGCAGCCGAAGTCCTTCCTCCGGTAGGAAATGGTCCGAAAGCTCTTGTGTATCCGGCACTTGATCTCGCTCTGAAGTGTTCGCACGTCTTCAATCTGCTCGATGCTCGCGGAGCCGTCAGCGTCACCGAACGTGCCAAGTACATAAATCGCATCCGGGCAAGGGTCCGAGCATGCTGCTTAAAGCATGTCGAGCAGTTCAAGCAGCTGGCTTCCAACTAACGATCAGGTGTCGAGTCTCGCCAGGAGTTTTTCCTTGACTCCTGGCCACTCGTCTCGCAGGATCGAATAGTAGCTCGTATCGCGCCAAGTTCCAGGACCGGTTGGTTTGTGTCGTCGGAGGGTTCCTTCGTAGCTGGCGCCCAACTTCGAAATCGCATTCCGGCTTCGCTGATTGCGCGAATCGCATTTGAGAGTCACGCGCTCACATCCAAGTGCTTCAAAAGCGATCTCTAGCAAGGCGAACTTGCAGGCTGGGTTCACCTTAGTTCCGCGCGCAGACTCGGCGTACCACGTTAGGCCAATCTCTACATGTTTATCCTCGGGGCGGATATCCATAAAACAGGTTGAGCCGAGTGGGGCACCGGAACCCTCGTCCATGACGATAAATCCAAAGATGGCTGGCGCGGCAAGAATCGTTGCAAGGTAATGCTCGTACCCCGCTGTATCTGGTGAACTCGGCTGGACGGTGATGAAATGTTGGAATGTTTCAGGTGTTCCAATAGTCGCCAATGACGCAGCGTCGGTGATCAGTAGGGGTCGAAGCACGACCGGAGAGACGTTCCGCTCGATGCCCGCTAGGAAGGCTCTCCAACTCTCCAAGGTTGTCTTCGTGGGTCCGCTATGCACGGCCGTAAACCTCGGCGAACTTGGATTCAGCGTAGTTCACCCAGGGTTGAGGATCGAACTCGGATCCAGTGATCGATCGGACCAATTCCTTCGGCGAGTACAGGCAACCTTTTCGGTAGACCAGCGAACTCAGTTCTTCGAGAATCGCGCTGAAGTCTCCTCTTGATACCTGTTTCTCCCAATCCGGAATCGATTGGGTAACCACCTCCCAAATTTGAAGGCCGATTACGTTGCCCATGGCGTAGGTGGGGAAGTAACCGACCGATCCTTTACTCCAGTGAACATCCTGCAGACAACCCACAGAGTCAGACTCGGGAGTAATGCCGAGCAGGGTCTGGTACTTGGCGTTCCATGCGTCGGGGAGGTCCTTTACACGCACCGTCTCGGTTAGGAGCTCAACTTCCAACTCGAAGCGCACTTGAATATGGAAGTTGTAGGTGAGTTCGTCGGCACCGACCCGGATGAAGCCCGGCTGAACCTTGTTCAGTCCCCTCCAGAATGAGTCAAGAGGCACGGAAGCAAGGTTGGAAAAGGCTCCCTGATAGCGAGCGAAGAAAAAGGTCCAGAATGGTTTCGAACGTCCGATCACGTTCTCCCAAAGACGGCTTTGGCTCTCGTGGACCGCAAGGCTAACACCGGTTGCAATCGGGAGATGGCCCCAATCTTGTCGCTGATTCTGTTCGTAAAGTGCGTGTCCCATTTCGTGAAGGCTCGAGGAAACGACACCCTTAAAGTGACCACTGGGTCGAGTGGTCATGCGGATATCGTTCATTCCTCCAGGGCGGGCACAGAAAGCATTTCCGCACAGGTCGAGTCGACCCCGCTCGAAGTCGAAGCCGACTTGCTTCACAACAGTTTCCGTGACGTCACGCAGCTTAGGCTGATCCCATTCGGCATGCAGGAATGAGTCATCGGCCTGGTTCTGGTCCGCAATCTCTATGTACTTGCGAATCACGGGGCCAATGGCGTGGAACATCTCTTGGGCTTGAGCATGGGTTGCTCCTTCTTCGTACAGATCAATCAGGGCGTCGTACGGATGAGAACCTCCACCGAGAAGCGCCGAAGTTTCTCGAGCAATCTCGAAGAGGGTTTCGTAGTGGTCGATCATGCTCGCGAAGTCATTGTTCGCGCGTGCCAACTTCCACTGTTGGTACGCCTTTCCAACCGTTGCCGCTTTCTTTTCGACCAAAGCGGTTGGCAACTTCATCGCCTGATTGCGATCCTTTTGAAGGACTCGGACCGTAGCCGCTTCAACCTCGTCCTTGGTGTCCTTGCCTGCATCCTCGAGGAGTTTCCCGAACTCGTCTGAAATCAGGAGTTCGTGCTGGAGTCTTGCCAGCGACCCCTGGGCGGTGGACCGCGCGGTGGCTCCTCCGGACGGCATGTTCACGCTTTGATCCCATCCAAGGAGGTTGGCGGCGTTTTCCAACGAGGCTAGGTCCTGATACCGAGCGATCAGTCGGTCGAAGGCGGTCATGTCCTATTCTGTCGCAGAAGGTTGAACCGTCGTAGGTTCCTGAAGCGTTTCGAAGGCTTTCTTTACCGCTTCCGCCTTTGGTGCCCGACCGGATGGGTCCAGAAGATAGTAAGCCGAGGCCGCTTTCCCGGCGTATTGTCCCAAACGGGCCGTAAGGATGGTCCAACCCTGTCGTGCAAGGAAGCTGGAGATACGGAAGGGAAGCCCTCTTCCTCGGGGACACCGAAGTTCTAGCACGCCCGGACCATCGATTCCCGAACGGTTTTCTTGGTAGGTAACGGTGTCGACTTCCAGCATTCGGTTCGGATCCTTTCCCTTCTGCGCAAGGAGTTCGGACGCATTCTTTTCCTGAAGCAAGACGGCTTGAAGATCTCGACTGACTTGTCCCATCGTCGCAGAAGGAACAGGGCGATCACTTCTGGAGACTTGGAAAACGTCGATGGCGATGGGCTGAGCATCCGTCGTGGTAGAGGCTCTGATTCCAGGGACAGAGAGGTCGTGGGCGTAGAACACTCCAAGAATCTCGGAAAGTAATCCCGGGCGGTCGGGAGCGCAGACGGTGATCTCAGTTGCTGAGATCTCGGGTCGCTCAAAAATTTCGATGGTCACGTCACCCCTCCGAGCTTTCTCCACGAACTTCATGTGAAGCTTCACGACCTCTGGGGGAGTCGTCGTTAGGTAGTGCACAGGCAACTGATCGAGATAGGTCTGTACGAGGGCTTCATTAGCGACTTCATGCTTCAGACCTGCCAACAACCTTCGTCGGTACACGGACGGATCTGTTCTCTCCGGTGACTGTGCACTCAGGTAGGCGAACGTTCGTTCGTACAGCAGGCGCAAGAAGGTGTCTTGTGCTTGCGTCCAAGTGCCTTCGCCGACCGCATTAACGTCTGCCCACGTTAGGAGCGTAAGCATGTTCAAACGATCCGTCGATTTCACGACTTCAGCAAAGTCACGGATTGTTTCTTCAAGGTTGACGTCTCGAATCCGAATAAATCGGGTCATCACGAGGTGATTCTCAACGAGCCAAACGAGCTCCTCGGAGGTTTCCGACGGGATGTTCAGACGCTTCGAAAGCTCGCGAACCATCGCTCCTCCCAACACCTCGTGTGGTTGATCGAGATCGACTTTTCCAATGTCATGCAGGAGGGCGGCGAAGTACAGCACTCCACCGTCGGCTACCAGAGCTTTGATGTCCTGCAGGAAGGGCTCGCTCACCGAATCGAGATTATCGACTGTTTTCAGAAGGTGCTCGAAGATGGTGTAACGATGGGCGGCATCGGTCGGAACCAAATAGCGGGTCGCAGTGAGCTCCGGCAGGAGACGTTCTAAAAGACCGCAACGGTCCATTGCCCGAAGAGTCTTGGATCCGGAATGAATGGCGTGGATAAGTGCAGGTCCGTTCACGGACTTTGGGGTCCCCACCTTCAAGTCTTCGATCTCAAGTCCAAGTGCGGTACCCAGACTCACTCCAACGGCAGCCGAGCCGCCGTCGTAAATTGAGCGAATGCGGATTTCCCCTCGAATCGCCAAACAAGAGTCAGTAAGGACAAAGCGCGATTCCCGCACCTTTTGAATGGTCCGGAGAAATCCCAGATGCAACTCTTCGCCCGCCTGAGTGACGGTTCGCATCAGCTCCGTTGGGTGAATACCCAGTAGTTCGGCAAGATCTCCTTGACGAGATCGCGTCAAGCTCTCGTTTGCTTTTCCGCTGAGAAGGTGAAGGAGGTTCCTTGCCAGCAGAATCTGATCGTATGCGTCGGTGGGAGCGAGAGCCTGCTCTCCCAGGGCCTCTCGAATCCAGTTGGCAGCGTGGAAACACCGCAATCCACCCGCGCCCTCTTTTAGGTGAGGTTCGGCAATCAAAGGCGTTCGGTGATATTTCGCATGCTGCTCAGTCCGTTCTCGGAGCTTCTCCAGAAGGAAGTCTCCGGTTGGCATACTGGCGACCAGCGACCGGCGAAGTTGGTTGGGGATGGACCTTCGACCAACTAAGAAACGGGCTTCCAAGAGCGCAGTTCGCGTGGTGATATCAATCCCTTCAATTTGGGAGAGATATAGGTAAGAATAGTCCACGTCGATCCCAAGGCGCTCTCTGAATGGTCCGGTGAGCAGCGTGAAGAATCGTCGCAGCCCCGGATCAAAGTCAGGAGTGTCTTCGCCGGCGGATACGACCATGAGGTCGATGTCAGAGGCCGGACTCATTTCTCGCCGACCATATCCTCCGGTTGCGATCAGGGCAAAGGGGATCGCTTCGGGTGCACCTTCAAAGCAGTTATTGAATAGCTGAATGATGGAATCGTCTAGGATTGCGGAAAACCGGTTGCACCACTCCAATCCCGAGGGTGATTGACTCAAAAGCTCACGAAGCCCCAAAACCTCTTGGGCGGTTTTTTCTAACAGAGCGGTGATCTCGGGAGTCATTCCTTAAAGGTTAGATCAAACCCATTGAAAAGACCCGGCTTCAAAGAAGACCGGGTCTGAAGAATTTCTGATTATCTGGTTAAAGTCGGTGATCGGCGAGAGGGGAAGTGATCCAAGAAAACGCTGATTGCCTTTTTGGACGATCCAGTTTTTCTAGAATGTCTCGATTCGATTCCGGTGGCGATGCCTCTATAGGGGCCAGCAGGGCCAAGGTATCGAGAGATGCGTTCATGATCCTCTCCCGGGCTGCGCACTCCTCGCAGTGCATCCGGTGACGTTCCAGAAAGTCCGATTCGTCCTCACTCAAGTCGCGATCGCGCTGCTCGTGCGAGAGCTTCGAGAAAAGGTAGCAACGGAGTTTGAGCATCGTTATTTCCCTCGCTCCGTCCATAGTTGGCGGAACCGTTCTCGAGCGGCGTGAAGACGAGATCGGACCGTTCCTACTGGAATCATCAAGATGTCCGCGATCTCATCGTAGTCAAGCTGTTGGACCTCGCGCAAAACCAAGGTAGTGCGCAAATCGGGAGGGAGCTTTGCCAGAGTCCGCTCAATTTGAAGCTTGGACTCGATATCCGCATCAAGGCCCGTCATCTCCATCTCAGGAAGACCGACTTGCGGACGCTTCTTCCGCATCCGATCCATGGTTGCGTGCACGGCGATTCGATACAGAAATCGCTTGAAAGCAGTGTCGTCGCGCAATCGACCGATTTCTCGAATGGCTTTTAGCAATGCTTCTTGAGCGATGTCTTCTGCCTCATGACCGTCTCGCACAATATTGGCGATCATCGCCGTGAGTGAGACTCGGTGCTTATCGATAAGACAAGCTACTGCCTGAGAGTCGCCGATCTTAGCCCGGTGAACCCAATTGGTTTCACGGACGATTGCGTCAAACTCCCATGTCTGCAAAGAACGTTCGCTCATGTGTATGAACCTCAGGTCTCAAGACACACTGTAACGCAGGTTTCGTTCGCTCGATCTTGGAAATCGGTAAAATGCCCCTAGAATGTTGGGCCCGGGGTTCGGACTATCTTTTGAGAACCTCCCCTTGGCGAGTAGCCCCACGATCGTGCATGCCCAGCAGGTACGAGCTTCAGCTCCAAGCAAAACTCAAGCGGTTACGCAAGGGCAACAAGAGTCCATTCCAATTGACGATGTCCTTGTCGTTCGAAGCAAGGAGCCGGAGTATCGCATTGAAGTCGGCGTCTACATCTTTCGTGGAGGTGTGGAGGCGGAGTACGACGTCACGAAGCTGAAAAGCGACACGCTCATCCTCCGAGTTCCAACCGGAGATCCAGAGGTGGACTCCAAACCGATCGATCTCCCCGAATACGGCATTTTCGGTCTTGTCCCCGAAGAGGGTTTGGCACTTGGCGAGGTCCGTATTGATGATCCAGACGGTCAATTATCCGCTTCGAAACTCCGATTTAGGTGGCAAGAAAAAAGTCGGACGGCGCTGGCTGAAGGGGTGCGCGTTGAAATCGGTGCCATGCAGCTAAAGGCGGCTAGAGCCGAGATCAAGCCCGAAGGGTGGACGCTCTGGGATGTAGATGCGACGACCTGTCGGGAGCGGGTGCCTTTCTACCGAGTCCGGATTCCCGTCTTTCGCATCTATCCTGGTCAACGAGCGGTAATGGAAAAGCCGCAGATCAGCCTGCTAGGTGCAAACCTTCCGGTTGTTCCTAAACTATCGTTCTCATTGGATCGAAGAACGCAGGGGCTTACCTTGCCGACGATCGCCAACCGAGCCAACGAAGGTCTCGGACTTAGCTGGAACAGCGACATTGAGGTGAACAAGGATTTCCAGCTTTATGCTTTGGTGAACTCCTACGAGCGAATCAAGCCTCAGTCGATTCTCCTTTTGACCAACAACCGAATCCCTAACGCGGATTCCGATGCCCGCGTTACGCCCCGCTTGGACATCAACGAACGGTTCAGTTGGGGTTACTTCCGCAATGTCTACATTCGAACTCCTGAACAGGAGCATCGTGCCATGCGACAGCTCAGGGACACTTGGAGTGTGGGCGCCATGCAGAACATTGGGTCTTATGGTCGCCTTACCGACTTTGGCCCCGTCTACTCAAAAGAGTGGGAGTTTGTGCGAGAGCAGAGTGGTCCGCTGGGAGACGGCTCTTTCTATCTGCAAGCAAGAACGATGAGCTTCGCGGAGAACAACGAAGCTTTCCGACGTCGAACCGTTCTTAACGCGTCTCTTGGTTCTCCGCTCATGAAGTCGGGCAATCTCACTGGCATCGCTCGGTTGGACGTGGGCTCCATCATCGGTCAGGAGACGTTTTCGTTCATTGGTGCGGAAGGAGGAGTCGTTTACAAGCCGCTCCCGTTCTGGGGAATCGGTGTTGGTGCATACGGGTACGAGTTCTCCGGTCGACCCGAATACCGAGTCGATGAATTTCCTTCGCGCCAGGGCCTTGTGGTGCGAACCGACTTACTAGGGTCCGCCACGAAGCTCTCTTTCCTGTGGCGGTACGACCCAACTCAGGGGTGGTTTGCAAGAGAGTTTAGGATCTCGCAGGTGATGGGCTGTCTCGAACCGGTGCTAGTCTATCGAAGCTTTCCGCAGGATTATCAGTTCGGGTTCACCTTCCGATTCGATAAGTTTCTGGACATCCTTCAACGGCGAAAGTTTGACCGCGAGAAACGCGTCAACTCAGGTAGCCGAAAGCCGTAAACTATTTGTCTTCATGACCTACCGTCTCGACCAGTCTCAATGCCGCAATCTTGAAATCTCAACGCGCAGAGAATGGGTTCTTCCGAACGGCATTGGCGGTTACGCCATGGGAACGGTTTCAGGCATCAACACGCGTCGCTACCACGGGCACTTGATCGCTGCGACGAATCCTCCGACCGGGCGAATGTTGCTATTAGGCGGGGTTGATGCGACCGCTAGTTTTGGTGGCACACGACTCCCCCTCAGTGCCAATCAGTACCCGGGTGTCGTTTACCCAGACGGCTTTGCTTACCTGAAAGGCTTCGAGGCTACGGATACGACCGTGACCTGGCACTACGCCCAAGGGTCGGTTTCCATCGAGAAGCAACTCGAAGTTGAGCGTGGAAGGAACGCGATCAAGATTCGGTACACGAACAAGGGCAAGAAGGCGATCGAACTCGCACTCCGGCCGTTGGTGTGCCACCGCGATCACCACGGTGACTTTGCCGAACGAGGTGGATACCCCCAGAGCATCGAATTTGGCGAGGACATCACGATCGTCACCGAGGGGGACACGTCCATTGTCTTTGGACACACCGGCGCCAAGCGGATTCCCGTTCATGGTTGGTATTACCGCTTCGAACACGCTCGAGAGACGGATCGTGGCCTGCATCCACGGGACGATTTGTATTGCCCCTGCGAGTTTAAGGTCGACCTACAAGCGGGACAAACGTTCACTCTGCTCGTGAGCGATCAAGAAGGAGAGTCCGACGTCTCCAAGCCGATCGAACCCGCTACACCGTCCGTATCTCTCAAGGCGGCTCTTGAATCTGCCGCCGCTAAGTTCGTGGTCGAAACGAATCGACGGAGCTCGATTCTTGCGGGCTATCCGTGGTTCACAGATTGGGGCAGGGACACCATGATCTCGCTTCCGGGAATCCTCCTGGCATCCGGGCGATACCAAACTTCTAGAGAATTGCTTTCTGCCTACGCCAGTCAAATTCGGCGAGGTCTCATTCCGAATCGATTTGTCGAGCGGGGTGAAGAACCAGATTACAACACCGTCGACGCCACGCTTTGGTTTGCGAACGCGATCTATAGAACTCTCCTCGCAGAGTGGGACGAGACGTTCGCTCGAAAGATGTTTGCCGCGCTCGAGGACGTTGTGGAGTGGCACCGCAAAGGAACCGATTTTGGTATCCACGTCGACCCGACCGATGGGCTTCTTCGCCAAGGAGAGCATGGCGTTCAGCTCACATGGATGGATGCAAAGATCGGCGACTGGGTGGTGACGCCGCGACACGGCAAACCCGTGGAGATCAATGCTCTTTGGATCAATCTGCTCCGCGTCGTCGAGTGGATCGGAAGCAAGATCGACGCCGATACCGTCGCAGTGGCAAAGCTGGCGGAGTTGGGCGAAAAGAACTTTGAAGCCAAGTTCTGGCACGAGATCCGAGGGCATTACCTGGACACTTGTGAACCAAACGATGCAAGCCTTCGCCCGAATCAGGTCTTGGCGATGTCGCTCCCGTTTTCGCCCGTGAATCCCGAACATGCCAAGCGGGCTCTAGCCGTGGTCCGGTAAGGGTTATGGACGCCGGTAGGACTGCGAACCCTGGGGCCAAACGAGCCGGGCTACAAAGGAAGGTTTGAAGGACCCCTTCCGGAACTGGATGCGGCGTATCACCAAGGCACCGTGTGGCCATGGCTCCTGGGGCCGTTTGTCACCTCGCTGGTGAAGTACACCGGCGACGTTGCGGAAGGTCGACGCATCCTCAAAGAAGCTCGCGAAATGCTGACCGAGTGCGGCATCGGAGGAATCTCTGAGGTGTACGACGGCGATGCTCCACATCGTCCGAATGGTTGCCCTTGGCAGGCCTGGAGTGTCGCCGAGATTCGTAGAGCTTGGGTCGAAGATTTGGGCGGCGACTAGTCGCCGAACGTCAATTTTCGTCCATCGAATAATGCCCGTGAATCGTCTCAACTTGGCTAGGCGAACAACGGGTCATCGCCTTCTCTTTTGACTCTATGTGTAAGTCCTTCGTTCACCTCCATAACCACACCGAATACTCCATGCTCGACGGGGCCAACCGCGTGTCGGACCTAATCAAGCAGGCTGAGAAGTTCGAAATGGAGTCGATGGCAATCACGGACCACGGCGTGATGTTCGGTGCCATGGAGTTCTACATGGAGGCCAAGAAGAAGGGCGTGAAGCCGATTCTTGGGGTTGAGGCGTACGTTGCTCCCAGTGGGATCTCTGCTCGGGGTGGAAAGGGCGACCGAGAGGCGTTTCACCTCGTGCTCCTTGCCAAAGACCTGGAGGGCTACCGCAATCTTTGCAAGATCTCAACCATCGCCGCGCTCGAAGGCTACTACTACAAGCCTCGTATCGACCACGAGATTCTTCGTAAGCACGCGAAGGGAGTCATTGGAACCACGGCTTGCTTAGGATCGGAAGTTTGCCAAGCATTGATGCAAGGGAACTACGACCGCGCTCAGTACCTAGCCGGAATGTATAAGGAGATTTTCGACGAGGGATCCTACTTTGTCGAATTGCAGGACCACGGGCTACCTGAACAACGGGAGATAAAGGACTCGCTGGTTCGAATCTCCCGAGAGTTGAAGCTTCCTCTCATTGCGACGAACGACGCGCACTATCTCTGCCGTTCTGATGCGAAGCCACACGATGTGTTGCTTTGTATCCAAACGGGTGAACTGGTGGCAAACACCGACCGACTGAAGTTCAACACTGAGGAGTTCTACATCAAGTCTCAGGACGAGATGTTCGAACTGTTCAAGGAGCATCCGGAGGCGCTTGAGAACACAGCCATGGTTGCGGCCATGTGCAACGTGGAATTGGACAAGCAGCGGGCGCCAATGCCGCAGCCGGACGTTCCAGCAGGCAAAACCAACTTCCAGTACCTTCGAGAGCTCGCAGAAAAAGGGTTGCGGGATCGGTGCACTGAGCCGGAGCGGAAGCTAGATCGCCTCGAATACGAACTCGGCATTATCGAGCAGACCGGATTCGGCGACTATTTCTTGCTTGTGAAGGAGTTTGCGCAGGCGACTCGTGATCGCGGGATCTACTTTGGAGTCCGTGGATCGGCCGCCGGATCCCTTGTTTCGTTCACCTTGGGAATCACCGATGTCGATCCGGTGGACTACGACCTGACGTTCGAGCGGTTCTTGAACCCAGAGCGAATATCGATGCCCGATATCGATATGGACTTCGAAGACGCGCGGCGCGATGAGGTTATCGACTACGTCACCGAGAAATACGGAAAAGACCACGTTGCTCAGATCATCACCTTTGGAACGCTTGGAGCAAAGGCTGCCATCAAGGACTGTGGTCGAGTGCTCGGCTACACCCCGCAGGAGACGGATCGAATCACAAAGGCAATTCCGAACGCTCCGGGAATGTCGCTTGAAAAGGCGCTCAAGGAAAGTGCCGAGTTCCGAGACATGGTCGAGAACGATCCGCGTGTTCGTGATCTTTTAGAGACCGCGAAGAGTGTCGAAGGAATGGTGCGGAACGCGGGTGTCCACGCGGCGGGCGTCGTGATTTCAAAGGATCCTCTCGTCGATTACGTGCCCCTGTATCGCGGGAACGACGGCCAAGCCGTGACTGCCTTTGAGATGGGAATCCTTGAGAAGATCGGTCTTCTCAAGATGGACTTCCTGGGTCTCTCCAACTTAACCGTGCTGGCAAAGTGTGTCGATAACATCGAGCGCACCACCGGAGTGAAGATCGATCCCCGGCAGGCTCCGGAAGATGACCAGAAGACGTGGGACATGCTCGCACGGGGAGAAACCACGGGCGTCTTCCAACTTGAAGGTGGCGGCATGACCCGCTGGCTCGTCCAGCTAAAGCCCCAGAACGTGCGAGAACTCGCGGCGATGATCGCGCTCTACCGACCTGGACCCATGGAGCACATTCAGCGGTTCATCGACACGAAGTTCGGTCGAACAGCCGTCGAGTATCTAGATCCCCGCATGGAGCCGCTTCTCAACGAGACGTACGGCGTCATCGTTTACCAAGACCAGGTTCTCAAGTTGGTGCAGGCCCTTGCCGGCTTTAGCCTTGGCAAGGCAGATATTTTGCGCCGCGCCATGGGAAAGAAGGACGAGAAGGCCATGGCAGGCATGAAGGTCGAATTTGTGGAAGGAACGGCCGCGATCGGAATTTCTGCAGAGGTCGCGGACCAGATCTGGACCTTGCTCCTACCGTTCGCCGGTTACGCGTTCAACAAAGCCCACGCAGTTTGTTATGCGATCCTTTCGCACCAAACCGCTTATTTGAAGGCGAACTACCCCGAGGAATACATGGCCGCGCTCCTCGCCGTGTACCGGACGAAGGAAGACCGGGTCATCGCGTTCATCGAAGAATGTCGTCGGATGAAGATTCCGGTTCTTCAGCCAGACGTGAACGTTTCCGTCACGGACTTTAGCATCGACTTCATCGGTAAGAAGCCGGACAAGGCCATTCGATTCGGCCTTGGTGCCATCAAAGGCGTGGGCGACGGCGTCGTGACTGGAATCATCAAGGAGCGAGAGGAGAATGGGCCCTACACGCACCTATTTGAGTTTGCCGAACGGGTCCGACCCTACGGGATGAATCGAACCGCCCTGGATGCGCTGATTAAGGCGGGCGCACTTGATAGCATCGATCCCAATCGCCAGAAGTTGCTCAACCAATTGGAAGGTGCCCTCCAATTTGCCGACCAGATCATTCGGCAAAGGCAGGCGGGTCAGGACTCGCTGTTCGGCGAGGATTCCGGAGACGTCACCACTGCGTATCCAGTTCTTCCTGAAGCCGACGCTCTCGATCGTACAACGAAACTCGCCCTCGAAAAGGAAGTCATGGGCATCTACGTTTCCGATCACCCTCTGCGTGGGCTTGAGCGAGTGCTTAAGCAGGCGTCTACGCATAGCTGCTCGCAGATTGAGGAAACTCCCGAAGGAACTCAGGTGAAGGTTTGTGGAGTCATCGCTGCCGAGCGATCGTTCCTCACCAAGTCTGGGAAGAAGATGTGCACGCTCATCTTGGAGGACTTTTCCGGTGTTGTCTCGATCACGGTTTCCACCAACGCCTACGAGCGACTAAGAACCTTTATCGCGAAAGACTCGGTCGTTCAGGTTTCGGGGCGGCTTTACATGGACCGTTTCAAGGAGGAGAAGATCGCTCTCTCTTGCGACGACATCAAGCCCTTAGAAGTGAGTCAACAGCTTCTTGTCGACGATGGCTATCGGGCGGAAGGCTCGCTAACCATTACCCTTGATCGGGCGACCCGTAAGCAATTGGAAGAAGTTAGCCGATTGTTCTATGAGCATCCCGGAGACTACGAAGTTTTTGTTCAGTTAGACCCGGTTACTGAGTTCGCGCCGTTGGCGCTTCCGAAGCCCGTGAGAGTGAACGAGGCACTAATGAGTGCGCTGAAGCGTCTAATCCCTAGAGCCAAGTTTGAATTGGTAGAGAGCAACCGCTTTGGGATGCCGAATACCGCTGAAAGAGCGGCTTGGTAAAGTGAAACGAATGAAATTATTGCCTTCATTAGCCCTGGCCTTTTTGGCTGCAGCCTCCTTCGCTGCGCCGGATCCGTTTGACCAGAAGGTTGCGAACTTCCAACTTCTTACGCAGAAGCCGATCCAAACGGAACTAAAGGTGACCGAGGCGCAGCGCAAGAAGATGAACGTCTTCGCACAAACCTTCGAGAAAGAAGGGAAGGCTTTGGTGGACAGCTACCAACGAGCGAAGAAGCAAGCGGACGCCGAATTCCAAAAGAAGAGCTTCGCAAACCTTACGAAGCTTCGCAATGGCGTTCTCGGCGTCCTGTCCGATGGTCAACTCAAGCGACTGCGCGAAATCACGATTCAAGCGGCTGGAAAGATTGCCATTCTGGATGTCAACGTTGCCGAGAAGATCGGAATTTCAAAGGGGCAGCGAGAGACTGTCGCCAAGCTTTACGGCGAGGCTCAGCAGAAACTCCAAGGCATTCAGCAAGAGGCTATCCGGGCATTGGAGCCCAAGTACAAGGACAAAGAGAAGACGGCCAAGACGGATAAGGATCGTCAAGCCCTACAGGCTGCGTTCCAAAAGGATCTCCAGGCAGAGCTAAAGAAACGAGAGCCTAAAGCAGTGGCCATTCAAAAGGAATACGACGGAAAGATGTCGAAACAGATTTCGAAGGCACAGTGGGCGAAACTCGAGGCTTTGAAGGGTAAACCGTTTAAGCCAAAGGCGTAGTCACAATGACGGTTTCCGAAAAGATCCTAGACCTCCGATCGAAGGGAGAAAAAGCCCTTGTTTGCTTCTTTACCGCAGGCGATCAGCCGCTCTCCGAGATCGGTGACATAATCAGCGCTCTCGAGGAGGGTGGCGCTGATTTGATCGAGGTTGGAATACCCTTCTCCGATCCGTTTGGGGAAGGACCAACGATTCAAGCGAGCAGTCAGCGATCGCTTGACAATGGCACGACTCCGGAACAAATCCTGGAAGCGCTCCAAACGGCGCCGAAATCCATTCCCGTCGTCACCATGGGCTACTACAACCCTGTTCTTCGAATGGGATTGGAGCGGTATGCCCTGGCGAGTGCAGGGGCGGGTTTGGCAGGAACCATCATCAGCGACCTGGTTCCCGATGAAGCCGACGCGTGGGATTCGGCGTCCAAGAATGCAGGCATTGAAACCATCTATCTGATTGCCCCGACGAGCACCGATACCCGCATTGACGAGGTGTGCGAGCGCACGACAGGGTTTGTGTACGCGGTGTCGAGAACGGGTGTAACGGGTGCCGAAAACTCGGTTCCGCCAGAGGTTAAAGGCCTTGTGGGAAGAGTCCGAGAGAGAACCGACAAGCCGGTTTGCGTTGGCTTCGGAATATCAAAACCAGAACACGTGCGCATGGTTTGCGAAGTCGCCGACGGGGCAGTTGTGGGAAGCGCACTTGTATCGAAGCTCAACACGGACTGGAACGGTGGCCAGGGTAGGGCTCAGATCGTTGCGTTCATCCGGGAACTGAAGGAAGCGACGAAAGGCTAAATCGCATTAAGCCCGTCCGCTCCGAAGTATCCAGACAAAAGAAAAAGGCGCTTCTCGAAAGAAGCGCCTTTTCTGTTCTTTGCTCGCGAGGATTAGCCGCGTGCGTAGAATTCAACGACCTGCTGCTCTTGGAAGAACTTCGGAAAGTCCTCTCGCTCAGGCAGGGCGATGATCTTGCCCTTGAAGTTGGGAACGTCCACTTCGATGTAAGCCGGAACCGCGGCTCCCTCGTAGTGGCTTGCCTTGGCGATGCCGCGGCTGCTAGCGCGATCACGAACTTCCACAACGTCGCCAACCTTCAGCAGGTAGGACGGAATGTTTACGGATCGACCGTTGACGAGAATATGACCGTGACTTACCATCTGCCGTGCTTGGAAGACCGTCTTGGCATAGCCAAGTCGCCAAACAGCGGTCGAGAGTCGCAACTCGAGCAATCTCAAAAAGTTCAAGCTCGTGTTGCCAGGCATGCGCTGCGCTTTCTTGAAGGTATTCGCGAACTGCTTCTCCAACATGTTGTAGTAGCGTCGGATTACCTGTTTAGCAAGAAGCTGCTCGCCGTACTCCGATTGTCGTCGATCCTTAAGGTTCGGACCATGTTGACCGGTCGGGTATGCGCGTTTGCTAGCCGGGCCCTTCGGGCGACCCCAGATGTCGAAGCCAACGGTTCGGCAAATGTCTGTCTTGCGTCCTCGATAAGTAGCCATAAAGCTTTCTTCGTGCGCCCACAGCACACGAATCCGAGAGGATACCACAAAGATTGGTTGCGCTGTTACTGCAGATGAGGTAGAAGAAGGTGATGCTTGCGTCCTTAGCGGTTGCGGTCGTTGGAATGTCTGCTGGATTTTCGCCCTCAATTGCACGACTCGTGAAAGTCGATGTGCCTGAAACGTTGGTTTCCCAAGGGACGGTCGTTATCCAGAACGTGCGCCCCGGGATCCCCTTTTCGGAGGTGATTCCGAGTTGGAACCTCGAGGATGCTAAGCAAAATGGGCTCGAGATTGAGTTGCGTCCCCGGTTCGAATCGGGGGCCGGTTCGTGGTTCAGTCTGGGTAAGTGGTCTTTAGAACCAACGTTGCTCCCCAAGGGATCGGTAGAGAAGCAAAAGACCGAGGACGGTCAAGTGTTCACCGATGTCTTGCGCGTGAAAACAAAGGCAATCGCTGTAGATGTGCGTCTGACGCTGAAGAAAGGGTCCAGCAACGCACTCACGGGCGTAAAGCTCCTCACTCTGTCTTTCAGCAATCGCGACACGGTGCGTGAAGGGGAGCCTCGAAAGAGGCACGCTTCTTGGGGCAAAACGATCGATGTTTTTCAACGAGCTCAAGGCAACTACCCGAGAGGAAGTGTCCTCTGCAGTGCTACCTCCACTTCCATGCTCCTGAATCACTGGTCGAAGGTGCTCGGAAGACCTGCGCTCGATCGAGACGTGCCCGAAGTCGAAGCAAACGTTTGGGATCCGGTCTACGATGGCGCGGGGAACTGGCCCTTTAACACCGCTTACATGGGCTCTTTTCCGGAGCTCACGGCTTACGTCTCCCGATTAACCTGTATCCGAGACCTTGAGGACCTTATCGCTGAGGGCATTCCGGTGGCATGCTCGGTCAGCTTCGACATGTTGCGCGGTCGCCCCCTCTCGCCAAAAGAGAGCGGACATCTGGTTCTCGTAGTCGGGTTCACGGAAGATGGAACACCCGTCTTTAACGATCCAGCCTTTAAAGATGGCGTTCGTAAGACTTACCCCCGCGAAGACTTTGAGAAGGCTTGGAATTACAGCGCCCGCACCGTCTACATCGCCCACCCGATTGGCACCCGATTGCCCAAGTCTAGGGTTTGGATCGGCGAACAATGATTTGGAAGTCCTAGAAATAGTGGGCACTTAGAACTATTTCGCAACGAAATCGCTGCAATAGGCGATACTTCCCCTCAGACCGTATGAGAACGACTGTGGGGATTCGTTATTCCGTCGGCTTAATTGCCGCCCTCTTTATTTTGTCCGGCTGCGGCGCCAAGCCACCGGTGAAGGATGCTGCGGCAAGCGCCTCTCTAACCGTTGAGAAAGGCGATGTCGAAGTCCTTGTGATTGAGACCGGGACTATCGACGCCGTTAAGTCTGTGGAGGTTAAAGCAGGAACCGCAGGGCGACTGGCGGAGATCCTTGCAGACGAAGGTCAATATGTCGATCAGGGACAACTGATTGCCACCATCGATAAGCAAGAAACTTCGTTGAGAGTGCGGCAAAACCAAGCTTCCTTCGAGGCTGCCCAAAGTCAGATTGATCGAGCGAAGATCGAGAAGGCACAGCGGGTCATCGTCTCTCGGGCAAACCTTGAGCAAGCTCAAGCCCGGCTCCGACAACTTGAGGCAGAAACTAAAGCCCAACCGATCCTCACGCAAGCTCAAATCGACTCTGCTCGGGCAAACGTTCGGTCGCTAAAAGAAGAGCGAGAGCGACTCGTGACGAGCGCTCACCCAACGCAACGCGCCCAAATCCAAGCCTCGCTTGAGGAAGCCCGACGGAACCTGGACAACGCAAAGCTCGAATACGATCGGCAAAAGGATCTCGAAGCAAAGGGGTACGTCGCCACGCGAACGTTGCAAACGGCTGAGCTGACGCTCCAGGTTTCTACTGCTCGACTTCAATCTGCCGAGGAGCAAGCCAAGCGGCAAAAGCAGCAACTCGACGCCGAGATCGTCCGAGCCGACGAAGCCATTAGACAGGCGGAGGCCGAGCTGAAGCGGACTGAAACAAACCGATACATCGATCAGAACCGTCTTCAAGATCTTCGAAACGCGCGGGCGGAAGTCGACAAACAGAAAGCGGCTCTTCGCGATCCAGAGGTCATCGATCAACAGATTCGACAACAAGCGGCCAGCGCGGCGCAAATTGCGACGCAGCTTGAGGATTCCGAGCGTCTTCTGAAGGAGACGGCCGTGTTGTCGCCCCTCACGGGTGTGATCACGAAGCGATACCTTCAGGTGGGAGAACTTGCCATCGGCTTGAACTCATTATCTGCAGGTACGGCAATATTCCGAATCGAAGACCGCACTCAAATGCGAGTCAAACTTTCGATCAACGAAATTGACACGGCAAAGCTCTCCGTGGGGATGACAGCCCGAGTAGACGTGGATGCTCTGCCCGATGAACCGTTCACAGGCAAGATCAGCAAGATCGCTCCGGCGAGTAAAGAGGCCGGTGCGGCGGGTTCGACAGGTCAGTCCGCTGATACCGTCGTGAAATACGAGGTCGAGGTCATCCTGGACAACAAGTCAGACAGGCTGCGATCCGGTATGAGCGCTCGGTGCACCATTGCGGTTCAGTCCAGCAAGAACGTCGTTTCCATTCCTTCCGAATACCTTGGGAAGGATA